>JAGRIK010000168.1 GCA_020443325.1 Halioglobus sp.
CTTGAGCTCGGCGTCCTGCCTCGCACAGTCCAGAGCCTGGCCTCGACCCCCATAGACGGCTCCAGACTCCGACTTCCTTGCGTTCGATAGTGGCGATTAGTTCAAGATTGGTGCACGTAGAGGGTCGTAGAAACAAAGTGAGTGGTGGAAGCATTTTGGAAGAGGAGGGGTTGCCTCAATTCATCCAAAGTAGTGGAGAGTGAAATTGTGCAGCGCGGGATGGAGTCGGGATTAGAAGAGAGCTTCGCTGGACTGTGCGAGGCATGGATGCCGAGCTCAAGCCCCCATGGATGGGTTCACGGCGGGTCCAGCGAAGCTCTCTTCTAATCTCGACGGGTTCACCAGAAGACACAAGACCAAGACACACGACCAAGACACACCACCAAGACGGTCGCTGATACCCGGCCCGGCTGGTATCATTGCCCACAGGAAACAACGGAACCCCAGCATGCCGCGCAAACTGACAATCGCCACCCGGGAGAGCCCCCTGGCCCTGTGGCAGGCCGAATTTGTCCGTACCACACTGAGACAGGCCCATCCCGGTCTCGATGTGCAATTGCTCGGGATGACCTCGCGCGGCGACCAGCTGCTGGATTCACCGCTGGCCAAGCTCGGCGGCAAGGGGTTGTTCGTCAAGGAGCTGGAAGAGGCGCTTCTCGATGGCAGTGCAGATATCGCCGTGCATTCGATGAAAGATGTGCCCATGGAATTTCCGCCAGGGCTCTGCCTGGGTGTTATCTGTGAGCGCGAGGACCCGTCCGATGCGTTTGTGAGTAATCGCTTCCCCTCGCTGGATGCACTGCCGACGGGGAGTGTGGTGGGGACGTCGAGCCTGCGGCGCGAGTGCCAGTTGCGTGAGCGGCGCCCGGACCTGGTCGTCAATTTTCTACGTGGTAACGTCAATACCCGGTTGCGGAAGCTGGATGAGGGTGAGTATGACGCGATCATCCTGGCCAGTGCCGGCCTGTTGCGGCTGGGGTTCGAGGCGCGTATTGCGCAGCGGATACCTGTGGGCGATTCACTGCCTGCGGGTGGTCAGGGCGCTGTCGGGATTGAGCTGCGCAGTGCGGATGCCGATGTACGGTCGCTGCTGCAGCCGTTGCACCACGCACCCACCGCCGCGCGAGTAACCGCAGAACGGGCGATGAATCGTCGTTTGGAAGGGGGCTGCCAGGTGCCGATCGCCTGCTATGCGGAGTTGACGGATGAGGGCCGGGCACTGTCGTTGCGCGGCCTGGTGGGCAGGCCGGATGGCTCCCTGATATTGCGGGCGCAGGCAGTAGCGCCGACAGACGAGGCGGAACAGCTGGGCATTCGGGTGGCTGAGGAATTGTTGAAGCAGGGTGCGGCGGCTATTTTGGCTGAGGTGTATGGCAACTAGAAGCGACGAAGCGGTTCGTGGTGTGCTGGTCACGCGCCCGCGTGGCGAGGCGGCGGACACGTTGTGTGCCGCGCTTGAGGCCGCAGGGTACCGGGCGCACAGCCAGCCCTTGCTGGAGCTCAGCGGCCTGCCAGAGTTGCCCGCGGTCCAGCGCCATATGGTGATGGAGCTGGATCATTACCAGCATATTATTTTCATCAGTGCCAATGCGGTGCGTTTTGGTATGGCGCTGGTAACGGATTACTGGCCGCAATTGCCGGTGGGCATCAATTGGTATGGTGTGGGTGCCGCCACGGCTCGCGGGCTGGAGGATTTCGGTATTCATGCCGTCACGCCGGGCGCAAACATGAGTAGCGAAGGCTTGCTGGACCTACCCTATCTGCGTAACGTGGAAGGTCAGCGCGTGCTGATTGTCAAAGGAGAGGGCGGCCGCCATACGCTGCGCACGGAATTGTTGCAGCGCGGTGCGCTGGTCGATGAACTGGCCTGTTACCGCCGGGGACTGCCGGATTTGCCGGAGGGCGAGTTGGCGGCGCAAATAGCCCATTGGGAGATAGACGTTATTTTGCTTAGCAGTGGTGAAGGCCTCGCCAACCTGCAGCTATTGCTTAGCCCGGCGGAAACCTCTAAGTTTAAAGCTGTCGGCTTGATCGTACCCTCAGAGCGTATTGCGATGATGGCTCGTGAAGCCGGTTTCGACCAAATCATTACCGCTGAGAATGCCTCGGATGTGGCAATGCTGCGTGCTCTCAAGGAGTGGCGGCCCGGTACTGGAGAATAAAAAGTGAGTGAATCCGAATCAAAAACCCTTGCCCAGCCTGAGGAGACATCAGAAACCGTGGCATTTGCAGAAGAATTGAGTGGCAAGGCCACGAAAAAATCGGGGGGTCTGTCTGCGGCGGTTGCGTGGCTGGCTTTACTACTCGTTGTCGCCCTGGGGGGCGCAGCGGCGTGGGTGCTGCAGGAGGGTCAGGCCAGGGAGAAGGCCATGACGGAGCGCCTGACCGCACTGGAGGTCGCCGCCGGGCAGAAGCAAACCAATCTGGATGCGTTGACGCAGCGCTGGAGCCAGGAGTTGAGTGCCGGTATCAACGGTTTGCAAGCGACTATCGATGAACAGGCCACAAAACAATCCCGCAGGCTACAATCCCTGGAGTCCCAATTGGCGGATCAGCAGGCGGAGCTGGCGCGTTTCAGTGCCAGTGATCGCGAGAGCTGGTTGCTGGCGGAAGCCGGGCACCTGTTGCGCCTGGCCAACCAGCGCCTGGTAATGGCCGGTGATCCGGTCGCAGCCCAGGCGCTGCTCAACGGTGCGGACTCGGTGCTGCGCGATCTCAATGATCCTACCCTGCACACGGTGCGCGCCGCAGTCGCCGCCGATGTCGCGGCGCTGCGTGCAGTCCCGGAAGTGGATGTGGAGGGTATATACCTGCGCCTCGCGGCGTTGATAGAGCAGGCCGATAAGCTGGTGATTTTCCAGTTTAAGGAGCGCGCAGCGGCACCCGGCCGGGAGGCGGCTGACGATTGGCGCGGCCGTCTGCGGCAGGGCTATCAGGCGGCGCTCGCGAAGCTCTCGGATTACATCATCATTCGCAGGCGGGATGTTCCCATGCAGGCACTGATGGATCCGCAGTGGGAAGGCCTGGTGCGCCAGAATTTGCGCATGCTGCTGGAGCAGGCACAGATAGCGCTGCTTTCGGGCAACCAGGCACTTTACGCAGCGAGTCTGGGACAGGCGCAGCAGTGGGTACTGCACTTCGAGGACTCTGATCCCGTCGCCGCAAAAGCCATCGGCTCGCAGATAACACAACTCGCAGCCCTTACGATTCAAATACCACAGCCCAATATTTCCCGCTCACAACAGGCGCTGGATGCAGCTGTCGAGCAGCGAGCAGAGTCGGGAGGCGAGCAGTAATCATGCGTAAATTATTCGCCATCGCCCTTGTGGCGCTGCTGCTTGGTGTAGGCATCGTCGCGATTATCGAGACCGACCCCGGCTATCTGTTGATGGCCTATGGCAACTATACGCTGGAGGCCAGCTTGTGGGTCGGGGCGCTGTTACTGTTGCTGTCGGTCCTGGTGGTTTTTCTATTGCTGCGCCTGGTATACCAGGTTTCCAGCGGCCAGCGCAGCCTGGTGTCCTGGCTGGGAGCGAGAAAATCCAGGAAGGCGCAGCGCCTCAGCAGTCGCGGCCTCATCAGTTTTATCGAGGGCAATTGGCTTACTGCGCGGCGCCAGTTGGTGCAGGGTGCCAAGAACAGTGAAGCCCCGTTATTGAATTATTTGCTGGCGGCCCGTTCCAGTGCGCAGCTGCAGGACACCGATAAAGTTCACGAGTATTTGCGCTGCGCAGGCGATGCTGAGCCCGCTGCCGCCATGGCAGTGGAAATCTCGCTGGCAGAGATAAAATTGCAGGCCGGGGAATACCAACAGGCCATCGCGGCGCTGGATCACGCTACACGCGTCCCCGGTCGCCAGCCCTATGTGCTGAGCCTCATGCGCCAGGCTTACGAGGGCTTACAGGACTGGGACAAATTGCTGGAGCTGTTGCCACAGCTGCAAAAACACAAGGTGCTCACCAACGAGGATTTTCAACAGCTGGAATACCAGGTGCATTTCCACAGGCTGGAGAACTGCGATGATGATCCGGCGAAATTGAGCGCCATCTGGCAAAAAGTTCCGAAGCGCCTGCAAAGCAATGCCGCGTTTACTGCGGCCTATGTGGGTAACCTGATTTCATCGGGAGACCATAGCACTGCAGAGAAAACCATCCTGCGGGTACTGAAGAACGAGTGGCAGATATCACTGGTGCGGCTGTACGCCTATGTTGAGGCTGACCCTGCAAAACAACTGGCCAGGGCCGAAGCCTGGCTGCAGGCTCATGCAGATGAGCCTCAACTCCTGCTGTGCCTTGGTCGACTCTCGTCGCGTGATGCACTGTGGGGCAAGGCGCGGGATTACTTCGAGAGCGCTTACCGCCTGGAGAAAAACGGCGAGATTTGCGCAGAGCTGGGGCGGTTGCTGGACGCCCTCGGTGAGCCTATTGTGGCCGCTGCCTACTACCGTGAAGGGTTGTTGTTGCAGGAGGCTGATTTGCCCGTGTTGCCCCAGCCCGATAAGTTTGCCCGCGATCCGCGGGTTGTGGCCAGCATCTGACTGCTCCTCGCATCGGGTGGCTGGCGCTAGAGCGTGATGCCGAGCTCATCCCAGAGTGAGTCAACACGCTGTTTCACCGCCTCATCCATAACAATCGGCTGCCCCCATTCCCGCGTGGTCTCCCCCGCCCACTTGCTGGTGGCATCAAAGCCCACTTTGGAACCGAGGCCGGACACGGGGGAGGCAAAATCCAGATAGTCGATAGGCGTGTTCTCGATAAATACCGAGTCGCGCTGTGGATCCATGCGGGTGGTCATCGCCCAGATGACATCCTTCCAATCCCGGGCGTTGACATCTTCATCCGTGACAATCACAAATTTGGTGTACATGAATTGTCGTAAAAAGGACCATACGCCCAACATGACACGCTTGGCGTGCCCCGGGTATTCCTTGCGCATCGTCACCACTGCCAGGCG
This sequence comes from Halioglobus sp., assembly GCA_020443325.1. Classification (GTDB taxonomy): domain Bacteria; phylum Pseudomonadota; class Gammaproteobacteria; order Pseudomonadales; family Halieaceae; genus Marimicrobium. The sequence continues at coordinate 4,954 of JAGRIK010000168.1, forward strand.
ATACGAACAGCCCTCCGGTGGCAGGTAAAAATCGACGATTTCCGGAAACTGCTTCTGCAGTATCGGGATAAAAACCTCATTCAATGCCATGCCCAGTATCGCGGGTTCGTCCGGCGGCCGCCCCGTGTACGTGCTGTGATAGATGGGTGATTCACGGTGCGTGATCGCCTCAACGGTGAATACGGGGAAGCGCTCAACCTCATTGTAGTAGCCGGTGTGGTCGCCAAAGGGGCCCTCATCGGCCATTTCGCCGGGCTCGATATAGCCCTCCAGAATGTATTCGGCAGCCGCAGGCACCTGCAATTCATGCTCGCGACAGAGCGGGGTGAAGCACTCGGCCACCTCGGTTTTACTGCCGCGCAACAGTCCGGCAAACGCGTACTCGGAGATCGCATCGGGGATGGGCGTCACTGCCGCCAGGGTTGTCGCGGGATCGGCTCCTAGCGCGACGGCAATCGGGTAGCGCTTCCCTGGGTGCTGCAGTTGCCACTCCCGGAAATCCAGCGCCCCGCCACGGTGCGACAACCAGCGCATTATCAATTTGTTACGCCCCACCAATTGCATGCGGTAGATTCCCAGGTTCTGCCGCTCCTTGCCCGGGCCGCGCGTAATCACGAGGGGCCACGTCACCAGTGGGCCTGCGTCGCCCGGCCAACAGGTCTGGATAGGCAGCGTGTAGAGATCGACATCCTCTCCCTGCTTCGCGTGGTACTGGCAGGGCGGATTGCGCACCACCTTCGGCGCCATATTTAACACCTGCTTCAGCAGCGGTGCCTTGTCCCAGAGATCGCGCATGCCCTTGGGTGCATCGGGCTGGCGCAGATAGGCGAGTATCTCGCCGATCTCGCGCAGGGCCGTAAGATCCTGTGCGCCCATGCCTAGCGCAACGCGCAACTCCGTGCCGAACAGGTTGGCGAGGACGGGTGTGTTATAGCCTTTGGGATTTTCAAACAACAGGGCAGGGCCACCGGCGCGCAGTGTGCGATCGGCAATTTCCGTCATTTCCAGATGGGGGTCGACCTCGGTTTGGATACGTACCAACTCACCGCGCTTTTCAAGTGCGTCGATGAAATCCCTGAGGTCTGTATATTTCACGATGTTTTTTTATCCGTCATGGTTTAACGGCGGACACTACACCCTGTATAAATACGCGGCTACTTGCGCTTCATGGACTTGAAGAACTCGTCGTTCGTTTTGGTTTCCTTGAGCTTGTCCGACAAAAACTCGATTGCGGGAGTGTCCTCCATCCCGTGCAGCAATTTGCGCAGAATCCACATGCGCTGCAGTTCATCCTCTGCGGTGAGTAACTCCTCGCGTCGGGTGCCGGACCGGCGGATGTTGATCGCAGGGTAGATACGTTTTTCCGCGATCTTGCGATCGAGGTGTAACTCCAGGTTACCGGTACCCTTGAACTCCTCGTAGATCACCTCGTCCATTTTCGAGCCGGTGTCGATAAGCGCGGTCGCGATGATGGACAGGCTGCCGCCTTCTTCAATATTTCGCGCTGCACCAAAAAAGCGCTTGGGACGCTCCAGCGCATGGGCGTCAACACCACCCGTCAACACCTTGCCGGAGCTGGGGATGACGGTGTTGTACGCACGGGCCAGGCGGGTGATGGAATCCAGCAGGATAACGACGTCCAGCTTGTGCTCCACCAGTCGCTTCGCTTTCTCGATCACCATGTCGGCAACCTGTACGTGGCGCGAGGGCGGTTCATCGAACGTCGAGGCCACCACTTCGGCGCCGCGGACACCCACCGAACGCTGCATTTCTGTCACTTCTTCCGGGCGTTCGTCGATCAGCAACACGATGATGTAACACTCGGGATTGTTGGTGATGATCGCCTGGGCGATATTCTGCATCATGATGGTCTTGCCCGCCTTGGGCGGCGCCACCAGCAAACCCCGCTGGCCCTTTCCGATGGGAGACACAAGATCGATAATGCGACCGGTCAAATCCTCGGTGCTGCCGTTGCCTGTCTCAAGGGTCAGGCGTTCATCTGGAAAGAGTGGGGTGAGGTTTTCGAAGAGGATCTTGTGCTTGGAGTTTTCCGGTCGATCGAGGTTGACCTTGTCGATCTTCAGCAGCGCGAAGTAGCGTTCACTGTCCTTCGGGGGGCGAATCTTTCCGGAAATCGTGTCACCGGTGCGCAGGTTGAAGCGGCGGATCTGGCTCGGTGAGACGTAGATATCATCGGGCCCTGCCAGGTATGAACTGTCCGCAGAGCGCAGGAACCCGAAGCCATCCTGCAAAATTTCCAGTACGCCGTCGCCGTAGATATCCTCGCCGCTTTTTGCGTGGTGCTTGAGCACCGCAAAAATAATATCCTGCTTGCGCGAGCGGGCCATGTTGTCCAGGCCCATCTCTTTGGCGATATCAATGATTTCTTGGGTAGATTTGGTCTTTAGGTCAGTTAGATTCATATGGAAAGCAAGTGTGTACGTGTGATTAGAGGGAGGAATAGGGTGTAACCGAACGCTGGTTGGCGATGCCAACAAATATTAGCTTTAACGTGGGTTGCAGAGTTTTTGTTATGGCACAGGAATGTGCGACGATTTGGAATGTAGCACGGCCCGTAAGGGCCGTCTACCGATTTTTTCTGGCAATTGCAGGCCGCCCGACATCACTTCTTTACGCAGGGGCGGACCTTGCAATCCGCTAGATCACTTCCTGGATGAAATCGGTCAGTTGTGTCTTGGACAGTGCACCAACCTTGGTCGCCTCCGCATTGCCATCCTTGAAAACGATCAATGTCGGAATACCGCGAATGCCGAACTTCTGCGGTATTTCGGGGTTGGCATCCACGTCGACCTTGCAGATCTTCAGTTTGCCGTCGTAATCAGCGGCGAGTTCATCGAGGACGGGCGCAATCATCTTGCAGGGTCCGCACCACTCAGCCCAGAAATCCACCAGTACGGGGAGGTCGGAATTGAGTACTTCTGCATCAAAGGTGGCATCGCTCACGTGGACGATCTGGTCGCTCATGTTGTTCTCCGGTTTAATTGCGGTTGTTGCTTACGCGTCATTTCAAGGGCAGCCATAATACCATCGGATGAATTGGGTACAACTGGGAGGCTAGAGTTTTTTGGCATGCTGATATGTCCCAGGGCTATTAGCTTTATGCCTCTGGAGGCGAAAAATGGCCGCGGGGACACCAATATCGGGTTTAGATTGCCACGAAATGATGGAAACTCAAGCCCAACCGCTGCCCGACTCAAAATATCGTGAGACCGTGGTAGTCTTACCTGCACCTATTGTCAGATGTTTCGAATGCCTCAACCCATAGTGTTGGCGGATTCCAGGGGACCTAATTGCAAACAAGAAAAATAGCAGTAATCGCCGGTGTGGTGCTGGCCATCGCCGCGTGGTTTTCATTCGACCTTGGCAGCTACCTGCAGTTTGACTCCCTGCAGCAACGCATAGGCGACCTGCGCAACTGGTATGCGGGGAACCCGTGGCTGGCGGGGCTGGTTTTCTTCGCGGGTTATGTCGCGGTCACTGCGCTGTCCCTTCCCGGCGCCGCGGTAATGACACTGGCCGGCGGTGCGTTGTTCGGTTTCTGGTACGCATTACTGCTCGTGTCGTTTGCCAGCAGCATCGGGGCCACACTGGCGTTTCTGGTCTCCCGGGTGGTGCTGCGCGACTGGGTGCAGCAGCGTTTCAGCCGGCATCTGGGTGCGGTGAACTCGGGGTTCGAGAAAGACGGTGCTTTCTACCTGTTTTCCCTGCGCCTCGTCCCGATCTTCCCCTTTTTCCTGATCAACCTGTTGATGGGCCTGCTGCCCCTGCGCACATGGACTTTCTACTGGGTGTCGCAATTGGGCATGCTGGCGGGGACGGCCGTCTATGTGAATGCGGGAACGCAACTCGGGGAACTGCAGTCGCTTTCCGGCATTGTTTCGGCGCCGCTACTGGGGTCGTTCGTCCTGTTGGCCGTGTTTCCGTTTATTGCCCGGTGGCTTCTGGCGCACATACAGCGTCGCCGTATACTCGCCCCCTACGTCAAACCCAGGCAGTTTGACAATAACCTCATTGTGATAGGAGCCGGATCAGCGGGTCTGGTGGCTGCGCTGATTGCGGCCACAGTAAAGGCGAAAGTGACGTTGATCGAGCGCCACAGGATGGGCGGTGACTGCCTGAATACCGGATGTGTGCCCAGCAAAGCCCTGATCCGTTCCGCGCGCGTTGCGCAAACGGGGCGGAGAGCCGAGGAGTTTGGCCTGGCACCCATGCCGGTTGAGGTCAACTTTCCGCAAGTCATGCACCGGGTACAGGATATTGTTAAGACCATCGAGCCACACGACTCGGTAGAGCGCTTCACCGGGCTGGGCGTGAACTGTGTGAGCGGCGACGCGCGCATCGTTTCGCCCTGGGCGGTGGAGGTGAACGGCCAGACACTGACGGCTCGCAACATCATCATCGCCAGCGGTGCGCGCCCGCGGGTGCCCGATATACCCGGCCTTGAGGCAATGCACTACCTCACCTCCGACACCGTATGGGAGCTGACTGAATTGCCGCAGCACTTACTGGTGCTGGGTGCAGGCCCTATCGGATGTGAGTTGGCGCAGGCCTTTGCCGAACTCGGCAGTCGTGTCACGCTGGTGACACATGCGGATCGAATAATGCCGCGCGAAGACCCGGAAGTCGCCGCACTGGTTCACGCCGCCCTCGAGCAGCGCCAGATTACCATCCACCAGAACAGCGAACCGCTCAGGTTCGATGACCGCGCGGGCGGGCGACAGGTTGTTGTCAGGACTGCCGACGGAGAGCAGAGCATTAGCTTTACACACCTGTTGCTGGCGGTCGGCCGCAGTCCCAATGTTGAGGGGATGGGCCTGCAGGAACTGGGTATCGCCACAAGTCCGTCAGGCACCATTGAGGTGGACGAGTTCCTCTGCACCGCCATACCCACGATAGCGGCCTGCGGCGATGTGGCAGGCCCGTACCAGTTCACCCACATGGCCAGCCACCAGGCCTGGTATGCCGCCGTGAACGCACTGTTCGGCCGTTTTCGACGCTTCAAGGTCGACTATTCCGTGGTGCCATGGGCGACCTTTACCGACCCCGAAGTGGCGCGAGTCGGCCTGAACGAGGACGAGGCGCGCAAGCGAAACATTGCAGTTGAGGTGACCCGCTATGATCTCGGCGACCTGGATCGGGCCATCGCCGACGGCGAGGCGAGAGGCTTTATCAAGGTACTGACCGAGCCGGGCCGCGACCGCATCCTCGGCGCCACCGTCGTCGGCTACCACGGTGCAGAGTTGATCAACGAGTTCGTTTTGGCTATGAAGCACAACCTGGGTCTGGGTAAAATACTGGGCACCATTCACATCTACCCGACGCTGAGCGAGGGCAACAAATTTGCCGCGGGTGAATGGCGCAAGGCGCGCAAACCCGAAGGCTTGCTACGCCTCGCAGAACGCTACCACAAGTGGAACCGGAGCTAATGCAAGCGACATAAATTGCAACGATTAAAGCCGAGTATGGCAAGTAGGCGTTAGAGTCGCGAGGACCCATCGGGACCGTGCGAGGCAAGGATGCCGAGCCCGAGCCCCCATGGACGGGTTCACGGCGTGTCCCGATGGGTCCTCGCGACTCTAACGCCGGACATCCAGTCCAATAAAGTGCCAGTGGCAGCGTCCTGCAAGCAACAATGATTGACCGACATCACTAGATTGAGGAGAAGACAGATGACAAAGGTTGCCGTAGTACTGGCAGGGTGCGGAGTTTACGACGGAGCAGAAATCAATGAGGCAGTGCTGTCTCTATTGTGCCTTGAGCAACAGGGCGCAGACTACGAGTGCTTCGCCCCAAACATCCAACAGATGCACGTGATCAACCACCTCACCGGAGAACCCGCAGAGGGTGAATCCCGCAACGTGCTGGTAGAGGCGGCGCGTATCGCGCGCGGCAATATCCGGGACATCAAAGAGGCCAACGTGGCAGATTTCGATGCACTGTTGGTACCGGGCGGATTCGGCGCGGCAAAAAACCTGAGTAATTTTGCGGTGGCGGGCCCGGCGATGGAGGTTCAGTCGGACTTCCTGCAGTTGGCGCGCAACTTCCATGAAAGCGGCAAACCGATAGGGTTGATTTGCATCGCCCCGGTGATGGCGGCGGCTATTTGTGGGGAGGGCGCACGCTGCACCATTGGCAATGATGCAGAGACAGCGGCGGCGATCAATGCGATGGGCGGCGAGCACCTGCAGTGTCCAGTCTCGGAGGCACGCGTGGACAAGGAGCGTAAACTGGTTACGACACCCGCCTACATGCTGGCAGGCAAGGTATCGGAAGCGTACGAGGGAATCGGTGCCTGTGTAAAAGAGGTGCTGGCACTGGCCTGAGACTATGGACGGGGCGTGGCATGTCTACATACTCAAGTGTGCCGATGGCTCGCTGTACACCGGGGTGGCGAGAGACCTGCAACGTCGTTTACGGCAACACAACGGCGCGTTGGCAGGTGGTTCCCGTTATACCCGGGGCCGCCGTCCTGTCGAGCTGTTGTGGTCAGCCAGCGAGCCGGATCGCGGTGCCGCCCAGCGGCGCGAGGCGCTCATCAAGAAATTGACTCGCGACGAGAAGTTGCGTTTGTTGCGAGCGTGACGCCTTACTGGCGTCGGTACCTATTGCGCCAGTTCTTCCAGTTGCTGCTGTTGCTCAAGCCACAGTTCGTCCAGTTCCTCCGCGCGAATTTTTAGTTCCCCTTCGCGTTTCAGCAGGCCTGCGAGGGTTTGTTTGTTGTTTTCGGTATAGAGATCGGTGTCGCTCATCTGTTCGCGCAACGCATGCAGCGCCCGCTCTACCTCAGCCATCTGGGCCTCGGTTTTATTCACCTGTTTTTGCAGCGGCCGCAGTTTGTCACGCTGGGTGGCCGCCTGCTGGCGTTTTTCCTTGCGCGAGCTGTCCGCCGCGGCCACATCACGTTTCTCCGTCGACTTGTAGCTCGAGAGAATCCAGCGCTCGTAACCTTCCAGGTCTTCGCGGTACTCTTCCACACAGCCATCGTGCACCAGCAGTAATTCCTCCGCCGTGTTGCGCAACATGTGGCGATCGTGGCTCACCAGGACCAGTGCGCCATCGTAAGCCTGCAGGGCGACCTCCATCGCGTGGCGCATTTCCAGGTCCAGGTGGTTGGTGGGCTCGTCCAGCACCAGTAAGTTGGGTTTCTGCCAGACCACCATGGCCAGC
>JAGRIK010000169.1 GCA_020443325.1 Halioglobus sp.
CACTGGAGCATTATCGGGCGATTGTACGCGCACTCGCCCGACTGGCGGGTACACACAGGTCCGGGAAGCTGGGAGAAGAGGTTGACCGCCATTTTCCTTTCGCTGCAAGCACACTGATAGCCACCCCCCCTAACCCCTGCGCAGCGCCGCAGATTCAGGAAAAAGTGATGCGCTACGCCGAATTCGCCGCCAACTACCCAAAGTTGTTGCCGGAAAGCATCCGGAGCGCAGAGTTCGCCATGCGACTCGCAGAGGAGGCCCCCCGATTGCTTGCGCAGCAAAACCGTATCATTAAGTTACTCACTGCGGATCCACAATACATTGCCCTGTGCCACTGGAACGCCAATATCGATAACGCGTGGTTTGTGCGCACCTCAACCGGCCTTGAGTGCGGCCTGCTGGACTGGGGCCATGTCAGCCAGATGAATATCGGCATGTCACTCTGGGGCTGCCTGAGCGGCGCGGAGACAGGGCTGTGGGACGATCACCTGGAAGAATTACTCGCGCTGTATACGACCGAGTTTACGCACACGGGGCAGTTGGCACTGGATACAGGAGAACTGAAAACACACCTGACGCTGTACGCTGTATTGATGGGCCTGAACTGGCTGCTCGATGTACCGCCGTATCTCGTTAAGTTGTTCCCCGATCTCTCCGGTTTCGAAGATCGTTTCGATGAGCGACTAAGGCGGCACGAGGCCGCTCGTACGCAACTCCAGATGATGTCCGTGTTCCTGAACCTGTGGCAGACTTCGGATGTAGCTGGAATGATACAGACATTGGAAGATTCACTATAACGACAGGCAGGCCCATCAGGGCTTCTTCCTGCCGGAACGACTGAGCCGCCATTCAGGCGGGTAGTTCATATCGTTATTCTTGACGATGTTATTCAAGCCTTCCCCGAACACATTGTCTCCCAACTGGACATCGTCGTTGCGGTCATTCTGCATCAGGGGCAACATGCTCTCTAACCAACCCGTCATCACACTCCCCATATACTCTCCGCGATACTGCTTGTACATCTCGATAAAGGTTTTCTGCGCTTGCACCGTATCGGTGGGACGGGTGCGCGCGCAGGCCATCGCGTACTTTTCAGTCTCTTTGGCCAGATCCTCAAGTGGCACCACGCTGTTGAGAAACCCGCATTCATTCATCTCCTGTGCGCTGAAGGGCCGCCCGGTGAACAGCATCTCTTCAAACTTGCGCAGGCCCATCATTTCTATCCAGGTCCACATCCTGGGGCCCCAACCCACGTAGCGGAATGCCGGGTGCCCAAACAGTGCCTCATCAGAGGACACGACCAGATCGGCATCTCCCGCCTGGTAAAAGTGCCAACCGTAACAGTAACCCTTGACCTCAACGATACTGATTTTCTTGAACTCCTGCAGCGACCGACAACCGCCACGGGCTTTGGCATAGTGATCCGTAAGCGTATGCAGGAAGCGATAGGATTTCTTCGGGGGATACTTCACCCCGGGATCGTCTATCCCTATCTCCCACCGCAGGTCTACATCCTCATCACTCTCAGAGAGCATATCGGCCTGTTCGGGCAGGTCTCCCCCGGATCCGAAGTGCTCGCCCTCTCCCCGTATCACCAACACCTTCACATCATCATCGGTATTGGCGCGGTGCAGGAGATCACCGTACAACTGTCGCATACCCGCTGTCATCGCATTCTGCGCGTCGGGACGATCGAACGTCAGGTAGGCGATCTTGTTCGCCTTGTCCTTGTCGTAACGAATAAACTGCTGCGCCTCTTCAATCAGTTTTTTATAGTCTTTCATCGGTGATTCCTCTCCAGGGCACGGCCCATTATGTTACCGCAGTAATTTAGTGGCGGACTAAACGTCAACGCCAAGGCGCTTGCAGGCCTGCACACGAATCTCCGCCGTCTTGGCTTTTTCATTACCCGTCAGCGCGAAATCCCCCTCTGCGAAAAACAGGACCTCGCGCGGGACTTTATAGCTGGCCAGGTGCTCCTTGAGGTAGTTAACGATGGCCTTCTCGTCGAGCACGACTCCATCGACGGGAACAATACAGGACACTACGATCTCGCTGAGCGTCTCATGAGGCACAGGCACGGTCTGCGTGCGTTTCACACCGGGATAGGTGGCAATGAGTTCGTCGACTTCCTGCGGCGACACATTCGCACCCCCGGTCTTGATAATATCGTTGAGGCGACCTTCCCAGTACAGGCGGCCGCTCGCATCCACATAGCCGCCATCACCAGTGCAGAAATAGCCCTCAGCGTCGAACGTCTCCTCAAGGGTTTTCCCGATGTAACCTGTCATCAGGGTCGGCCCCTTTGTGCAGATTTCCCCGCGTTCGCCTACGGCAACCGGTACGAGTGTCTGCGGATCAACAATCTTCAGCAAATTGCCCGGCAGAGGCACTCCCGCACTGCCCGCGTAATCGGCAGGAGAAGTATCCGCATCGAAAGAGGTGTTGATGGTCATCGTTTCGGTGGTGCCGAACGACATCGGCAGCATCCAGTCGGTGTTGACTGTCGGGTGCTCCACAATCAATTCTCCGCGTGTGACATAGCGCAGGCTGCTCAGATCCGCCTGGAGGTATCCGGGCACCTGCTGCAAACGCGCCCACTGGTGGGGCCTGCCACTCATAAAAGTGATGCGCTCTGCCTCGATCAATTCAATGGTGGATTCAGCGTCGAACAGTGGCTGGAGTATCACTGCCCCGCCGGTTGAAAAGGCGACACCCACAATCATTGAGATATTACCAGACCAGAAAAAGCCATTTCCCGTCCAGGCCCGCGCCGGCTCTTTCACGGCCATCACCCGCGGCCAGCGCCACCACTGGATGGCAAATGCACGCTGCGAGTGAAAGATACCCTTGGGCAGGCTGGTGGTCCCGGAGGAAAAAAACAGCCCCCCCGCATCCGCCGGGCTGACCGCAGCCGCCCTGGCGTCGACGATGTCGAGCGAGACAGTGTCGGACAGCTGTAGAAACGCACTCCAGGGCTCAAAGGCTGCAATACCGGGCGCACTTGATTCAACGCCAGCATCGGATGTAACACCGTCCAGGCGAACAAGGCGACGCAAAAAAGGCAAACTGGTAGATGTGATTTCGCCCGGCTTACCCGTGCGGATAGCGGGCTCCAACTCCAGCAACATCGAGGCAAAATCTTTCTTCAGCACCCTGTCCTCGAACAGCAGTGTTGAGACAGCCGAGGCGCTGAGCAGGTGCTGTAATTCAGGCTTCGTGGAGAAAGTACTCAACGCGACCGCAACCCCTCCGGCCAACGCGGTTCCAAACAACGCGGACAGGTATTCCGGGCGATTGGTCATCAGGATGCCGACCCTG
>JAGRIK010000170.1 GCA_020443325.1 Halioglobus sp.
AGTTGTCGTTGAATTTCGCGCGCAATGAGCCACAACCTGTCCTGCCCCCACAACGCCAGTATCTGTTCGCCAGTGTCATCGAGCAGGCGAAAGCTGGGCACGCCCCATAGCCCTGAGTGGTACATGGCTAAACGGTTGGTTTCCAGCATATCCTCCCACCCGCTTTGCCCGACTTTCTGTGCCGCCTCGTGCCAGTTGAGCCCGGCTTTCTCGACAACTTTTTGCAGCCCACGCTCATTATTCAGATTGACGCCCTCGGCGAATGCGCAGCGCAGGAATGCGCTGATCAGTTCAACGCCCTTGCCCTGCTCAGACGCCCAGGAAAAGAGTGAATAACCGTTGCGTGCGGGATTGCCAATAGGGTCGTAAAAATTCCCAAACGGTACGCCGGCCGCTCGCGCCTCGCGCGCCGTATCCCAGAAGATGTACATGCCCTTCTCCCGGGTGGCCGGCACACCACGCATCACCATCGGCAGAACCGGGCGCACCACAAGATTAACACCCGTATCGCGGGCCAGCTTGACGGCTCTATCGAAACTGATCGCGGTATAGGGACTGCGCAGCGAGGGATATATCTCAAGGGTCAGCCTGCCGTCATCCTTGAGCACAGGCGGTGGAATGACTGGCCTGGGTACCAGCGGTTTCTCAGCGGGCTTCCGGTCGATACCAAGATCGGCAAACCGTTGCTCAAGGTGGTAGAGGCGGTCGACACCCCAGTACCACTCTCCGCCATAGTAAAACATCGCACCGGAATAATGCCTGAGCGCCTCGCGACGCTCCATGCCCGTGGCAATTCTCTGGCTCACGGCGCTCTCTGGAGCGCGGCCGCACTGTTGCGCCAGATGCTCCAGTGCCGCCTCATCCCCTGCCCACAGTGCGCTGCCTACCTCTGCCGCTCGTTCGATGAACGCCTGATTATCCTGCGCGGCCAGTATTGCGGTGGCGAGTTGCACCAGATCGGGTCGCAGTGCCTCATCGTGACGGGGAAATGCCAGCCCATACTCACCAGCGACATGAAAGGCATCGTAACGGGAGAGCTGCAACAACAGTTCGGGCTCAGCGGCGTTCTTGCCCTGCGGCCCCTGTACAAGATGGCACACGATTTCGATGTCATAGCGCTCGGCAAGAGACTGCAGTACCTGTGCTGCCAGGTGGCTGTAGCCGTCCTCAACCTGGTGATAATACTCCACGACATGCGCAGCGCCGGCCTTCGCTCGCGCCTTTTCAAATTTAGCGCGTTGCTTCGTGAGACGTTGCGGACGACACATCTGTGTCATCAATGTCGACGTCGCCCAGCGCAGGACCGGGTTAGGGTCCATCGTGGCTGCTCCGCCCTGCTCCTTAAATTGCTCCGCCATGATGTTACTCTCCACGGGTGTTTCCAGCTTGTCTTACCTAAGATGGTGATAGCGGATGGCCACGCCTGCCCTCACTACCCATTCCCGCCCGCTGCCAGGGCTCCTCAGCAGTATGCCGTCAATGCCTAGCGTTGCACCATTTTTCCGGCCTGCTCGACAAACTGGCTGGCCGCTTTCTCGTCGTCAAGGATACTGTCGATCTTCACCGGCACCTCGATACCCCGGCGCAACCCCGGTTTATCCTTCATGACGGATAACCAGCGGTCCAGATTGTCCAACCCGTCCCTGGAGACACCGGACCACTTGTAGGTTCGCACCCAGCACCAGTTCGCAATATCGGCGATCGAGTAATCGTCAGCCAGCCACTCGCTCTCTCCCAGGCGCCGATCCAGCACCTCAAACAGGCGCCGGCACTCGTTCTGGTAGCGATCAATAGCGGGCTGGATTTTTTCCGGGAAGTAGCGATAAAAAACGTTGGCCTGTCCCATCATTGGACCTATTCCACCCATCTGGAACATCAGCCACTGCATCACGCGAGCCCGCCCGGCGATATCGGTGGGCAACAGGCGCCCTGTCTTCTCCGCGAGGTAAATCATGATGGCGCCTGATTCAAACACGGCGAGATTATTCTCTGCCCTGTCCACAATCGCCGGAATCCTGCCATTCGGGTTAATCGCCAGATACGCTTCACTGCGTTGCTCCCCGCTGGAAAGATCCACCGCGTGGACCTCATAGGGCAAGCCGAGTTCTTCCAGCGTACAGGACGCTTTGTGACCATTCGGTGTGGAGGCCGTGTACAGATCAATCATACTGTTATCCTCGTTGGCCATAACGGCCGGTTTTGCGGGATTTTATCGTCGTTTACCATGTGCCTGTAAGGCAAACATGCCTAATGACACCATATATGTCATTTTATAGCAAGACTGTGGTACGCTCGCTAGCGAAATCCCAAAACAATTCTATCGCGGCAGAAGGAGACTCAGGAAATGAATTATGAATTGCAGGACAATATCGCTGTTGTCACCATCGACGACGGCAAGGCCAATGTTGTCGGGCTCGATTTTCTCGGCGCGATCAACGAAGTGCTGGATCGAGCGGAGGCCGATAAAGCGGGCGCCGTCATCCTGCGTGGACGCGATGGGATGTTCTCCGCGGGCTTCGACCTGGGCGAATTCAAGAAGGGCCCGGAGGCAGGCATCGCGATGGTTTCAAAAGGAATGCAGCTGCTGATAAGGCTTTACAGCTATCCCCTGCCGATAGTCGCTGCATGCACCGGCCACGGTATCGCCATGGGGGCATTCATTCTTATGGCCTGTGATAACCGCATCGCGACTCGCGGCAACTACAAGATCACGCTGCCGGAAACCGCGATAGGGATGGAGTTGCCGCTCACCATGCTGGAGCTCACCCTCTCGCGCATCCCGCCCCAACACGTGACACGTGTCGCGATTCAAGCTGAGGTGTTCGACCCCGACCACGCCGTTACCGTGGGCCTGCTGGACGAGGTGGTTGATGCGCCTGAACTCGATGCGCGAGCACTTGAGGTTGCGGGGCACCTCGCGCAGCTACCGCAGGCAGTCTACGCCGCCAACAAACTGGCGACGCGCAGGCATGCACTGGCAGCGATGCGGGAAGAACTCGACAAGGCGCTCGCCGCGAACCGGTAATCAACGCTGCATTAACACTTCGAAATAATCGTGTCAGCCAGCTGTGAAATACCCGCCACCGGGTCCTTACCCAGGGCCAGTATGGGCACGATAACGCGGGAGGCGCCCGCGTCTTCAAATGCCCTGATAGCGTCCAGCCCGCCCTGCATGTCCCACATGCAGGAGATCTCAACACTCTCCGGGTCCCTGCCAACGGCGGCGCAGGCCGCTCCCAGCGGCTCCAGCTTTTCCGCCAGCGCGGCGGCGTTATCTACCGGAAGAAACCAGCCATCGCCATGAGCTGCGACCCGCTCGTAGATTTTGCCTTTAACGCCACCGATGATCACCGGAATCCCGCCTTCCCCCCGGGGGATGGGATAGCTCTGGAAACCGGTCCAGTTGAGAAAGTCACTCTGGTGCTCAACCACGTCTCCAGACCAGACCTTTTTCATGGCGACCATATAATCATCAAAGCGGGCGCCACGTCGTGCAAATGGCACGCCCATCGCATCGAACTCCTCGCGCAGCCAGCCGATGCCGGCACCCAGCATGAAGCGCCCTCCCGATACGAAATCGAGACTGGCGGCCTGCTTGGCCAGCAGCAGGGGGTTTGACTGGGAGACAATGTTAACCCCCGTGCCCAGCCTGAGCGTGGTGGTGTTTGCGGCAACGGCCGCTAGTGCGATGAGCGGGTCCACAAAATTGGTGTCCGGTCTTGCGCCCATTTTGCCGTCAGCGCTGTAGGGATATTTGGAGGCGTAATCCACGGGTACCATTACGTGCTCGAAGGTCCACACCGACTCCATACCGACAGATTCCGCGAGTTGCCCGAGGCCGATAATCTGCTCAACGCTTTTGACGCCGAGGTTTACAGGTACGAGACCAAATTTCATTTTGTGTTACTCCTGTTTGAGTGCTGAAGTGGCAGTTATCGGCACAAATTGTGTCAGTATTGGTATCCCCAGGCAATCTATCTGTGACGGGATTCGAGGTTTTAAACGAGCGCACTGGCTATATATTTGACATTCGCTATAACCTATACTTGACAAGCTGTTGTTATGTAAGAGATATATGCTCGTGTCAGGAGAAAAGTCCGACCGTCCGCAAATGAACTTTATGCGAAACGCTCACTCTATAGCTCCAACTTTGAACCGGCAACAAGCGACGTTTGAAATACCCGCTGCGCCCAGATCAGGTACGTTTACTTTGAATCCATTACGCTACATCCACGGCGCAGTCAGCCTCACCCTCACCGCGCTTCTGCTGAGTTCCCTGGCGCTCCCGGCATGGAGCCTGATGGAGTACACCCAGGCACAGCGGGATACCGTGGTAGAGCTCGTCGAGCAGCTTCAGGAGCGGCACTACGCCAAGCTCGACTATGATGATGAACTCTCCTCCGAGCATCTGGACAGCTATATTGACAGCCTCGATAGCGGCAAGATGTTCTTCCTCGCAGCCGATATCGCCGAGTTTGACCAGTATCGCACGACGCTGGATGACGAGGTCCGCGAGGGCAAACTGGATGCCGGCTTTGCGATCTTCAACCGTTTCCACCAGCGGTTACAGGACCGGCTCGAATCAACAATAGCCACGCTGCCCGAGGCAGTGGCCGCGATGGACTTCAATGTCGATGAAACCATTTCCCTGGATGTCGAAAATCGCCAGTGGGCCAAAGACCAGGCAGAACTGGACGACCGCTGGCGGAAGCAGTTGAAAAACCAGGTATTGAGCCTCAAGTTGGCAGACAAAGCCGAGGATGAGATCGTCCCCACACTGGAAAAACGCTATAAACGGCAACTTAAAAGCGTAAAGCAATACAACAACCAGGATGTATTCCAGATATACGCCAACGCGCTAACTGAGCTATACGACCCGCATACCAATTACCTGTCGCCACGCTCCACCGAAAACTTCAACATCAACATGAGCCTTTCACTGGAAGGCATCGGCGCTGTGCTGCAGATGGAAGATGAATACACGAAGGTCAGCAGCCTGGTGGCCAAGGGGCCGGCAGACAAACAGGGTGAGTTGCATCCGGCAGACCGTATCGTTGCCGTTGGCCAGGGCGAAGAGGGCCCCCTGGAAGACGTGATCGGCTGGCGGCTGGATGAGGTCGTTGAACTGATTCGCGGCAAAAAGGATACCGTCGTGCGGTTGGAGGTGATTCCGGCCAAATCCAAGTCCACCGACGAGCGCAAGGTCATCACCATTGTGCGCAATAAAGTAAAGCTCGAGGAACAATCTGCGCAGAAGAAGATCCTCGAAATACCCCATGGCGCCGATACCGTTAAAGTTGGCGTCATCGATATCCCCGCTTTTTATATCGATTTCGACGCCATGCGGCGCAATGAAAAAGACTATAAAAGCACGACGAGAGACGTGAAGGTTCTGTTGCAGGAACTGCAGGACGAGGGCGTGGACGGCATTGTGATTGATCTGCGCAACAACGGTGGCGGCTCACTCCAGGAAGCGAATGAGCTCACGGGCCTGTTTATTGAATACGGCCCCACCGTGCAGATTCGCCACTCCTCACGGCGCGTATGGCGCGACGGCAAACGCCTGAAAAGCCCCTATTATGAAGGCCCTCTGGTGGTGCTGGTGAATCGCCTGAGTGCGTCTGCGTCCGAGATATTCGCGGGTGCCATGCAGGACTACCAGCGCGCCATTATCGTGGGCGACCGCTCCTTCGGGAAAGGTACCGTACAAACGCTGATACCCCTGACTGAGGGGCAGCTCAAGATTACCGAAAGCAAGTTTTACCGGATTTCGGGCGAGAGCACACAGCATCGCGGCGTCGTGCCAGACGTCGTATTCCCGTCCATCTACAACACCGACGAAATAGGCGAAAGCTCGCTCGACCACGCATTGAGCTGGGATAACATCAGCCCGATACGCCACAGCGATTACGGCGATCTTGCCTCTGTGCTGCCCGCCATCCAGTCACAGTTTGATGAGCGCAGCGGCCACAATCCGGATTTTATTTACCTTGAAGACCAGGTCGAACTCGCGCAGCAAACCCGGGAGATCAAGGAGTTACCGCTAAAGGAATCCGAGCGCATTGCATTACGCGACAGCCAGGAGGCCAAGGCGCTGAGCATCGAGAACAAACGGCGCAAGGCAACGGGCGAGGAACTCCTGACATCACTGGAGAACGAGGATGATGATGCCTCCGATGACGACGATGAGTTCGCGGGTATCGATTCGGAGGAGACGGCAACAGAAGAAGAGGAAGAGGATGACGTGCTCCTCGAGGAAGCCGGCCATGTGCTCATCGACGCGCTGTTTCTAAGCAAGCAACGACTGGCGCTGAATCAGGATAAAGAGAGCGTGCAGTAGCACCCTGCTAGCCAGGGGCACTGCCAAACCAGGACAGGCTGCTATGCAGGCGCACCACATCGCCGACGATGATCAGGGTCGGCGCTGCAGGCTGGGCCTCGGCGACCTTCTCCGCCATATCCGCCAGCGTTCCCACCAGCACTTTTTGCTCCAGTGTGGTACCCCGCTCTACCAGCGCGACCGGCGTATCAGGTGAGCGTCCGTGCGCCTGCAGCTGCGCGCAGATCACGGGCAAGCCCATCAACCCCATATAGAAAACCAGGGTCTCACTCCTCGACTGGAACGATGCCCAGTCGTGCTCCACGGTGTCGTTCTTGAGATAGCCCGCCACGAACCGCACAGACTGCGCGTAATCACGGTGCGTCAGCGGAATGCCGGCATAGCAGGCGGCGCCACTGGCAGCCGTAATGCCCGGGACGACCTGAAAGGGAATACGGTGTTGCGCCAGTAGCTCGATCTCCTCCCCTCCCCGGCCGAATACAAATGGGTCGCCGCCCTTGAGCCGCACCACGCGTTTTCCCTGTTGCGCCAGGTCCAGCAGTAACTGGTTGATCTCTGTCTGCGGCACGCTGTGGTCGGCGCGGCGTTTACCGACGTAGATTCGCTCGGCGTCCCTTCGCGCCATGTCGACGATCGCCGGAGACACGAGCCGGTCATACAGCACAACATCTGCACTCTGTAACAGCCGCGCTGCCTTGAACGTGAGCAGGTCGGGATCGCCCGGGCCTGCCCCGACGAGGTAGACCTCGCCGGAGTGGAGGGCGTTTGTATCGCGCAGTTGTTCACGCAGTTTTCGCTCGGCCTCCTCCTCCCGACCCAGCAGAACCTGTTCCGCAACAGTGCCTTCCAGCGCCTGTTCCCAGAACAGGCGGCGTGGGCCATCCGCCTGTATGGCTTCTTTCACCAGCTCGCGAAAACGCCCGGCGAATCTCGCCAATCGACCGTATTCCGATGGCAACAGCGCCTCAATCCTGCGCCTCAGGATTCTCGCCAGCACCGGGCTTTGCCCATTGGAGCTGATCGCCACCAACACCGGGTCGCGATCGACTATCGATGGAAAAATGAACGTGCACAGATGTGGTGCGTCAACCACGTTAACCTGGATCGAGAGCCGCATCGCATCGTGATAGACCTGCTCGTTTACCGACGCTTCGGGCGTTGCCGCCACGACAAGTCTCTTACCGTGCAGGTCGGCACTCTGGTAGTACCCCTGCTGCCAGACACCGTCGTGCTCGTCCAGCAGCACCTGCAGTTCAGTACAGACTGCGGGCGACACCACGGTCAGTCTGGCGCCAGCGCGCAGCAGGAGCCTCGCCTTGCGTGTGGCCACTCCGCCGCCGCCCACCAGTAGTACGGGCGTGCCGGCGAGCCGCAGCGATACAGGCAGGAATTCCAGACGCTTATCCCCCCAGTTCGCCGACGCCGCCCATATAGGGTTGCAGGGCGTCGGGAATTGCAATGCTGCCATCGGCCCGCTGGTAGTTTTCCAGGATAGCCACCAGGGTGCGCCCTACGGCGAGGCCGGACCCGTTCAGGGTGTGCAACAGCTCAGGCTTCCCGGTCGCCGGGTTGCGCCACCGCGCCTGCATCCTGCGCGCCTGGTAGTCGCCAAAGCTGCTACAGGAGGATATCTCCCGGTAGGTATCCTGGGCCGGGAGCCAGACCTCAAGGTCATACGTCTTCTGTGAGGAGAAGCCGAGATCACCTGCGCAGAGCATCACCTTGCGATAGGGCAACGCCAGGCGTTGCAGTACGGTTTCTGCGTGTCCGACCAGTTGCTCCAACGCCGCCATAGACTGGTGTGCCCGCACAAATTGCACGAGTTCCACTTTTTCAAACTGGTGTTGGCGGATCATACCCCGTGTATCACGGCCATAACTGCCCGCTTCACTGCGAAAGCACGGCGTGTGGCAGGCAAACCGGATACCCTCCACGCCCAGTTCGTCATCTTCAAAAATACGGTCCCGCGCAATATTGGTCACGGGAACTTCTGCCGTAGGAATCAGGTACAGATCGTGATCTGTGCGCAACTTGAACAGGTCAGCCTCAAATTTCGGCAGGTTTCCCGTACCGAGCAGGGATTCGCGATTGACGATATACGGCACATAGATTTCCTCGTAACCGTGCTCCTCGACATGCAGGTTCAGCATGAACTGCGTGAGGGCCCGGTGCAGTCGCGCCAGCTTGCCGTACATCACGGTAAAGCGCGAGCCGGTTATTTTTCCGGCCATCTCGCCATCCAACAGTTGCAGGCCCTCGCCGAGTTCCACGTGGTCCTTCACCGGGAAGTCAAATCGTGGCGGCTCACCCCAGCGCAACACCTCCGCGTTGTCGGCTTCGCTGCTACCCGGCGGTACCTCCTGCACGGGCACATTGGGCACACCCAGCAGCAAGTCCTCGATTTCGGCCTGCGCCTGCCTGGCTTCCTCAGTCAGCGCGTCAAGTTCCCCGGCAATCTTCTCCAGCGTGGCATTAACCTGCGCCTTGGCATCCTCCACGCTCACGCCCTGTCCCACCAGCGCACCAATTTTCTTCGATGCGCTTTTGCGCTCGGCCAACAGTTTCTGGCTGTCGATGTCCGCCTGCTTGCGCCTGGCGTCCAGCGCTGTGAAGTGGGCTACATCAAATTTAAAACCGCGCGCGTTGAGCGCCTCGGCAACGCTTTGCGGATCCTGCCTGACCGCCTTGATATCCAGCATCCTGAATGTTCCTGTATCAGTAACCAACAAAAACGGAGCGTCGCCCCGCGTCTATACGAGTGTCCGCGTCAAGTGGATAGCGAGTCCCGCCATAACGACACAGACAATCGCGCTGCCAATCATATACACCGCTGCCTGGGCGACATCCCCCGCTTCAAACAGCGTGATTGTCTCCAGGGAAAACGTCGAAAACGTGGTGAACGCACCCAGAAACCCGACCATCAACACACCCTGCCAGTCCGCATGAACAACCTGCTTCTCCACCAGCAGCACATACACAATACCGATGGCGAAGGACCCCAGCATATTCACGGCCAGTGTGCCGATGGGAAAACGCCCCTCCCACAGGCTGTGCATCCAGTTCGCCAGCAAATAGCGCGAAACGGCGCCCGAGGCTCCTCCCAGGGCAATGAACAAAAGGTATTTCATGCGTGCAGGACCCGGTTAATCGTAACGGCGCATTGTACTGGTTTTGTCCCGTTCCCGCAGGTATTTGAGTTTTTCGAGGATCTTCTGCTCCAGCCCGCGATCTACCGGGAAATAATACTGGCGATCCCGTAACGCCTCGGGGAAATAGTTTTCACCCGCAGCATAGCCCTCGGGTTCATCGTGGGCGTAACGGTAATCGGCGCCGTGTTCCATCGTCTTCAGCAATGCGGTCGGCGCGTTGCGCAGGTGCAGCGGCACCTCATCGGTGCCCGCCTGTTCCACATCTGCCCGGGCCGCCTTATAGGCGGTGTACACCGCATTGCTTTTGGCAGCACAGGCCAGGTATATAATCGCCTGGGCAATGGTCAACTCACCCTCCGGACTGCCCAGGCGTTCCTGCACCTGCCAGGCTTCAAGTGCCAGCGTCAGGGCCCGGGGATCGGCATTGCCAATATCTTCACTCGCCATGCGCACGACGCGGCGAGCGATATACAGGGGGTCACAACCGCCATCCAGCATGCGACAGAACCAGTACAGGGCGGCATCCGGCGCACTTCCGCGCACCGCCTTATGCAGGGCGCTGATCTGGTCGTAGAATAAATCGCCCCCCTTATCGAACCGTCGGAGCGAGGCCTGCAACACTTCCTCCAGGGTTTTTTCAGTAACCCGCCCTGACTCCGCCAGGTCAGAGGCGAGTTCCAGCAGGTTGAGTGCCTTGCGCGCATCGCCGTCGGCCTGCGCCGCGATCAGCGCCAGGCACCCATCGTCGACCTCAACACGCTGTTCCAGCGCGGCTACGCCACGCGATAACACTTCTTCCAGCTCTGCGGGCTCAAGCTGGCGCAACTTGTAGACCCGCGCACGGGACAGCAGCGCATTATTCAGCTCAAACGACGGGTTTTCAGTGGTCGCACCGATAAAAATAACCGTGCCGTCTTCGACATACGGCAGGAAGGCATCCTGCTGGGACTTATTGAAACGATGGACTTCATCTACGAACAGGACGGTGTCCTGCGCCCGGGTTTTATGCAGTCGCGCCTGGGCGATCGCCTCGCGAATATCCTTTACACCGCTGAGCACGGCGGACAGCTGGATAAACTGGGCGTTGGCTTGCCCTGCAGCGATTCTTGCCAGCGTTGTTTTGCCGACACCGGGTGGACCCCAGAAAATCATTGAATGTAACTGGCGGCTATCTATGGCCTGGCGCAGCGGTTTTCCGGGGCCCAGGATGTGACTCTGGCCGGCATAGTCAGCCAGTGTCCGGGGCCTTAAGCGGGCAGCGAGTGGCTGGTAACCACTCTCTGCAACGGTGTTTTCTACTGCGTGTTGCGGCTCGCCGAACAGGTCATTCGTCATAATAGAAAAGATCGGCGCCCTGGGGAGGTGTGAACGCAAAATCCGCGCTGCTGAGTGCGCTCTCGCTGTCCAAGTCACTAAAGGTGATCTCTACCCGCTGGTCCAGATTATCCTGGATTTCCATGCCAGCCAGCTGCGCTCCGTCGAGGACCAGCGTGAGTTGCTTGAACCCTATACCCGGTGCAAGCGGCGTAAGCTGGAACGTGCCGACAGCTGTTTGCACTACCTGAAACTTTTCCCGCAGGGCGGACTCATCGCCACCCAGGATTTGCAGGGGTGTCATATCGGCATTGGTCGTGACGGGGCGACGCGTAACCGTCTCAAGGTCGCGATCGTGGTGCCAGATAAACTCCGGCCCCGCGATAATCAACTGTTCATCAGGGCTCAGTATTTCCCAGGCAAAATAACCCGGTCGCAGCAGGCGGAAGGTGCCGCTGGACTCGGCCAACAGGACATTGTTCTCACCGTACTGGCGCTGCGTGAAGCTGCCCTGCAACCGCTTGATCGGCTCCATCGCAATGATCAGTGCATTGACGTCACTGCCCGGCTGGGCGAACGCTAACAGCGGCAACAGGCCCAGCCACAGGGTAAGTACATATTTCATCATTGTCATTCCAGTTGCGGGTTCAGGCTTCGCGTGGCGGAGGGGCCAGGACTTCTCTCTGGCCGTTAGTACCCATGTCGGAAACGACCCCCGCCGCTTCCATAGCCTCGATCAGGCGCGCCGCACGATTGTAACCAATGCGCAGCTTGCGCTGCACGGACGATATCGAGGCACGGCGACTTTCGGTGACGTAATATACCGCCTCGTCGTACAGCGCGTCACTCTCATCATCCTGTTCTGCGCCCTCGGCCTGCAGTTCGCCGGGCGTTACCGCGGTGTTACTGCCCTCGTCGAGCAGCCCGTCGATATACAGCGGCTCACCTCGGCGTTTCCAGTCGGCCACCACGCGGTGCACTTCATCGTCGCTGCAAAAGGCGCCGTGTACGCGGTTGGGGACGCCGCTACCGGGCGGCAGGTACAACATATCGCCGTGGCCCAGCAACTGCTCTGCCCCGCCCTGGTCAAGGATCGTGCGTGAATCAATTTTTGAGGACACCTGGAATGCGATGCGCGTCGGTACGTTGGCCTTGATGAGGCCGGTGATAACGTCTACTGAAGGACGCTGGGTCGCCAACACCAGGTGGATACCGGCCGCACGCGCCTTCTGGGCAATACGGGCGATCAATTGCTCCACTTTCTTGCCGACAACCATCATCATGTCGGCGAACTCGTCGATGACCACCACGATACTCGGCAGCTTTTCCAGATCGGGGGGCGTCTGCTCCTCGTCGGTCGCCGCAAACATGGGATCTGGCTTCCAGGTCGGGTCGGGCAGCGGCGAACCGGCTTTACGGGCATCCTCAACTTGACGGTTGTAACCGGCCAGGTTTCTGACACCCAGAGCCGCCATCAGTTTATAGCGACGCTCCATTTCCGCCACACACCAGCGCAGCCCGTTGGCGGCATCCTTCATATCGGTGATCACCGGCGTCAGCAGGTGTGGAATGCCATCGTAGACGGACAATTCCAGCATTTTGGGATCCACCAAAATCAGGCGCACGTCCGCTGGCCCCGATTTGAACAGCAGGCTCAGCAGCATGGAGTTCACACCGACAGATTTACCCGAGCCGGTGGTGCCCGCGACCAGCAGGTGCGGCATTTTGGCCAGATCGGCAACCACAGGCTGGCCTGATATATCGTGACCCAGGGCCAGGGTCAGTGGCGACTTGGACTGCTCGAACGCCTTGGACGCCAGCACCTCCCTGAAATTGACGATCTCCCGATCCTCATTGGGTATCTCAATACCCACCACGGATTTGCCCGGGATGACTTCTACCACCCGCACACTGATAACGGCCAGCGAGCGGGCCAGGTCCTTGGCCAGATTGGAGATGCGAGACACCTTCACACCCGGCGCAGGCTGCAATTCGAAGCGTGTGACCACCGGCCCCGGATACACTGCCACCACCTCGGCAGAGATACCGAAATCCAGCAGTTTCAGTTCCAGTAATTTGGACAGGCCCTCCAGTGCCTCATTGGAGAACCCCTTATCGGGATCCTTCACCGATTCATCCAGCAGTTCCAGGTGCGGCAAATCACCGGTAGCGGGCGCCTCGAACAACGTCTGTTGCTTCTCCCTTTCGATGCGGTCGCTTTTCTCGATGGGCGCCTTCAGGGACTTGATCTTGGGCGGCTTGCGTTGCTTGGTCTTTTCCACGTGCTCGGTGATCACGATCTTGCGCGCCTCCACGGCCTTTTCCCGTTTTCGCGCATCCTGAAAGTTCGCGAGACTGGTTTCAAATCGAGACCGGACCCGGGTAAACGCGGTAATACTCCAGGCGCCGATCTTTTCCAGCAGCGCAAGCCAGCTGAGGTCGGTAAAAATCGTCATGCCGAACAGGAAGATCGCCAGCAGGATCAGGCGACTCCCGACAGCACTGAATGCCACGGTGAATCCGCTGCCTATAGACTGGCCCAGAATGCCGCCCGCGCCCTGTGGCAGTGGAGAGGTTCCCATATCGTTCATCGCGGCGAGGGAGGTACCGGCAATCATTACCAGCACGAGGCCCAGCGCCCGAATCCCGAAGGTGGTCCAGTCAAAGCCCTTGTAGGGTGGGCGTTGCAGCAACAGTACCAGTGCCCTGTACGCGAGCAACAGCGGAAACAGGTAGGCCGCGTAGCCGACCAGTGAAAAAAAGACATCTGCCAACCAGGCGCCTGTGGGTCCACCGAGGTTCCTGATGGGGGCGCCGCTGCCGGTGGCAGACCAACCGGGGTCGCGAGCACTGTAGGTGAGCAGCGCCATCAACAGGTAGACACACACGGCGGTTACGCCGATAAACGCGCCCTCACGAAAGCGTGAGCCGAGATAGCTGTCTGTGTTAGTACTGTCGGGCACGGCCTTGTTCGTCCTCGCGGTCTGTGTCGAGCGGTAAATTGCCTGTGCAGCAGACCGCTATCGAGCTCATAGCCAGAAGTAATTGTGCACTCATTTATGTTTTATTTCAAAAGGTTATACGGTTTATTTAAAAATCCCCTGACCTTTGTCCGGAGCCGGCCTTTAAAGTACCATAGTCCGCCCCAATACAGAACGAATTGGCCGTCCCGAGGGCGGTTGCAGATTCACCACAATGAGCAGGAAGCAACTCCATGAGTGATACAAAACACCACCGCCTGATAATCCTCGGCAGCGGCCCGGCCGGCTACACAGCGGCTGTTTATGCCGCCCGCGCCAACCTGAAGCCCGTGGTCATCACCGGCATACAACAGGGCGGCCAGTTGACCACCACCACTGAGGTAGAAAACTGGCCCGGCGGCAGCGCTGACTTGCAAGGTCCGCAGCTGATGCAGCAGATGCAGGAGCACGTCGAGCGCTTTGACGCCGAGGTGGTGTTCGATCACATCGAGTCGGTGGACCTGAACACGCGGCCCTTCCAGCTCCGGGGTACATCCAACTACACCTGCGATGCGCTGGTTATCGCCACTGGCGCTTCCGCCCAGTATCTCGGCCTGCCGAGCGAGGAGGCGTTCGCCGGCAAGGGTGTCAGCGCCTGCGCCACCTGCGATGGCTTCTTTTACCGCAACCAGAAGGTGGCCGTAATCGGTGGCGGCAATACCGCCGTTGAGGAGGCGCTGTACCTGGCCAATATCGCCTCGGAGGTCGTCCTGGTACACCGCCGGGATGCGCTGCGTTCGGAAAAAGTCCTGCAGGACAGGCTTTTTGCGCGGGAAAAAGAAGGGAAAGTGAAAATCATGTGGAACCATACACTGGATGAGATCGTGGGTGACGCCACTGGTGTCACGGGTATGCGGGTGAAAGCTGTCCAGGGCGGCGATGTGAGCGAGGTAGACCTCTCGGGCGTATTCATCGCGATTGGGCACAAGCCGAATACCGATATTTTTGCCGGACAGTTGGATATGAAAGACGGTTACCTCACCATTCACAGTGGCACTGACGGCAATGCCACTGCCACCAGCATCCCGGGTGTCTTTGCCGCCGGGGATGTCGCCGACCACGTCTACAGGCAAGCGGTGACGTCAGCGGGCTTTGGCTGCATGGCAGCGCTGGACGCGGAGAAATACCTGGACGCGCTTTGATCGGTCGTCGGTATGCGTCGCGTCCCACTCCTGCATGGCATGGATGCCTTTCCGCCGACGGATGAGGCACTGCAGAGCCCGAACGGGCTGCTGGCTGCGGGTGGTGACCTCTCCACCGAGCGTCTACTGACAGCTTACCGCCACGGTATCTTTCCCTGGTACGAGGCCCCGCAGCCCGTGCTGTGGTGGACGCCGGATCCGCGGGCCGTGCTGTTTCCCGAAGACCTGCATATCTCGCGCTCCCTGCGCAAGACGCTGCGTGCGAACGCCTTACACCTGTCGGTGGACCGGCAGTTCACGGAGGTCATGCGGGCGTGTGCGGACTTGCGCCAGGACGGGGGCGGGACATGGATTGACGAGGACATGCTGGCAGCTTATGGGCGCTTGCATACAATGGGTTATGCCCACTCTGTCGAGGTCAGTGACGACAAGGGGGCACTGGTAGGCGGCTTGTATGGTGTCGCATTGGGCCGCGTATTCTTTGGCGAATCCATGTTCAGCCGCAGGACCGATGCCTCGAAAGTCGCGCTGGTGGCACTGGTCGATATCGTTCAACGTGGCGGAATCCAGATGATCGACTGCCAGGTAGAAAACGGGCATTTGAATTCACTTGGTGCCCAAACGATCAACAGGCTGGACTTCGAACAGCGTCTTGCGCAAAATATAGATGTCGCGATTGACTGTGATATTTGGCATCTACCCGCCACTTGTGGAGATTTGCTGTGACTTCATCCCTGCGGGATCTCAAGGTGTACACCACCTACCCCCACAGCTGCAGCTACCTGGAAGACCAGGAGGCCACCACCCTATTTGTCGACCCTCGCCAGCCGGTTGACCAGAAACTCTACAGCAAACTTTCCGTCCTCGGGTTTCGCCGCAGCGGCAATCACATCTACCGGCCACACTGCGCGCAGTGCAATGCCTGTGTCCCGGCCCGCATACCCGTTGCCGAGTTTGCACCGAGGCGGGGACAATCCCGTATCTGGCAGCGCAACCAGAACCTTAGAATGGCCCGTACCGACGAAATCACCGACGACGAGGCGTTTGATCTCTACCACCGTTACATCAGCCTGCGTCATGCAGATGGAGACATGTATCCGCCAGAGCGTGAGCAATACGAGGCCTTCCTGAGTAGCGTGTGGGATTGCACCAACTACTTTCGCTTCTACGACCAGGGCAAACTGGTTGCCGTGGCGGTGGTCGATAAACTGGAGGACGGCTTGTCGGCTATCTACACCTTTTTCGACCCCGATGCGAGCAGGCGCAGTCTCGGCGTGTACGCCATCCTGTGGCAAGTGGAACAGGCGCGAAAAATGGGGCTGGATTACCTCTATCTGGGCTACTGGATTCGCGAGTGCCAGAAGATGTCCTACAAGTCGGACTATCGTCCGCTGGAGGTCTACCACAACAGCCGCTGGACAACACTGGTCTGAATTCTCCTGCACCGGCATTTTCGCCGGGCGCCATATTACGCTGGCACTGGTGCCAAGATTCAGGCAAAATGCGCCCACTTTATAGACTGAGGATTGCCGCCTAATGGCAAAAGAAGACCAAATTGAAATGGAAGGCGAGGTTATCGATACCCTGCCAAACACCACTTTCAGGGTAAAGCTGGAAAACGATCACGTCGTGACCGCCCATATTTCAGGGAAGATGCGCAAGAACTACATTCGCATTTTAACCGGCGACAAGGTTCGCGTGGAACTCACGCCCTACGATCTGACCAAGGGACGCATCACCTATCGCGAGCGGTAAACTCCGCTAGCTCTTCTGGAGCTCCCCCGCCTCCTCTTCTTCTTCCACTGTCACATCCAGCCTGTTCTCGGCCGTGTTAAGGCGCACCAGCGCGGTCCCGCCGGATTGCGACAGCGCCCCAAACAGCACCATTTCCGCCAGTGGTTTCTTGATATGTTCCTGGATGACTCGCTCCATCGGGCGAGCCCCCATGTGGATATCGTAGCCCTTTTCGACCAGCCATAAACGCGCTTCGACATCGACGTCGAGTGTTACCCGCTTCTCATCGAGCTGGCACTGCAACTCCGTGAGGAATTTATCCACCACCGTGAGGATGACATCCTCGCCCAGGGGCTGGAACTGCACGATCGTGTCCAACCGGTTGCGGAATTCCGGTGTAAACATCCGGTTGATCGCTTCCATACCGTCGCTACTGTGATCCTGGCTGGTAAAGCCGATAGTACGGCGGCTGATACTTTCCGCACCCGCATTGGTGGTCATCACAAGAATCACATGGCGGAAATCAGTTTTTCGGCCATTGTTATCCGTGAGCGTCCCGTGATCCATCACCTGTAACAACAGGTTGAAGACGTCCGGGTGCGCTTTCTCGATTTCATCCAGCAACACGACTGCATGGGGATGCTGGGTGACAGCATCGGTCAGGAGTCCTCCCTGGTCAAAACCGACATAGCCCGGCGGGGCGCCGATCAGGCGCGATACCGTGTGCCGCTCCATGTACTCGGACATATCAAAGCGCACCAGTTCCAGGCCCAGCAGACGCGCCAACTGGCGCGTAACTTCCGTTTTACCGACACCGGTAGGCCCGGCCAATAAAAACGAGCCGATGGGCTTTTCACCCGCCCTGAGGCCGGCCCGTGCGAGTTTGATGGATGTCGCCAGGCTGGAGATGGCCTCATCCTGCCCGAACACGACCATCTGCAAGTTCTTCTCGAGCTTTTGCAGCGTTTCCTTGTCATTGCTGCTGACGGCTTTTGGAGGAATACGCGCGATCTTGGCAATGACCGCCTCGATATCGCTCACGCCGATCACTTTCTTGCGCTTGGAGGCGGACAGCAACTGCTGAAAAGCGCCGGCCTCGTCGATAACATCGATAGCCTTGTCCGGCAGGAATCGATCGGTAATGTAGCGGTCGCTCAAATCGGTGGCGACCCGCAGCGCCTTGTCGGTATAGCGCAGGCCATGGTGCTCCTCGAATCGCGACTTGAGGCCTTTCAGTATTTTGTAGGCGTCGTCCGCACTGGGCTCCATCACGTCAATTTTCTGGAAGCGTCGACTCAGGGCTTTGTCCTTGTCGAAAATACCCCGGTACTCGTGGAATGTGGTCGAGCCGATGCAGCGCAGTTTGCCGGAGCTCAACAGCGGCTTGAGCAGGTTGCTGGCGTCCATGACGCCGCCGGACGCGGCACCCGCACCGATAATCGTGTGCACCTCGTCGATAAACAGGATCGCGTTATCGCGCTTTTTCAATTCGGACAACAGGCCCTTGAAGCGCTTCTCGAAATCACCCCGGTATTTGGTGCCCGCCAGGAGTGAACCCAGGTCGAGCGA
>JAGRIK010000171.1 GCA_020443325.1 Halioglobus sp.
GAGTTTTTACTCTGACCCCAAACTTCCCTCTGACCCCAAACTTTCCTATTGCTCTTCCAGGATCACTGTCTCGCCGATCTGTGCGGCCTGGATCTCCTCTTCGCAGAAGGGGAAGCGTACCCACTCCTTCCTGGCATACAACCTGCTCTGGTCGGCGTAGTGCTCAGAGGTCGGCTGCACGCTCTGGGAGTGGACCAGCATGGTGTCGGCGATCGGGCATTCGCTGCCGTCCCAGGTGACCGCCTGAATGTAAGAGTTGCCAGAACCCGGATTGCGGTAGCCGCCCTCACCCAGTCCCGAACTGATGGCGCCGAAGATACCCGCCTGGCCCATGCCGCCGTGAATGGGCACGCGCTCGTCGTTGCGCTCAAGGAACTGGACCTCACCCCAGGGAGCATCCAGCGCGACCCCGGCATCGGTCAGCCGCTGGTGCGCGCGCAGCAGTTTCTCGATCACCAGGTCGTGGTTCGCCTTTATGCCCGTGTCGATACCGCGGGGCGTGTTGATCGGATCTGTGGGGTCGAAGTCGACTGCCCAGAATTCATCACCCACCACCACATTCTGGAACTGGCTGCCAAGGGTATTCCGGATACCGCCCCAGAATTCAATGAACACCTGTGTGCCGCGGCTCTCCACATCCGCATGGCGATCCCAGTTTTCCAGTACAGCGCAGGTCTCGGTCAGCGCCTCACCGGTGGCCGCGTCGAACTCCGCCATTGGGTTGTCGAGGAAGTCGTCACAGATTTCCAGCACATCATCCAGCACGATCTCGGCGGCGTGAACACGGTTGAGGTACATCATCGTCTTCACCGTCTCCAGGTCGAACAATGGCGTGGCGCTGATGCCGTCGGTGCCCGCCATGCGCTCGGCGATCATCTTGTGGGTGATACGGGTGCGCATGAACTGCTGGTTGCCCTCGTGACCCATCCAGCCGAACACCACGGGGAAACCCTCAAGAGGCATTTTGGGGTCGCTCAACCAGTAGCTGTTGTTGCTGTTGCCGACCACACCGCGGCCGAGAATCTGCGGGTGCGCGGCCAGACCGTAGACATTGGTTCCCGGGGGCGCGTCCGCGTCCTCACCCCACTCACACTCGGAGCGGCTGCCGTCCAGCCCGGTGAACGCATTGGTCGATACCGTCGCAACAATGCCCATGATGCCGGTCTGGCAAGCATCCAGCTTGGCCTGGGTGACGTGAGGCACAGCACTGATCTGCCCGTAGTACATACCGCCGTGGCGGTCTGCCGCAAACTCGTGGAACACCGGGTTACCGATGTGACGCAGGGCGTGGCGATAGCCCTCCATATCGCTGGCCTGGGCTTTCTCCACAAACTGGGTGAGCGAGCGCAGGCCGGTGTCCAGATTGGCGTCGCGCATGGTGATCAGCGTGCCGGCAAACGTGGGCCAACCACCGATGGCGGGATCAACCCCGCCCAGGTCAAGCACCAGTCCGTAGTGGGTGCTGTAGAAAGTCCGTTCCACCGTCACCAGGGAGCCGTCTTCCTGCAGTTCCTGCGCCGACACGTTAGTGGATTCGATATCGCGCCACTGCCCGTCGTAGTCGTACTGCATGGGATTGTCGGGATTAAGCGTCACCTCATACAACGTGAAGCGGGTGGCATAGTCCACGGTGTGGGTCCAGGCCAGATCCTTCGTAAAACCGATACCGATCCAGGGCAGTCCCTGCAAGGACGCGCCGGCGACGTCGTACTCACCCGGAATGGTCAGGTGTGCCTCGTACCAGCGGCCAGATCCATTCCACGGCTGGTGCGGGTTACCCAGCAGCAGCCCGGCGCCTGATTGCGTGGCGTCGCCGCCGGCGACGATCGCGTTACTGCCCACTTCACTGGGGCGGATATTCTCGCCCAGCGTTTTCAAACTCTGGTACAGGCTGGGACTCACTTCACGCAATGTTGCTGCGGCCACCTGCATAGAGGGTGGCCCCTGCACGGAGAGAATGGCATCGCGCACGATGCCCTGATCGGTGCTCGCCTGCAGTGCGATCTTGCGCAGGTACATCATGAGGTCCAGTTGGTCGAAGGAGTACACCCAGGGCTCACCGCGGCAACCGTTCTCCCCCTCCGGCAGGCGGTCGATCCCCGTTTCATCCAGGTAACGGTTCATGCCGTCAGCAAAGCCGGTGACGAGGTCGCGGTCTCGCTGTGGCAGGGAATCAAAGAAGTTCACCTTGAACTCTTCCTTGCTCCCGTTCAGGTAGCGCCACAGGTGATCGCGATCCACGTTGCTGCCAGTCAGTTCCGCCCAGCGACCGCTGGCCTGGGCGATCTCGCGCATGGTCACGCAGAAATTGTCCTGTGAATAAGCGTAGCCGAAGCCGTAGCCAAGACTGCCCCAGTTCTCTGCCTTGATATGGGGGATTCCATATTCCGTGCGGCGCAGTTCAGCGCTGTACTTCGCCGTAGGCTCCACGGGCGGTTCCGGCTCACCAGTGCTGCCGCCACCGTTGTTGTCGTTATTGTCACTACAGGCGCCCAGCGCCAGCGCGATGGCCAGGGCCGGCCAGAATTTGCGTTGATACACGGTTGGACTCTCCATTTTATTTTATTAGCGTAACTGTCCCATGATAAAGCGTTGGGACGTAATGCGACAGTAGCGGATTAACACGGCAGTGAGTCGTGATCCGTGGGCCTCGAACAACGGCGGCGCTTCCGCTCATGATAGGCAGTACAAGTTCCCATTGCTTGCAGTTGACAGCTGGCGGGTCGCAAAGGCATCGTTGGTGCCTGTCGTTAATGGGCACCAGCGAAGTATCGCCGTGTGGCAACCTGCGGGCCTGATACGTTCCACCTGAGGATAGCCCTGCCCATGCTACTGCGTCGCTTTCTCCTGTTCGCAATTATCGCCGTGCCCGGTGCGGCCATTCTGTGGGCCTACATGGCGAGCGAGGGCCTGCTGGGTCAGCGCCAGGATATCGGGGAAATCACGCAGCGCAGCCGCAACGCCGCCGTGCAGCAAGCCGAGCAACAGCGCCAGTTGCAAAGCACCCGGTCACTGCCGGCATACGCTACGGCGCAGCAGAAGCAGATCCTGTTTGGCGATCTGCATGTGCACTCCACCTATTCCTACGATGCCTATAACATAAGCCTGCCGATGTATCAGGGTGAGGGCTCGCACCCGCCTGGAGACGCCTGCGACTTTGCGCGCTATTGCTCCGGCCTGGATTTCTGGTCCATCAACGACCATGCGGAATCGTTGACGCCCCGGCAGTGGTCCCTGACCAAGGAGATGGTGCGCCAGTGCAATGCCGCCGCCGGCGATCCGGCCAATCCCGATATGGTGACCTTTCTCGGCTGGGAGTGGACGCAGACGGCGCAGCTTGCCAAGAATCACTACGGTCACAAAAACGTGGTGTTTCGCGATACCGCAGAGCGCGATGTACCGACTCGTCCGATCGCCGCTGCTGAGATCATCCACCCCGAAGGGGTTGCACTGTATATCGCCAGGATGCGCCTTATGCTGATTGCCGGGATCCCCAATGGCGATGTGCGCTTGCTGTTCGATAAACTCCGGCGCTGGCTCCAAGGCGAGGATGTGCAGCTGTTTCCCGATTCGGCCACACGCCAGCGCTACTATAATTTTATTCGCTACCTGCAGGACCAGGAGGAAATAGTCGCCTGCCCGCATGGGCCGCCGGTGCGGGATCTGCCGATAAAGTGCCAGGAGAGCGCGCCGACTCCGCCGGAACTTTTCGCAAAGCTGGACGACTGGGGTTTCCCGCATCTCACGATTCCACACGGCAATAGCTGGGGTTTCTACACGCCTCCGCTAAGCACCTGGGATAAACAGCTGGCCGGCGACAGCGATCCGGAGCGGCAGGAGCCGCTGATCGAGATTTTTTCCGGGCACGGCAATGCCGAACAGTACCGACGCTGGCGCGCAGTGGGCGTCGATGCCAACGGCAACAGCTATTGTCCGGAGCCGACTGCGGAATTTCTCGCAGACTGCTGGCGGGCCGGCGACATCATCCGGGAGCGCTGTCTGGAACTTGGCGAGTCCGCCGAAGAGTGCGAGCGCCGCGCGCTGGAGACACGTAACAACTATCTCCTGACCAAGGATTCGGGCCACTGGATTATACCGGGGCAGACCGTTGAAGACTGGCTGGATGCCGGCCAGTGCCGGGATTGCTATATGGCCCCCTACAACCACCGTCCCGCCAGCTCCGTGCAATACGGCCTGGCGATCCGCAATTTTGCTGACGAAACCCGGCCTCCCAAACGCTTTCGCTGGGGAATTATCGGCGCATCGGATTCGCACTACGCACGCGCAGGCACGGGTTACAAGGAGATGATGCGTCGCACCATGACAGACTCTGCGGTGGCGCAGCTCGGGGCGCAGACGTTTGTGTCGGCCACAGAGCGCCTGCCCTACTTCGTCCCGTTACAAAAAGCCGATGGGCGTAGCGGCCCATATTTCGCACGCCAATCGTCATTTTTTGGCACGGGTGGGTTGGTGGCCGTGCACGCACAGGGGCGAGACCGCGGCGCGATCTGGGAGGCACTGGAGCGCAAGGAAGTCTATGCCACCAGCGGCGATCGCATGCTGCTGTGGTTTAACCTGGTTGAGCCTGATGAACAACGACTGCCCATGGGGAGCATTGTGCAACGCGATACCGCTCCCGTGTTTGAAGTCAGCGCACTAGGCGCCTTTGAACAGAAGCCGGGCTGTCCCGCCGACAGCGTGCGTGCCCTGTCAGAGGATCGCCTGCAACGACTGTGCGGCGGCGAGTGTTATCACCCCGGCGACAGGCGAAAGCCCATCGACCGCATCGAAGTGATTCGAATCCGCCCGCAAATTGCGGCCGCGGAGGACGTGGCCACACTGATCGATGATCCCTGGTTGTCCCTGCCGTGCGAGGGCGACGGCGAGGGCTGCACCGTGCGCTTCAGCGACCCGGAATTCGCCGCGGCGCAACGCGATGCCGTCTACTATGTGCGCGCGCTGCAGACGCCAAGCCCGACGATAAACGGTGCGAACCTGCGCTGCGAGTACGACGATGCCGGGCAATGTATCCGCGTTGACCCCTGCCCCGTGATTGCTGCTACCGAAACCACAGATGACTGCCTGGCAGACGCTCAGGAGCGAGCCTGGTCGTCGCCGATCTTCGTGGATTTTGGAGATCCCGATCGCTAATACATAACGACCTGTCGAGCGCTCTTTACAAGCCGCTCAATACAGACAATAATGAACACCATTGTTGCATAGTAGAATAATCGGAACCATTACCAGCGAATTTCCCGCAAACTGACTGTTCCTGAGCATCAGAGGGTCTCGACACTACCCTTCCCAGTCAATGAGGCTTTTTGCTGCACGACACCCATTCCAAACAGGAGAAAACTTGATGGAAGCCGCGAAGAAGTCAAAAGACACTGCAATCGAAGACGACACCCTGCGCGAGATATATCGCCAGATTTCGCGCATCCACGAAGTCGACAAGGCCATCAAAGCGGGGCTCTCAAGCGGCAAATTCCAGTTTACGTACTGGCCGATGACGGGGCAGGAAGCCATACCGGCAGCCATCGCCCCGCTTGTTACAAAAGACGATTACATGGTCACCATCTACCGGGGAATTCACGACCAGGTAGCCAAGGGCGTACCTCTGAAGGGCCTCTTTGCCGAGGCGCTGGGACGAGTGGACGGCGTCAACAAGGGCAAGGGTGGTTCTCCGCACATCTCCGACCCCGCCTCCGGCTCCATGCTAACCACGGCGATAGTCGGTGCCGGTACCCCGATTGCCAATGGGCTAGCACTGGCAAGCAAGATGCGCGGCACCAAGGCTGTGACCATCGTTAATTTTGGCGATGGCGCCACCAGCATCGGTGCCGTACACGAGGCGATGAACCTCGCCGGACTGTGGAAGCTACCGGTGATTTTCATGTGCCAGAACAACCAGATGGGAGAATACACACGCATTCCTGATTACACCGCCAGCAAGGACTTTGCCAGCCGCGCCGCAGGTTACGGCTTCAAGGGTGTCCAACTCGACGGCAATGACCCGGTGGCATTCCACAACGGGATGAAATCGATCATCGAGGACGTACGCAATGGCAACGGCCCGGTGTTTGTCGAAGCGATGACAGTGAGACTGAGCCTGCACGCTGGCGTAGGTGATACCAACCACCTGACCAAGGAGGAGCTGGCCGCGGCGAAGGAAGCGTGGCCCGTACCGCGCACCCGCGCACTGCTGCTGGAACAGGGCATATGCAGCGAAGCAGAACTGGCAGCGATAGATGACGCCGCCAAAGCCGAAGTAAAGGAGGCTGTGGAATACGCCCTGGCGAGCGCGGTGACAGGCGAGGATGAGATGCTGTTGGACGTCTACGCCGACCCGACCGTCGTGCCAAGACGTGGCCAGCGTGTGAAACGTGCCGAGGAGGCGCCGCATACCGGCGAGAAGCGTGAAATGGCCATGTTCGAAGCCATCCAGGATGCCCAGGAACTGGCGCTGGAGTTGGATGAATCGGTATTTTTCCTGGGCGAGGATATCGGTGAAGAGGCCGGCGGTGTTTTCAAATGCTTCAAGGGCATGCAGGGAAAATGGGGCGAGCGGGTCAGGCCCACTCCCATCGCCGAACAGGCCATTATTGGTGCCGCAACCGGCGCAGCGCTGGTAGGCATGCGTCCAGTCGCCGAAATCATGTTCTGCGATTTTGTCGGGGTATGCCTTGACCAGATCGTCAACCACGCGGCCAAACAACGCTACATGTCCGGCGGCGCCACCCATGTCCCGCTGACGATTCGGACAATTGCCGGCGGGGGCATCGGCGGCTTCGGTGCACAACATTCCCAATCCACAGAGGCGTTGCTATTGCACAACCCG
The DNA here is from genome assembly GCA_020443325.1 of Halioglobus sp. GTDB lineage: Bacteria > Pseudomonadota > Gammaproteobacteria > Pseudomonadales > Halieaceae > Marimicrobium. Next base: position 6,839 of record JAGRIK010000171.1, read on the forward strand.
GGGCTGAAAATTGTCTACCCCAGCACCCCCACGGAAGCCAAGGGCCTGCTGCTGAGTTGCATCTTCGACGATGACCCGTGCATCCAGTTTGAATCCATGATGCTGACCTACGCATTGCGTGAGGAAGTACCCCTGGGCGACTACCGCATTCCACTGGGCGTGGCGAAAGTGAAGCGCGCCGGGTCCGATATCTCAGTGATCACCTATGGCTGGCAGGTGATGCATTGCCTCGCGGCAGCGGAAGAATTGGCCAAGGAAGGTATCGACGTCGAGGTGATCGACCTGCGCACACTCCTGCCGTTGGATTACGAGCGCATTTTCACGTCGGTAGAAAAAACCGGCCGCGCATTGATCGTTCACGCGGCAACAGAATTCTGTGGCCTGGGTGCCGAAATCGCCAGTACCATTAATGAGGAGATGTTCACCCGGCTGAAAGCGCCCGCCGCCAGATTCGGGGCGGCCTATGCGCCAATCGCCTATTCCAAAACCATTGAAACTGCGCAGATGCCACACGCTGGCTCGATCGCCGCGCGGGTTCGCGAACTGCTTAAATAGCACCACAAGGGATCACTATGTCCACGCAATTAACCATACCAAAACTGCAAATGTCGACGACCGAGGGAACGCTGACGGAATGGCTGGTAGATGACGGTGAACTTGTTGAAGAGGGGCAGCCGATCTACTGCCTGGAAACCGACAAATCGGTGCAGGAAATCGAGGCACCCGAATCCGGTCGATTGACACAAAAGGCCGCCGCCGGGGAAACCTATCCGGTGGGCACGGAAATCGGCGAGATCACCTCTGAGTAGCACTACCTCAATCGCGGGTAGCGTTCCCTCGCGGACGCTGCAGAAAAGTATCGATGGCCAGCCTTGATCAACGGTGCGTGGCAGCGCTTGCACGCGATACCGCGCAGCCGGCGATAGAATTTGATAAGCAATGGGTCACATGGGGGGAAGTCCGCCACCTGGCCGAGTGCCTGAGCCAGCGCCTTGACGCTAGCGGTATCAATGAAGGTAACACCATTGCCCTGGTGGCGCGCAACCGGCCATCCTCTCTTGCGGCCCTGTTGGGATTGTTGGCAAAGCGTTGTTCCATTCGGATGGTCTACCCATTCCAATCGGCCGAGGCCCTCGCGAAAGACCTCGTGCACATTGCCCCGACCGTTGTCGTAGCTGACGCCCAGGACTACTCCGATGTTGTCTCCAGCGCCCTGCTGGACAGCGGCATAGCCGGTATCGCGTTGCGCAATATGGAAGCAGTCGCCGTCCCGGGGCTTGAACAGTGCAGTGATCCTGGCGCCACACAGACACACCCTGTCGTAGAGATTCTGACCAGCGGCACCACAGGCCCGCCAAAGCCGTTCGCGATCAGTTACGAGACTATCAGCGAACACCTGCTGGCTCCCACTGCCGTTCCTGTCGCACAGCAGGCGGCGCAAATTTCACTGCCCCCTGCCCTGCTCATGTTTCCCGTCAGCAATATCTCGGGGCTGTACTCCACACTACCGCCCCTGCTCAATGGTCAACGCTGTGTATTGCTGGAGCGCTTTACGGTGCCTGGCTGGCATGACCATTTGGTGCGGTTTCGTCCGCCGACAAGCGGTTTGCCACCGGCGGGTATACAAATGGTATTGGACGCCGACATTGCACCTGCTGACCTTGCCTGCCTGAGCGCTATCGGCACCGGGGCTGCTCCGCTTGACACTGGCGTTCACCGGGCGTTCGAACAACGCTATGGCGTACCGATACTATTATCGTATGGCGCGACAGAGTTCGGCGGACCCGTGACCAGGATGACACTTCAGTTGGTTGAGGAATGGGGTGCCAGCAAATTCGGCAGCGTGGGTCGCGCCCTGCCAGGCGTCCAGTTGCGCATCACCGACCCGGAAACGGGCAAGCCCCTCGCACCCGGCGAAGAAGGGATTCTGGAGGTTATTTCCCCGCGCATGGGGCCAGACTGGATACGCACTGCAGATATCGCCCTGTTGGATGCGGAGGGTTTCCTGTTTCACCGCGGTCGCGCGGATGGTGCGATCCTGCGCGGCGGGTTCAAGCTCTTACCCAACGCTATCGAAGGTCCGCTTTTACGGCATCCTGCGATCGCCGCTGCAGTAGTAGTCGGCATTCCAGATCACCGGCTGGGACAGGTACCCGCCGCAGTCATCTCGTTAAGAAAAGGCATGGAAGCGCCCTCCGAGCAGGACCTGGAGGCGCACCTGCGCGAGCATGTTCCCGCGACGCATATTCCCACTGCCTGGCGCATCGTTGACGAATTACCGCGCACGCCCTCCATGAAAGTTGATCTTCCCGCAGTCAGAAAGCTTTTTAACTCCGACAGCACGAACTGAGCCGCCCCGCAGAAGGCCGACCTTGGCAGACGCAATCAAGCTACCCTCTTCCCCAGCAACCGTACCGAATGAACGGATATGATCCTTCAGGCCTGAATGTACAGATATCTAGACAGCCGCACTATGCAGCGCCGACACTGTATCCAACTCGGTAAACGCCGCAGCGAATCGACCTGCGAGTGCCATGGAGATTTCTCGCGATTGCCAGCCATCGGTACCCAGTGTAGATAACCAGATAGCCAGACCGTAGGCTGGCGTCGTGCGATACTGCAACCAGGCATCTTCCTCCGTTGGCAATTGACCGCCCGGCACCTCAAGATGATTGCGATAGATCTCAAGCAAGTCTTTTTCGTACTCGCGGCGGTCCGCTTCGGTCAGTGCGCTTACCAGGAAATACCCGACATCCTGGGACCAGTTGCCGCGGCGCAGCACCTGCCAGTCGAGGAAGCCTACATCCCCATCGGGCAATACATATGTATTGCCAATATGCGCATCCCCATGCAGCAGCGTCATCGGCCCGTTGGACAACGTTTCGACATAACGACACCAGAGATTCACGATCTCCTCGGCATCACGCTCACGTAGCGGACTGGGAAGAATTTGCGCGCCCCGCTCCAGCCCAACCGGAATGCGTTTGCGCAACCCAATCTGCCAACCCTTACTCGCCTTCCACGTTTTCACCCAACGCAAGTCGCGGTGGCTTTTGCGTGAAAAACCCCAGTACCGGCTGTGCAATCGTGCCAGTCCGCGCAGGCCCATCGCCACCTGCTCGTGGGTCAGCGGCCGCGTGGCATCCCTGGGATCGGCCCCGCGCTGTTTCAGGTCTTCCATCACCAGCAGGAAGTCGAGACGCAGGTAGTCGACGACTGCTTTGTAAACCAGCGGGTGCTCTACAGGCAACTCAGCACCACAGGCGAAGAGGCGGGCCTCGTTAAAGAGGTTGCCATTGCGCAAATGCACAATACGGTGCGCCGGTGCGTGAGCCTTCAGGAAAACGCTCGCTGGGCCCGCCCCACGGCTATAGGTGAGACCCAGGCGCACCCGTCTATTGGTGCCGTCGTCCACAGTCAGTATGGAAACGTCGGCTACACTGGCATCGGGGTGATGCCGGGTAATCGCGGCTGTCATCCAGGCCGGTGTGACCAGCTCCCACTGCGGGGGAATTCTCGTCGACGTTAATGCCTTGAACACAGGCGCCTGTTCTTCACGACGTGGGGGCTGAAGGCGCGGCCTTCAGCCTTCGCGCTCGACATCGTAACGCTCCAGGTAGCGGTCAAATAGCGGCGCCACCTGCTCCTTACTCAGGGAGTACTGTGCCAGTTTGTATTCGTGCTTGCCGAACTTATCCTGTGCATTATCAGCCAGCCAGGCACGCATTCCGGATTCCGCTTCCGTCGTGAACTCATCGCCCAGCGACTGGTACAGGTTACGCATGGTCTCGATTGGTTCGCGTGTCAGTTCACCGTAGTGCACATCGATGATGCGATCTTCACCGAGATCATCGCGCGCATCCATGATGCGCTCGGCATGCAGTGCTGCCTGCCATGAACAATTCTGGCCTATCCAGGCGGTGTCCACCGTGTCTGCAAACGCCTGGTGTGCGAGCGAGATGAGGCTGCAAAACGATCCCGTCGCTGTGAGCGGATCGCGGTGCGTCCAGACCAGCCGCGCATCCGGGTAGACTTTCAGCAGAGTCGGTATCCACAGCGCATGGGAAGGCATCTTGAGGTTCCAGGTACCGGGCGCATCAGCCTGTAGCAGTTGCAGGAATCGCTTGTGGTATTCATACGCCGATGTCATATCGGTGGCCATAAGCCAGTCGCGATAATTGGGTAACTTGCCGCGCGACTCCCACATCAGGGTCTTGAAGTCGTGCGCCATAAAGAACACGCATTCGTTCGGGTAAATTGCCGAGTTGCGATAGTACTTTCCCATCTCCGGACGCGCCGCAAGCATCTGCTTTTCGAATTCTAACCTGTCCACGGCGCGCTGATCCGTGTAAAGCGTGGCACTCGTTGCAGGCGGCACAGGGTCGTCGATCTCCCAGGTGAGGGGCGAACGCCGTGCCGGGTCGGCGGCCAACAGGTTGCTGAGCAGTGTTGTCCCGGTGCGCGGAATTCCGAACACAAAGACCGGACGCTCAATCGGGCGCGCCAGCAGTTCCGGGCGCTGCGCAAGGTAATCCGTCGTCTTCAGGCGGTTGACCAGCACCTGCTCTACATTGCCGCGCACACGCTCGACCGCAGTCTCCGGCGCATTGGCATTGTTGAAATCGGCGAGAAAAACCTCGAGTCCCTCGCGAAAACTGTCGCTGTCGAAACGCTCCAGCCCCGCAGTGTCTTGCGCGCCGGCTATAAGATTATCGGCGTCCAGTTTTTGCGTCATTACTGACGATCTCCTGTTGGTGGAACGAAAAAATGAAATCAGGACTGCAGATAGCGATCCAGTTCCTGATGCAGATTAAGAATCATCATCTCGTAGAAGCTGGCGAGCCAGATCTGCTTGCACCCACTGGTGTGTAATCCCTTCTGCATACGCGGAATATTGGAAAAATCCTGTCGGGGTATCTGCAAGAATTGCTCCGGATCACTGGCATCCGTCATTCTCTGCACCTCCGCTCGCGGAATCGCTTCCCCTGACGGGTAGGTCTTCGTCGAATAGATCTCAAATATGCAGGAGTCAGGGTCAAAGCGATCCGGACGAACACGGTACATCATCGCGTTACCCGCCTGGGGAAGCACCAGCAGGTTGGGGAAAATAAATATTTCACCACCCCACATATCCAGCACCTCGCGCTCAGGCTTTGGCATCGGCCTTTGCTGTGCAGCAGCGGTAGAGTAAAGGGCTTTCATATACTCGCCGCCGAGTGTTGACCCTTCGGGAATGGGTTTGCCCTTCAATGAACGCACCAGCGCCACGTCCTCCTTGAGGATCATCGCATCCATACCCTCAACCAACAGGTTCAGTCGCGCGGCCATCGCCTCAACCGGATCACCCGGAGCGTTGACCTTTCCCGCCATGGGCGTACTTTGTCCGCCGTAGAAACGGCCGTGACCACTGGCAAATGTTTCATACATATGATTGTCGTGGGAAAAGCTGAAATCGCCGGATACATCATCACCGTAAATAAAGTCAGCGCCCGCCGTCTCCAGTTGCGGGTGGGTTGCCGGCACATGATAACCCTCGAGGAACGCTTCAACCGCCACTTTCCAGTTGGCCGGGGCAACCACGGATTTCCACCAGATATGGTGCATATCCCCGATCA
>JAGRIK010000172.1 GCA_020443325.1 Halioglobus sp.
GCACGCGCGGGCGAATAGATGAACAGTTCGCCGCTTTGACCCGGCCCCAGCACGCGCCCATCAGTATCCCTCACCTGCGCGATCGCGCCGGTAGGAAAACCCAGGTTACCCTCTGCCCGATTACCGATCGCATCGGCCAGACAGACCCCACCTGTTTCCGTAAGACCGTAGTAACTGTATACCGGCACTCCAAGAAATTGCTCTATATGAATGCGGGTGGCCGTTGGCAATGCGTATCCCGTGGTGACAACCTGCTTCAACGACCGGGGGTGCTGTTCAGCGGCCAGCGCACACGTAAACTTTTCAAGGCTGGCCAGCAGGCTGGGAACAGTCGACAGGTGGGTCACATCATGCTCTGACAGGAGGCCATAAATTTGCAGCGGGTTTATCCTGCCCGGTGCCGGCACCAGCACAGTCATTCCCCCAACAAGTGCGGCCACGGCGGGATTGCGCAGCCCACTCATGGTGTGTGTCGCACCCAGGGACAGCAACACACCTGCATCGCTCCATTTGAAATGCTGTGCCAGCATCTGCGCGCTCTGTAGCAGGCTGCCCTGGCCAAGGCAAACACCCTTGGGTGTTCCTGTCGATCCCGAAGTAAACAGAATAGCCGCCATATCTTTTTGTGACCCGGTATAGTCCAAAGACTCGGTACTCTCGACATAGGGGCCCAGCAAATCGGAGAACAGTTCGCCAGCAGAATTTTCGTCCGCGAGGCTGTCGAACTGATAATACGGTGATGCCAATGGCCTGCTGCTGAAGCACACGACAGGCCTTGTTCGCTCGATGATATCGGCCACTGCAACGGAATTCGCCTCGACATCAATCGGGACAACAACGCGGCCGGTCAGCCAACAGGCCCAGACCAGGATGAAAAGCTCCGGGCAGTTTTCACTGCAAATGAGTATTGCATCCCCGTGGTCTGAGACGGTTTGCAACCAGCGCGACGCGGCGCCGACCATGATGTCCACCGACTCGAAGTCGTAGCGTACGCCGGCCTCATCCAGCATGATCGGCTGATGGGCATACCGGGTGGACAAGGTAGCCCACAACTGAGGGAAGCTGCCGAAGCCGGGGCCTGGAAGTTCAAGATAGCCGTAATATGCCTGTAGTTGCGACATGCTACGGGACACGGCGGCTGGAAAAAGAATCTCTCTCTCACACAAGCTTCTGGCTGCAACGCTCAGTTCCCGTTCAGTGCGCTCGCTGGCGTCACAGATCTGCTCGAAGCATTTCCCTGTGCGGCTGTGGAACACGACTTCACACTCGATTTCCGTCAGGTCGCAGCCCATGCGGGCATCCAGGCGCTGTTGGTAGATCGGGTGACGCAGTAGAAGCTCACTGACCTCAAGCCCGGGTTTGTCACTACAGATTGCCACACTGGCCCTGTCCAGGTTGACGTCAATGAGGGCATTACCGAGCAGGCGATCCTTCCCGCCGGGAACCGACTGGTGACAGGTCGATACCGTTCTGCCCTCCCACACCTTTGGCCCAATAAGGGCTGCACCATTGTAATGCCGCGTAACGGGATCACTTTTCAGGGTGAAGGACGACCCCGAGTCAAACAGCTCGGGTTCTGCGAATATAAAAGCGTTACGGGAGCTGTCCTTGCAAGAGTGGCTGAGTATGTACTCCCATTCGGAGCCGGGTAACTGCAGGCATCCTCTCTCGAAAAATGGATCTGGCTCGCTGTTAGTCAGGTGGATATGAGGGAAGAAGAGCACCCCCTCCTCCCGGGTAACTCTCATGCATTCAGCGAGAAACGTATCCTGCCTGTACCGGTGCAGTGAATCCAGGCCAACGACAAGTTGCACGCAATGGCTCTGGAATGGCAGCGGGCGATCAGCGTGCGAAAACAGAATACTCAGGTTTGCAGCGCGCTTCCCCTCGGGCAACCAGTACTGGAAACCCGCGTAGCCGAGTACGTTACTATTGCCCTCCCACAGTGACACTACCTGCTGCTCGGGAAACAGTGACGCCAGCCACTCCCCCGACCATCCCGTCCTGCACCAGGTATCCAGAACCAGGTCCCCGGGCTTAAGGCTTTCCCTGAGCGGCTCCAATAACGCCAGCAGCGAGCGACTGGATTCGTTGAAAGGCTGGAAAAACGCATAGCTATCGCGCAGGTTTCGCGCCGCTTTCTCCCGCAAAAACGCGTCGTAGTCGGCCGCGCGAAACCAGTTGGCATTTTGCGCATTCAACCACTGCTCGCTCAGGCTCGGGCGGTTGAGCTGGGTTTCAGTAAACAGGGGGAAGCCATGCGAAACCGGGGTAGCGGTGCCGCAGACAACGCATTCCAGGAACCCGTCCATCGCGACGCCGGGTTCATCGCTGCGGATTCTTGCCTCCAGGGCCGATTTACAGATCGGGCAGGCAAGTCGGTCTAGTATAGATGCCAACAAATGCCAACCTCATTCTGGCACCTCAACGAAGTGCGCAATTGTATGCGAAGAACCTTTGTCGATAAAGGGCAGCGCAGGCGGCCCCCGCTCCCGGGTTGACCGCCTAAGTCCACAGTGTCACCAATGCTGCTGCCGCAAACGGGCAGGAGGAATATGCGATGCCACTGGCGTATGATGTCGGTTCGCTCCACCATTCCTGTTTTCAGGTTGGACAATTATGGCGCAAGCATTCGTCACACATCTGAAGTACTGGCTGGGTATCCTGAAGGACGCCGCCCGGATATGGCTGGAAAGTAATGCCTTTGCCAATGCGGGCTCGCTGGCCTTCTTCACCCTGTTTTCCATCGCCCCGGTGATGATCGTGGCAGTCAGCGTGATCGGTGTCTTTTACGGCCAGGAAGCGGCGCAGGGACAGATCGCCGCACAGCTACAGGAAGTCGTCGGCGCCGAAGCGGCGGAAACGGTACAACTGGCAGTCGCCAAATCGAGCCTGAAAGGAGGTGGCCTGTTCGCCACACTTGCGGGCATTCTGGCAATGATAATTGGCGCGACGACTGTATTCGGGCAGATGCAGAATTCGCTTAACGCGATATGGAAAGTGGTGCCAAAGCCGTCTCGCAACAGTATCGCCGCACTGGTCAGGGCCCGCCTCACCTCCCTGACAATTGTGCTGGCGATCGGGTTCATCATGCTGGTCTCGCTGTCGCTCAGTGTGGCGCTGCGGGTAGTTCTCGACAACGTACAGGGCTGGCTGCCCTGGTACGATGTCGCGTTTGGGTTCTCGGAAGCGGCGCTGTCGATTCTGGTCACCTCGCTATTGTTCGCCACAATATTCAAAGTGTTACCGGATGTGCGCCTGTCCTGGAGACACGTTGCCCTGGGATCGCTGCTGACGGCGGTACTGTTCACCCTCGGACGATCACTCATCGCACTCTACCTGACGCATACCGCAACCGCATCAACCTACGGTGCGGCCGGGTCCCTGGTACTGCTGTTACTCTGGGTAAACTACTCCTCCCTGATACTGCTGTATGGCGCGGCATTTACCAAAGCGCACTACCTGGCCCGCGGCCTCACAGTAAAACCGCGCAGCGTTGCTGTACATGTGCGCCACGAGATCATCGAGGAATGAGTCAGTGGCGCCAGGGCTGCACACATACTCATACTAGGGTATCTTGCGCTTGTTATTGAACTGCGACCAAACCTGATGACTGACAGCACAGCCCCACACCCCTTCTCCATTCCCAACTATCGCTACCTGTGGTTCTCGCGACTGTCATCGATGGTGGCCCTGTATGCATTGCTCCTTATTCTTGGATGGCAGGCCTACAACCTGGCGCGAGAGAGTATGGATGTCGGGGCATCCGCCGGAATCCTGGGCTTGCTCGGGCTGTTGCAGTTTGTACCGCTGTTCATCCTGACGCCAATCACCGGCTGGGTGGCCGATCACACGGATCGGCGCTGGGTCGCTCGCGCAGTCCTGGCGGCGCAGACGGCGATTGCGCTGCTACTGGCGATACTCACGTTGACCGATCACATCACGCTGGCCTGGATCTATTTCATTGCGGTATTACTGGGCATCTGCCGCGCCTTTCTAGGGCCGGCCATCTCCTCGCTCGCGCCAAACCTCGTGCCCCGGGGATCACTTCCCCGCGCGATCGCGCTATCGACGATCGCCTGGCAGGTCGGCGTTATCGCCGGGCCTGGACTGGCCGGGCCTTTCTATAAGATCGGCCCGTCCGTGCCCTACTTCCTTTGCACCGCACTCTATGCGCTGGCCACGCTCTCCGTTTTTATGATCGGGCCGGTACCGCGTAGTGTGATCGACCGCAGCAAGGGCCCGCTGCGGCAGGTGCTCGATGGGCTCGCCTATGTCTGGTCGAACAAGCTGGTGCTTGGCGCTATCACTCTCGACCTGTTTGTGATGTTCCTCGCAGGTGCAACCGCAATGATCCCGGTGTTCGCAAAGGACATCCTGGGGGAAGGCGAGATCGGCCTGTCCCTGCTCGCCGCCTCGCCCGCTGTTGGCGCAGTGATAGTTGCGATAATCTTCTCCGTCGCACCGCTTTCCAAAAATGTCGGCAACCTGATGTTGGGCGCGATGGTCGTCTTCGGGATTGGCACCATCGGCTTTGGACTCAGCAAGGTACTCTGGCTCTCGATGCTGTGTCTTGCGATCTGTGGCGCGGCCGACATGTTCGGTGTCTATGTTCGATCCTCCCTGATCCAGTTGCACACGCCCGATGATCGCCGCGGCCGTGTCAGCGCCGTCAGCCAGTTGACCATAAGTGCATCAAACGAACTGGGCGATGCGCTGACCGGCGGCCTCGCCGTCATCTTCGGCCCCATCGCCGCCATTGTCGGAGGTGGCGCGGCGGCTATAGCGGTAACCGGGCTGTGGTCCAGGCTCTTCCCGCAACTGGGCGCGGCGAAAACCTTTGAGCCTTCCGCAGAGGGACTCGACACCAGGACCGACAAGCGCGTGGACTGACCCCATATTCCCATACCGTATACCGCTCTATAGGCAACGGTTATATCCCGCCTCTCATTCGAGGAGGCGTACGTTTTTTTATGTGAAGTCACTCAAAGAATCCGCGTGCCGGTTTCGTATTTCCTTCCTGTACGTGCAGAATCAGGTACCGGTTGCACAAATATGTTTGTGAAGCCATCAGGATAAAAAGGTCGCCACACCGGAGGAATACCCATGAAATTCTCGGCGCTATTTACCGCTCCCCTGGCCTACATGCCCTTCTCCACACCGGCGACAGAGAAACGCGAGAAGACCGCGAAAACGGCCCCCGCTCCCGTTAAAAGATCACGATCAGCCAAGGTAAAGAAGCCGGCCGAGTTAAAGCCCTACCGGGGGATATCCATTGTCTTTGAGGATTGCGCCTGTGAGGCTGTCAAGAAGATCGGCAGCAAACGCTTCCTGCTCTCCGATGACGATGCGCCGATGCTACCCCTCCCTGCATGCGACGCCGCTAGGTGCGACTGTAAGTACAAGCACCACGATGATCGTCGCGAGGAAGAGCACGACCGTCGATTTTCATCTACGTTGAGAACTGATCTGTACGAGGACAGTGGCAAGGAAAATCGAAGAGCGGGCAAGCGACGTGGGCGTCGCAAATCAGATACCTAGCAGCATGTTGAAAAAGCTTTATCTGACATCTCGGCTTTGAATAGCAACGAGATGGATTTTTATGTAGCACTGTCGGGGGTTAGTCGTGGTCGACGGGGTCGCACCCCAGTAGGCGTTTCAGTCGCTCCACGTGATTCGCTTGGTGAAACGCCTACTGGGGTACGAACCCTGCATCCCAATGCTGCGGCACGATGTGTGACGAACGTTAGATTGTGAGGTGCATGAATGGAAAGTGTTTTTGAGATCTAGTCGAATGGTTTGCACTGAGGTTGCGGATAGAAATGTGTTTCTCACCAAGCGAATTACGTGGAGCGACTGAGAAACACATTTCTATCCGTAACCGCCCTACAAAGCCACTTCCCAGGAGGCGGAGAAAAACCTCAGTTTTCATCCCGGCTAGTTTTCCCCCCAGGTCTTGCGCTCGCTAGAGACTTTTTCAACATGCTGCTAGCAGGTATCGCTTCGGCAGGACGATTATGTCGCAGGTCATGGGTATCAAGCCAGGAACTTTAGCCTGTGAGCACCGAGTCGAATGTCGCTTACTTGGGCCTCGAGACGGCGCCACATTAGTACTTAAGTAAGTACCATTAGGTGCCGGGTAGAGTTTCCCCCTCTGTCACGCACGAATACCAGGCCTATCGCCATAAGTCATCAGGTAACTTTCTTCCGATTCCCACGTATTGCTGCGTATAATTCTGTGACTCCAATCGCTGGCGCGGAAGCCCTACCCCATGAAAACAGTGCTCGGTCTTGACCTGGGAACGCAATCACTGAAGGCGCTTTTTTACGATTTCTCGGGCAGGAAGGTTGTCGCCTGTGAAAGTGCGGCGCTGGGCCTTGATCAACGTGACGACGGTGCAGCGGAGCAACACGCCCAGTGGTGGCTGGATGCCCTGCACCAGGCGCTGGCGAAAGTGGATCCCGATATTGTCGCCTCCGCTGTGGCCATCGGTGTTTCGGGGCAGCAGCACGGTTTTGTTCCCCTGGGTAAAACTGGCGAAGTACTCGCGCCGGTAAAGTTGTGGTGTGATACCTCAACCGTCGCCGAGTGCGATGAAATCACGGCGGCTTACGGCGGCGCGCAGCAATGTATCGATGAAGTTGGCAACCCGATCCTGGTCGGGTATACGGCTTCAAAGATCCGCCGCTTCGCCATGCAGGGAGGCCCGCTGTATGAGCAACTGGATTGCATCCTGTTACCCCATGATTACCTCAACTTTTACCTGACGGGCGAGCGCTGTATGGAGGCGGGGGATGCTTCCGGCACCGGATTTCTCGATATTCTAGAACGCGGCTGGTCCAGGCGGATGTTGCAGGCCATAGACCCACACCGCAACCTGTTGGAGTGCCTGCCCCCGTTGCGCGATCAGCCCGGCGTTATCGGCTGCGTACGGCCTGAAGTTGCGCAACTTACCGGCCTGACTGCGGGGATACCCGTATCCACCGGGGGCGGTGACAACATGATGGGTGCCATCGGCACCGGCAACCTCAGCCCCGGCACAGTCACAATGAGCATGGGCACATCAGGAACGGTGTATGCCTACTCGGAGAAACCGGTCATCGACCCCACCGGTGAAATTGCCGCTTTTTGTTCCTCCACCGGAGGATGGCTCCCGCTGCTGTGCACCATGAACTGTACCGTGGCTACCGAACAGGCGAGAGGCTTGCTCGGTACAGACCTGTCGGCGTTCGAGAACCTCGTCAGACGTTCACCCATAGGGGCCGAGGGCGTGATCACCCTGCCGTTCTATAATGGCGAGCGCACACCGAACCTGCCGCGCGCCAGGGCCTGTGTGCTGGGCCTCGATACCCGGAATAACCGCCCGGAGAACCTGTTGCGCTCCGCACTGGAAGGCGCCACCTTTGCACTGCGGTATGGTGTCGACCGGATGCGTACCCTGGGCATCAGCGCTACTGACATCGTGCTGACGGGCGGTGGCTCCGGCAGTGCGGCCTGGCGACAGGCCGTGGCTGATATCTGCAATGTGCCGGTTACTATTTTGCACCAGGATGAAGGCGCTGCATTCGGTGCCGCGCTGCAGGCACTGGGCATACTTGAATCCTGTGATCCCAGCGATCTGCAGCACCTCGCGAACGATCACCTCACGAGAAACGAGGCAAAGAGTTGTGAACCAGACGATGCTGCCGTCACGTTGTATGAAGAGGCCTATCAGCACTATCAACATGCACTCAACGCGCTCACTCCCCTCTATTCATAACTACTTTATTAAGCGATAACGAGGAAAAAACCAGATGAGCAAAACCGTATTTGTTGGTGACAAAGAGTACTTCCCGGGAATCGGCCAGATCGTTTATGAGGGCCCGGAATCGGATAATCCACTCAGCTTCAAGGCCTATGACCCCCAGCGGGTGGTCGCAGGTAAGACCATGGAACAGCACCTGCGCTTTGCCGTTTGCTACTGGCATACGTTCTGCGCAGATGGCAACGATCCCTTTGGCCCCGGCACGCGTGTCCACCCCTGGGATGTCAGTGATGATGGTATGGCGAACGCTCGCGCCAGGCTGGATGCCGCGTTTGAATTCTTCACCAAGCTCAACGTTCCCTACTACTGTTTTCACGATCGCGACATTGCGCCCGAGGGCAATACCGTAGCCGAATCAGAGGCCAATCTTGCGAGCCTGGTAAGCCTGGCGAAAGAGCGCCAGCAGGCCACCGGCATGGAACTGCTCTGGGGCACGGCAAACGTATTCTCGCATCCACGCTACATGAACGGCGCAGCGACCAACCCTGATTTTGCAGTGGTGGCCCATGCCGGCGCCCAGGTGAAAGCGGCGCTGGAGGCAACCGTCGCCCTGGGAGGAAAGAACTATGTATTCTGGGGCGGGCGCGAAGGATACGCCTGCCTGCTGAATACCGATACGCGCAGGGAACTGGATCACCTGGCGACATTCCTCACGATGGCCCGCGATTATGGCCGCTCGATTGGATTCAAGGGCACGTTTCTTATCGAGCCCAAACCGATGGAACCCATGTACCACCAGTACGATGTAGACGCACAAACGGTGATTGGCTTCCTGCGTCATTACGGCCTCGACCGCGATTTCAAACTCAATATTGAAGCCAACCACGCGACACTGGCAGGCCACAGTTCCGCGCATGATTTACAGATGGCCGTCGATGCGGGATTGCTGGGTTCCATCGATGCCAACCGCGGAAACCCGCAGAACGGCTGGGATACCGATCAGTTCCCAATGGACATGTACGATTGTGTCCAGAACATGCTGGTAGTGCTCGCCGCTGGCGGGCTCGGCGATGGCGGGCTGAACTTCGATGCCAAGGTGCGCCGCGAATCAACAGATCTTGAAGATCTTTTCCTGGGTCATATCGGCGGTATGGATGCGTACGCGCGTGCGCTGATCATTGCTGATCGCA
>JAGRIK010000173.1 GCA_020443325.1 Halioglobus sp.
CCTCATGCCTGGTCTTCTGTACCTCGAGATCACCGCGAGCAACCCTGAGAGCCTCACGCAACGCAGACAGCTCTGACAACATGCTGCGCGCAGTTTCCGGCCCGACTTCCAGCGCGTTGTATACCGACTGGCGCCCCAGGTAGATGCCCCCCAGCAGAGTGAGCGCCAGCAACAACACTATCGCCAGACTCAGTTTAGGCCCGAGATGGTCCAGTAAACGGGAGAGCGGCGAGGGATTCAGGTTCATTTGGCGGGAGTCTCCCTCAGGGCAGAAGCCCAACCTGCTGCAAGCCCGCTCTCTCATCCAGCCCGAGCATGATATTCATGTTCTGCACCGCCTGTCCGGATGCGCCCTTGACCAGATTGTCTATCGTCGCCATGACCACCACCGTGTTGCGTTCCTGCGGCACAGCAACGGAAACCTGGCACCTGTTGGCACCCTTGACGGTGCGGGTTTGTGGAAAAACACCCGCCGGCAACACGTCGACGAACGGCTCGTCTTTGTACCACTCCTCGTACAATGCCTGTAAGTCCACACTGGTATCGCTGAGTCGGGCGAACAGCGTAGAGTGTATTCCCCGCACAATGGGTAACAGGTGCGGTACGAACGTCACCTCGACCTTCCCCTGTGCAATATCCGACAGGCCCTGTTCTATTTCGGGCAGATGCCGGTGTCCACTCACCCCATAGGCTTTGAAACTGCCTGAGACCTCACTCAACAGATTGTCGATTTTGGCCTGCCTTCCGGCCCCGCTGACACCGGAAGCAGAGCTCGCTATCAGGTGCTGGGGATCGACCAGACCCCGCGCCAGCAATGGCATAAAACCCAGTTGCACGGACGTGGGGTAACAACCGGGGCAGGCCACCAACCGCGCCGCGGCAATTTTCTCGCGGTTGAGTTCCGGCAAACCGTACACCGCCTCAGCCAGCAAACCGGGGCTGGCGTGGCTCTCACCGTACCAGCGCGACCAGAGTGCAGCATCCCGGATGCGATAATCCGCAGAGAGGTCGATCACCCGGGCTCCGGCGGCCAGCAATTCCGGCACCAGATTCATCGCAACATTGTGTGGCGTGGCGAAAAAAACCACATCGCACGCCGCCAGTAAACCGACATCCGGCTCGGAGAAGGCCAGGTCGTAGTGCCCCCGCAGATTGGGAAACAGATCATCCACACGTCGGCCGCATTCAGCGCGCGACGTGATGGTCACCACCTCCACATCCGCATGCGCTGCCAGCAAGCGCAACAATTCGACACCTGTATAACCGGTGCCCCCCACTATGCCAACTTTAACCATGTCGCTATCCCAACCTCTCGCGCATCAGATTCGCGGGAGCAATTAAAGGTTCATTGTGATTCCGCAGTATCGATACCGCCAAACTGCGGGCCGCTAGTATAAAAGCAATACACGCGAAGATAACTGTTAATATTGTGTTTTTGATATAACCGAGCGGGAATCCGGTGCGACACTGGCTAAACAGCTACAGACGGCATTTAATCAACTACGAATCAATCCTCGCCTACTCCGTGCTCGGAGTGGTCGGCGGTGTGGCGTCTGGCCTGATAGTACTGGCCTTTGAACTGGGCATTCGACAGCTGAGTATCGGCTTTGGTGTCGGCGGTAACGGCGAAAGCTTCGAATCCCTGCCCCAGTGGATGATTTTTGCCCTGCCAGCCGGCGGCGCCACCCTCCTGGGCCTGGCCTACACCCTGCTCAAACCGGAGGACCGGGAAACCGGCATCGTGCATGTTCTCAGTCGCATGCATTCACATTACAGCATCCTGCCCTTACGCAACGCCGTCGTGCAGTTCGTCGGCGGCGCCTTTGGCCTCGCCACCGGGCAATCCGGCGGTCGCGAAGGGCCCGGTGTGCATCTCGGCGGCGCAATCAACAGCCTGCTCGGGCAGTGGCTGAGCCTGCCAAACAACAGCCTGCGGATGCTGATCGGCTGCGGCACTGCGGGCGGTATAGCAGCCGCCTTCCAAACGCCGCTGGCCGGCGTACTGTTTGCAATGGAAGTGATTATCGCTGAGTACAGCGTGGTCGGATTTATCCCGGTGATGCTGGCGGCCGTTTCGGCGTCTGCGGTGAGCCGCACATTGTCACAGGATGACTGGCTGTTCAGCCTGCCGCCGCTGGAACTGAACTCACTTCTGGAGCTGCCTTATATCATGGTGCTGGGGCTCTGCTGTGGCACCGCCGTTGCAGCCTTTGTGCGGCTGAGTACCTTCGCGGCGCGGTTTTCAGACACTCCCGTTGTGTTGCGTTTTGCGGTGGCAGGTGCAGTGACCGGGGGCCTCGCCCTGCTGGTTCCCCAGATTCTGGGTCTGGGCTATGACACGTTAACCCTCGCAATGCACGGCGAACTTGCGCTCACTGCCCTGCTCCTCATCGCGCTGTGCAAGCTGATTGCTACCGCGGTGAGTGTTGGCGTTGGCATGCCGCTGGGCCTGATTGGCCCAAACCTGCTAATGGGCGCCTGCATCGGGGGCCTGGCGGGCGCCGTCGGCAGTGCGTTGATGCCAGAGCTGGCTTCGGACCCTACCTTCTACGCTGTCATTGGCATGGGCGCAGCCATGGGAGCTGTGCTCAATGCGCCCCTGGCGGCGATACTGGCCGTGATAGAAATGACACAATCACTCAGCATCAGCATGGCCGCCATGCTGGCGATAGTCACCGCAACCCTCACCAGCACCGGCCTGTTTCGGCAGAGCGCCGCCCACCAGGCGATGCTGGGGCAGTTGAAGCGTCTCGTGCCCCACGATCCGCTCAACCAGCTCCTTCACAGCACCAACGTTTCTTCCACGATGGATACCCGGGTAATGCGAGTGCCACTCATCTTCGCGCACAAGGATCTTGAACCACTGCTGGAATTCACACCCGCCTGGTGCGTGGTGGAGCGGGATGGCCAGGATCTATACCTGGTCAACGGCAGCGAACTGCTCGAATGGCTGAAGCAGGCACCGTTTGAACAGGATTCTGTGGACTTGACCGGCGCCGGTATCCGCCGGCTGACGACATCCCCACTACCCTTTCAGGCGACCCTGCGACAGGCGATGGACACGATGCGTGCCCAGACAACAGAAGCGGTCTGTGTGTATGACCGCAGCGAGAATACCGGCAAGCAGATATTGCATGGCGTGCTGACGCTTGAGAACATCGAGGCCTACACATTGGCCAGTATGAACCAGTAAGTGAATGACGTCGCAAGGCGAGAGGTTGATCCATGTTGTGGCTAAAGGCCTTTCATATTATTTTTGTCGTGTGCTGGTTCGCCGGACTTTTCTATCTGCCGCGAATCTTTGTGTACTACGCCGCAACCGAACAGGCGGCAGTGCGCGAGCAACTCGCGGTGATGGCGCGCAGGCTGTACCGATTTGTCACCCCTTTCATGTTTATTGCGATCGCCCTCGGCATCGCGATGATTTTACAGAACCCGGATTATTACCTGTCTGCCCGATGGATGTGGCTGAAATTGGGCGGCGTCGCATTTCTTATCGTTTATCACTTTGTGTGTGGCCATTATGTGCGCGCCATTAACGACAGTCGCAACCAGCACAACCACGTCTTCTACCGTTTCTTCAATGAAGTCCCAGTGCTCTTTCTTTTCGCCATCGTACTCCTCGCAGTACTGAAACCCTTCTGAGCATACTCGGGAATCAAGTCCGTTCGCGCACTACCCAACGGTTAAGGTGCAGCTTCAGGCTGGCTACCTGCGCCCGTTGAATTAAGCGCCGGGTCGATCGCGAGAATGATCAATTGCGGCGAGTCGAGCAACCCCGCGCGGTAATGTCCCTGTGTCCAGTTCCACCGGCGCGCATGACTCCAGCTTTTCTTGCCGGTGGGGGCGCCTCCTGCATCAGCGGGGCCGAACGCCTCAATCAAGCCTGCCGCTACTGCGTCAGTGTCGCCTTTGTAGGCCATAACAATTCTGGTCAACGTGGTCGCGTCATCAGGCGCCTCCAGCAGAATGCTTGCTATTGGGTATGAAGCAACCGTCGGACCAGTGCCGGAGGACTCTTCCTCCTCGCAACCATCGGTCATCGCCGATTTCACACAGTGACTGTACTCGCACTGGACGCTTTTACCCGACTCGTTGGCTCGGGATGCGTTGACCTCACACCTGCCCCCCAGCTTTTCGGCCTGGGACACCGCTGCACCAAGGACCAGATCGAGATGTAAACCGCTGATTGTGTAAGGCGACTGAGCCGGCGCACCCGTGGAGGCTATCAGCAAGAACATTCCGGCAAGTATTCTGGGTCTGTGCATTCCCTCTAACTCCTCATCAACAACGGATATGGGCCAAAAGCGGTTTGTGGGCGCCACTAACCAACCGCTACACAACTTTACCGATAAAATTCTCTCAATAACAATTACACTAGCGCTGTACTGTCCGTCCAAGGCGAAAGATTTGAACGCTCCACAACAGCCACCGGGTTATATCCAGTTAATCAACGCGATTGGGGAACGCCTCGAACGGATGGCGCTGGTCAAACCGGAGCTGAGCGCAGAGCAACTCATGAAGCGCGCGCAACAAAAGACAGGTTTGAAAACATGGGGGGATGACGCGTTCAGGCCTGGCCTGGATCAACTTATCGCTGCGCTCAATACGCAGGCGCAGCTCTCCCAGGTGGGGCGTATCACCGCCTACTACAATTTACTGGATCACCTTTGTGTGCGACTGCGACTGAACAACTACCGCGCAACACGGCCGGAGGTGGCAGCCCAAACGATCGTGCGCCCGCTGTTTATACTCGGGCTACCCCGCACCGGGACCACTATTCTCCACGAGTTGATTGCGCAGGACCCCTCCTTCCGCTCACCCGCCAGTTGGGAGGTTGCCCGCCCACTGCCACCGCCGACAGCGCACACCTATAACAGCGACAAACGCATTGCGACCGTCAGTCGCCTGCTCCGCGTACTGGAGAAATTGACACCGGGGTTCCAGGCGATTCATGCGCTCGGCGCGCAACTGCCCCAGGAATGCGTCTACATGCTGGCGTCCAGCTTTATCAGCGAGCAGTTCGCCTATATGTACAATGTACCCGATTATCGAAACTGGGCGCTGGAACAGGATATGACCAGCGCCTATGCCTGGCACGCCCGCTTCCTGCAACATCTTCAGGTAGACACGGCCCGTGAGCGCTGGGTGCTGAAAACGCCCGCTCACCTCGCGCACCTGGATTACCTGCTCGCACAATACCCTGACGCAGCCATCATCTGGACCCACAGGCGCCCGCTGGAAGCGATCGCCTCTTTCTCCAGCCTCGCCTGCACTTTGCGCCGCGGTTTTAGTGCGAGTGCCGACCCGGTAATGACCGGCGCATGTGAATTCGAGTACTTTTCCCGGGTAGCGCATCGCGGCGTGACAACCCGTCGCACGCTGGACAACGGCCAGTTCATCGATGTCAGCTTCGAGGCAATCTGCGCCGACCCACTGTCCGTTGTCAGCGCCATTTATGACCGCCTCGGGATGCCGCTGACCCACGAGGCCCAGCTCAGTATGCGTGAATACCTCAGGCGACGACCGCGGAACCTCTATGGCGAGCATCAGTACTCCGCACAGACCTTTGGGCTGGACGCTGCCCAGGAGCAGCAACTGTACAGTGGGTACCTGTCGGAATACGGCGCCTACCTTGAGGGCGAAGCCGACTGACACTATTTTTTACACTTGCTGCCGTGCCGCTGCATGTATATTTTATATTTCTCCAATAAATCAACAGGTTATTAGCACTCGGTACATATATTGCTTAGTCACAATGCCAGGGACGGACAAACGAAACGCGAGCGGTAAGACACGAGAAGAATAGACGACTCTCGCAGGGGTTTGCGCCTTTCCATGGGATAGCCATGTTCAACCGGATCAAAACCGGCCTGTACCCGGGCCCATCAGTGCTGCCTGATTCGTTTCTGTCGGGACACCGCGTCCGCATGGAAAGAGGCACAAAAACGCGCGTCCGAAGTGTAAAAAAGTTAGTTAGTACTTCTGCGAATATGTTAGCCTTCGCCACAAATAGCTCCAACAATAAAATACGCGTATTGCGCTCTACTGGTACCCCTGCGTACTGCGGCCTTTTCTGGCCAAAACCCAAGAGGACCCTTCACATGTCGAACATCCGCTCCTTCCGTTGCTCGTTATCCCGTCTTGCGGGGTTGCTATTAAGCAGTATGGTACTGCTGGGTATCAGTACGACACCCGCGATTTCACAACCTTCTTTTATAACGTTTGAAAGTGGCCATGTAAGGCCAGTCGCGACGACACCGGACGGCACCAAATTATTCGCGGTCAACACACCGGACAACAGGCTGGAGGTTTTCACGGTAAGTGGGGGCTCACTAACACACACCGATTCTATCCCAGTGGGGATGGAGCCGGTAGCGGTCGCAGCACGCACCAACAGCGAAGTCTGGGTGGTAAACCACCTCTCCGACAGCATCAGCATCATCGACCTTTCCGCCAGTCCGGCAAAAGTTGTGCGCACCCTCCTCGTGGGCGATGAACCGCGCGATATCGTTTTCGCCGGAACAGCGTTTAACCGGGCATTTATCACCACCGCGCACCGCGGGCAGCAGCGTTCCGACAGCTCGATTGCGGCGGTACCCGGTGCCGGCGATCCGCAACTGAACACCGAGGGAATCGGGCGGGCAGATGTCTGGGTCTTCGACGCAACCAACCTCGGCACGACGATGGGCGGCACGCCACAGGAGATTCTCAGCTTTTTTGCCGACACCCCGCGCGGACTCGCTGTCACACCGGATGGCGGTACTGTGTATGTAGCCGCATTCCAGTCAGGTAACCAGACCACCTCCATTCTGGAGACAGAGGTGCCCAATGGTTTCGGGACGAACGGCGCACCCGGACCGAGCAGGAACTGCTGGCAGAGTGATGCCGATCCCGCCTGCGAGGAGCGCGTTTTGGCACCTGAGGTGGGCGTCATCGTCAAATTCGACGGCACCAAATGGGTGGACTCCAAGGGCACGGACTGGAGCAGCAAGGTTATGTTCAACCTGCCCGACCACGATGTCTTTTCCATCAACGCCAACACGCTCGCAGCTGGTTCAATCGTCGAGTACGACCATGTCGGCACGATCCTGTTTAACCTGGTAGTGAATCCGGTAACGGGCAAGGTCTATGTCACCAACACCGAGTTGCCGAACCACATCAATTTCGAGGGCCCCGGTATTCACGGTGGCAGCACAGTACAGGGCCGACTGTCGGAGTCGCGCATTACGGTACTCAACCCGGCCAACACGGGTGTCGATGTACAGCACCTGAACCAGCATATCGACTACTCACAACTGCACACCGATGCCGGCGCCAACCACGCCGCCATCAATGCACAGCGCAATCACAGCCTCGCAACACCTTTGCAACCGGTGGTCTCCAGCGACGGTGAGACGCTGTATGTGGCGGCCTTCGGGTCCGCCAAAATCGGCGTATTCAATGTTGAGGACATTGAGTCCGCAAACTTTGAGAACGAGTTCGACCCCACAGCGCAGAGCGCCAACTACATTTCCACGGGTGGCGGCCCCAGCGGGATGGTGCTGGATGAGACAAATAACCGCCTCTATGTCATGACGCGGTTTGGCAACCAGGTCGAAGTGATTGACCTGAATACCAATGCTACCGTCGAAACCCATACGCTGCATAACCCCGAGCCAGCGGCAGTTGTGGATGGGCGTAAATTTCTCTACGACGCATTTGCCACATCGGGAAATGGTGAGGCCTCCTGCGCGAGCTGCCATATCTTCGGTGATATGGATCAGCTGGCATGGAACCTGGGCAACCCGGATGATCACGTAACCACCAATACACAACCTGCTGCCGTCAATTTTGGTGTGTCCAACTCTTTTCATCCGATGAAAGGGCCAATGACCACACAAACCCTGCGCGGTATGGCCACTCACGGCGGCCTGCACTGGCGCGGCGACCGTGTGGACGGTTTCTTCGGCACCGACCCGTGTGCAGAATCCAGCGGCGCGCCCTGCTCAGAGGATTCTTCCTTCCGTAACTTCATTGTTGCTTTTGAGGGCCTGGTAGGGATGGAAGGTACGATCACCACGGGAGAAATGCAGCAGTTTGCGGACTTTGCCCTCGAAATCATGCTGCCGCCAAACCCTGTCCGAGCGTTGAACAACGCGCTGTCAACGCAGGCGACCGCCGGCAAAGCGCTCTTTAATGGCCGCACCACCGATACCCTGACGAACTGTAATGGCTGCCATACACTGGACCCACTGCAGGGCTTCTATGGCACCGGCGGCAAACAGAGCTTTGAGAACGAGACGCAAAATTTCAAAGTGCCGCACATGCGCAACCTCTATCACAAGATCGGGATGTTCGGGATGTCGAGCGATACGATTTTCACGGGAGACCAGGTTCGCGGATTCGGATTCCTGCATGACGGCGGCGTCGATACCGTGGATCATTTCCTCGAGGCCGGCGTATTCAGCGTAAACAACCAGGAGGAGCTCGAGCTCCAGGCTTTCTCCCTGGAATTCCCGACAGACCTCGCGCCCATTGTAGGCCAACAGGTAACCAGAACGGCTACCAACGGTGCTGTTGCAAACCCTCGCATCAACCTGCTGATCAGCCGGTCGAATGCGAACTTCGATTCGCTGATGCTCGGAGGCACAGTGAAGGAGTGTGAACTGATCGTGAAAGGCACATTCAATGGCGCTGAGCGCGGCTGGGTGCGCCAGGCTAACGGGCAGTTCCGCTCTGATGTCGACGATTTTGTCAGCGACTCAACCCTGCGCAGTTACGCCGTGTCGCAGGGCCCGCTCACGTATACCTGCGCCCCTCCCGGATCAGGCATCCGCATGGGCATCGACCGGGATGAGGACAACGTGCTGGACGGACTCGATAACTGTCCTGCGGTGGCGAACGCCTCGCAGGTCGACACCAACAATAACGGTCTCGGCAATGCCTGTGACCCGATCACCGACAGCGACGGTGACGGCGTACTGGATGATTTCGACAACTGCCCCGCCATTTATAACCCGGACCAGTTGGACAGCGACAACAACGGCAGGGGCGACATCTGCGAAGGTCTGCCCCCCGGGTGCTAGCCCTCCTCCCGGGAATACGTGCAATGCGGTAAGCTTGCACGTATTCCCGGCCAACCCACCCAGAGCCCGCTATGTATCCACAAGGCCTGTTCGGCATTGAAGCGCTGCGGCTACTGATTTCGCCCATCGCGATATTCGGTATGCTGTTTTTTATCCTCTACCTGCGCCAGGATGGCATTCGCGCGTGGCGTGCAGTGGGACTGCTACTGTTGCTGGCAGCTTTCGCATTCCTCGGCGCGAAAGTATTTTCGCTCTACGTTCGCGAGTGGGTGTTCTACGAGCCGCTCTCGCATGAACTGCGCGGCGGACTGCGCTATCCCGGTGCCCTGCTGGCGATGGTGGCGGCGGGACCTCTGCTGAAGCGCTGGATTCTGCCCGAACTCCCGCTGGCGCGCTTTCTCGATGTGCTGGCCATTACCGTCTGCTTTGCGTTTGCGCTGGTGCGCTTCAGCTGCTGGATGAGCGGCTGTTGCACCGGGCCCCCGTGCTCCGGCTTTTTATGTCTCAGCTACGCACCCGGTAGCCAGGTCTGGTATGCGCACCTGCAACACGGCCTGATTGAATCCCCCGCACATCGCAGCCTGCCCGTTCTGCCCCTGCATTTCCTGTTCATGGCGGCATCGCTCGGCGTCGGCCTGTTCCTGATGTGGTTTGATCGCAGGCGCGGCTTTGACGGCCAGATCGCGCTCCTCTACCTCGTGCTCCACGACGGCGCCAAGGGCCTGCTGGAATCCTTCCGCGATCCCTACGTGGCACAGCTGCAATTGACCTCGCTGCTGACCAGCGCAGTAGGGCTCATTGCCCTGCTGGCCATCATGCGCTGGCGTCGCGTGAGACAAGCCGCAAAAAAGACAGGGTAATCCTCGCACACCCACCAATCCGATAACGCACGGAGACGGGTTTGGTTGCTGGCACGAATTCTGCTTTACTCAAAGTAGAATGGCGCAGATTTAAGCACTGGTGCGGCACTGAGGCGGTAATTTGAATGCTATAGGGGTGGGACTGTGCGAGGCATGGATGCCGAGCTCAAGCCCCCATGGATGGGTTTACGGCGTGTCCCACCCCTATAGCATTCAAATTGCCGCCGTCTCGAGGCATAAGTCCGCGCCAGTCTACTTAGAGCCAGAATAACCGTGATAGGTAACCCGTGACATCCGGAACCAGACAACACGACACCCCGCAATGGCAGGACGACTTTATCCAGCGACACCAGTTGGGTACCGGGTATCTGGAAACCGCACGCAAATGGTTCACGCCTCTGGTGCACAATCTGGCGGCGCACCAAAAACGTGCAGATCGCACGATCCTCGTGGCTTTGAACGGGTGCCAGGGATCCGGGAAAACAACTGTCTGCGATTTCCTGGGTACCTCGCTCAGGGAGGAACACAATCTCCAGGCCGTCGCACTCTCACTGGATGACTTTTATCTTACCCACGCGCAGCGACAGGCACTTGCTGCATCGGTAAATCCGCTACTGGCGACGCGCGGCGTACCGGGAACGCACGACATGGCTCTCCTGCGGGAAACACTCGAACAGTTGCGCGATGCACGGCGCGATAAACCGGTGGCCGTACCCCGATTCGACAAGTCTACCGATGACAGGCGCCAGCCACCCGACTGGGATTCCATTACGACGCCTGTGCAAGTTGTACTACTGGAGGGCTGGTGCCTGGGTGCCCGGGCGCAATCGCCGACGTCCCTGGCGCGCCCGATCAACCGGCTGGAAGAAGACGAGGACGCCGCTGCCCAGTGGCGCAGCTACAGCAACACCATCCTGGAGCGCGATTTTCAGCCGCTCTATACGCTGTTCGACCAGTGGATCATGTTGCGCGCGCCCTCATTTGACTGTGTTTTCGAGTGGCGGCTGGAACAGGAGCGCAAGCTCGCCGCCACTCTGCCACCCGGGCAGACCGGCAAACTGATGGATGACAGAGCACTGCGCAGGTTCATTCAGCACTACGAGCGGATCACCCGGCAGTGCCTCAGCGCCCTGCCGGACAGGGTGAATCACCTGTTCGAGTTGGATGAACAGCGCCAGATTGTGGCGTACACACACCGCGAACAGGCAAGCGTATCGCCGTGAAAGACCAGACACCGACATCCATCGTAATCAGTGACCTGGACGGCTCACTGCTTGACCATCACAGCTACAGTTTCGTTGCCGCATTACCCGTGGTCGAGGCACTGGAGCGGCTGGGCATTCCGCTGATTCTCGCGTCCAGCAAAACCGCTGCGGAGATAATCGCACTGCGCGCAGCGCTGGGAAACACCCATCCATTCATCGTCGAAAACGGCGCTGCGATATATGTCCCCACACATTCCCTTCCTGCACAACCCACAGACACCAGGGTGCAGGGAGACTACTGGGTGTACGAAATGGCCCCTCCACGCAGCCAATGGCTAACGCTGCTGGCTGCCCTGGCGAAGGAATTTCCCGATGAGTTTGTTTCTTTCTATAGCGCCGGCGTTACCGGCATCATCGAGATGACCGGGTTATCGGCAGAAGCGGCGCAGGCCGCGAATGAGCGGTGTTATAGCGAACCGGTGAAGTGGCTGGGCTCCGCACAGCGTGAAGCCATCTTCAGGCGGTCCCTGGGTGACGCGGGTGCAACCGTCATCAGGGGCGGCCGCTTCCTGTCGGTCAGCGCGAGCTGCGACAAGGGAAAGGCGCTGCGCTGGTTGCGCGCGCAGTATCAGGCACACTCGCCCGGCGACGATGTGGACGATCTTGCAATCGGCGACAGCGAAAACGACCTCCCGATGCTGGAAGCCGCGCGCACAGCGCTGGTGATCCGCTCTCCGGTACACGATTTTCCAACACTGACGAGAACCGACCGGGTTATTCACAGCCAGCGGTACGGCCCGGAGGGATGGGCCGAGGGCGTGTCACAATGGCTAAGGGCAAAAGGCGAAACAATATGAAGGATTTTGACTATGGGTGACTTCTACCAGAATGGGATTATCACTACCCTGCACAATCTATCTAACCGTCCGCTGCAGGAACTCGAACGGGAACTGGTCGCATTTTCGGCGCGGCGCCCCATGGCATTGATTCTGCCATCGCTCTACTCTGAGTTGGAGGGCGACGCGCTGCCTCGGATCATCGACGAACTGGTACAGGTGCCCTATCTCGCAGAAATCGTCATCGGCCTGGACAGGGCAGATGAGGCAGAGTACCGCGATGCACTCAAATTTTTCGGTCGCCTGCCGCAACACCACCGTGTGCTGTGGAACGACGGGCCCCGCCTGCAGGCGCTGGATGCCCGATTACAGGAACAGGGCCTGGCACCGCGGGAGTTGGGCAAGGGGCGCAATGTCTGGTACTGCATGGGCTATTTGCTGGCAAACAACCGGTCGGAATCCGTCGCACTCCACGATTGCGATATCGTCACCTACAGTCGTTCACTCTTGGCGCGCCTGATCTACCCGGTCGCCAACCCGGGCTTCAACTATGAGTTCTGCAAAGGCTATTACGCCCGCGTGGCGGACGGCAAGATCAACGGGCGTGTGAGCCGACTGCTGGTGACACCGCTGCTGCGCGCGCTGAAGAAAACCGTAGGCGACCTGGAATACCTCGAGTACATGGACAGCTTTCGCTACCCGCTGGCCGGCGAGTTTTCATTCCGGCGCGACGTGCTCAACGACCTCCTGATCCCCAGCGACTGGGGGCTGGAAATTGGCGTACTCTCGGAGATGTACCGCAACTATGCGAAGAACCGACTGTGCCAGGTGGACATCGCCGACACTTACGACCACAAGCACCAGAATCTTTCCGCTGCTGACGACAGCGGCGGCCTGTCCAAAATGTCGATTGATATCGCCAAGGCCCTGTTTCGCAAGTTGGCAACACGCGGCGTCACTTTCAGTACCGAGTCGTTTCGCTCCCTCAAGGCCACCTACTACCGTATCGCCCTGGACTTCGTTGAGACCTACCACAACGATGCGGTAATGAACGGGTTGACGCTGGACATACATCAGGAAGAGCAGGCCGTAGAGCTATTCGCAGAGAATATTATCAAAGCCGGAGAGGCGTTTATGGAGAGCCCCATGGAACGGCCATTCATCCCGAGTTGGTCGCGCGTGATCAGCGCTATCCCCGATATCATGGAACAGCTCAGCGACGCCGTAGAGGCGGATCACGCCGAGTTCGTGGGGGGCTGAGAAGAATGCAGGGGATCGCTGAAAAAGCAGGGGCACTACTGGAGCGTGTCAGGCTCCACATCGATGAGATCTACCATGACAATCCACTGGGCGCCGACCTCGAAGGCCTGCCAGAGGCCTTGCTCGACCTGATGCGGCTGGAAGAGAATGCGGCGGAACCCCTACAGCACACCAATCACTGGGACCAGAGTGACGCCCTGGTAATCACCTACGCCGACAGCCTCCAGGTTGAGGGTGAAAAACCTTTGGTAACGCTGAAGCGTTTTCTCGACCAGCGGACCGACGGCGTTGTGAGCGGAGTCCACATCCTGCCCTTTTACCCGTGGACATCCGACGACGGATTCTCAGTGCTCGACTATTCCAGTGTTAATGAGGCGCTGGGCGACTGGAACGATATCCACACAATTGCCGAACAGTACGACCTGATGGCAGACCTGGTGATCAATCACTGCTCCATCCGCAGCATCTGGTTCGAGAACTTCCTGGCCGACAGGGAGCCGGGCAAAGGCTATTTTTTCACGGCCAGTCCGCAGGACGATTTGAGTGCCGTGGTGCGCCCCCGCACAACCCCCCTGCTGCAGGAAGTTGCCGCTGTCGACGGCCCAAGGCATGTCTGGTGCACCTTCAGCCCCGACCAGGTTGACCTGGATTTTCGCAACCCGGAGGTGCTCAAGCAGTTCGTATCCATCATTCGGCAGTACCTGGACGCCGGCATCAGGATTTTTCGCCTGGACGCCGTTGCCTTCCTCTGGAAAATTCCCGGCACCACCTGCCTGAACCTCGAAGAGACCCATGAGGTAGTACGCCTGCTGCGCACGCTGGTAGAGCACGCGCGTGCGGACACCGTACTGATCACCGAAACCAATATCCCCCACAGGGAAAATCTGTCCTATTTCGGCAACGCCAATGAGGCGCACTGCGTCTACAACTTTTCCCT
Organism: Halioglobus sp.; assembly: GCA_020443325.1. GTDB lineage: Bacteria > Pseudomonadota > Gammaproteobacteria > Pseudomonadales > Halieaceae > Marimicrobium. The sequence continues at coordinate 14,167 of JAGRIK010000173.1, forward strand.
GCCGCCGCTGCTGGTTTACGCGCTGTTAACCGGCGACTGCACGTATCTGAAACAGTGGATGATGAGCATGCCACCGGCACAAAACGGCACCGCGTACTTCAATTTCATTGCGTCCCACGACGGCATTGGCCTGCGACCTGCCGAGGGCCTGCTGTCCGACACCGAGCTGGATTGCCTGATTGCCGCGATGGAGGGCTTTGGCGGCCATGTCTCCTATCGCGCGCTGGAGTGCGGCCAGCGCAAGCCCTACGAGATCAATATTTCGCTCTTTGATGCGCTCCAGGGCACGATCAACGGCTGCGATGACTGGGGTGTGGAGCGGTTCATCTGTGCGCACGCGATCATGCTCGCGCTTGAGGGTATCCCCGGCATCTACATTCACAGCCTGCTCGGCACACGAAATGATTACGAACGCGTCGAGAACAGCGGGCACTATCGCGCGATCAACAGGCACCAATGGAACCTGCACGAACTCGGTAAAGTGCTGGACGATAGCGCGAGCGACCACTCCCGCATATTCTCCCGCCTCAAATCTCTGCTTGCAATCCGCCGACGCCAGCCCGCATTCCATCCCAATGCCGTGCAGTACACATTGCACCTGGGTTCAGGCGTTGTGGGTTTTCGTCGCGAGAGTATGGATCAACAGCAGCATATTTTCTGCATGAGTAATATCACTGACAACACGCAGCACCTTGCGTGGTCGGATATCAACCTCAACAATTCTGACGACTGGCGGGATCTCATTACCACCGAGCAGTACACCGGGGGAGAGGACCAGCTAACACTTCTGCCCTACCAGACCGTGTGGCTCTCAAATGCCCCGGACCCGCTGCAACCCGGCAATGCATAAAGCCTGACTCCGGGCAGGCGACACGCCCGAACGGGACTCACCCGGATTATTCCGTGCGACCATGCAGCGACCACTGGATATTGTGCGCCACAGCCCTGATAATTTCACCCTCGCCAGCCGCAAGCTATGCGCCGGCCAATGATTGATCAGGACAGATACGCCATGAGCACCTCGGAACAGTTATTCAAGCGCGCCAACAAACACATCCCCGGCGGGGTCAACTCGCCCGTGCGCGCGTTCAAGGCAGTAGGCGGCACCCCTGTTTTTATCGAGCGCAGCGAGGGCGCCTACCTCTTTGATTGCCAGGGAAAACGCTACATCGACTATGTCCTGTCCTGGGGCCCCATGCTGATGGGTCATAACCACCCCGCTGTGCGCGAGGCCGTCATGCAGCAGTGCCTGAAGGGACTCAGCTTCGGGACGCCGACCGAACTGGAGATTGAACTGGCAGAGCGTATTTGCAACATCATGCCGGGCATGGATATGGTGCGCATGGTCAGTTCCGGCACTGAGGCCACGATGAGCGCGATTCGCCTCGCACGCGGCTATACCGGCCGCGATACCATCGTGAAGTTTGAGGGCTGCTATCACGGCCATTCGGATTCCCTGCTGGTCAAGGCCGGTTCCGGTGCCCTGACACTGGGTGTACCCAGTTCGCCCGGCGTTCCCGCCGCGCTGGCGGATCACACCATGACGCTCACCTACAATGATATCGACGGCTTGCGTCGCGCCTTCGCCGAGTATGGACCAAAGATTGCCTGCGCCATCGTGGAACCCGTGGCCGGCAATATGAACTGCATACCGCCCGCCCCCGGATTCCTCGAGGCACTGCGCTCCGTGTGTACCGAAAATGGCGCCGTGCTGATCCTCGACGAAGTCATGACCGGATTCCGCTTCGGCCTGCAGGGCGCGCAGGGCCACTACGGTATAGAGGCTGACCTGACCACACTGGGCAAGGTAATCGGCGGCGGCATGCCCGTGGGCGCTTTCGGTGGAAAACAGGCCATCATGGAACAGATCGCGCCGCTGGGTCCGGTATACCAGGCGGGAACGCTGTCCGGCAATCCCGTCGCGATGGCAGCGGGACTCGCCACGCTGAATATCATTTCCCAACCGGGATTTTACGAACCTTTGTTTAAACGCACCGAACAACTGTGCCAGGGATTACAGCGCGCGGCAGACACGGCCGGCGTACCGTTTACTACCAATCACGCCGGCACAATGTTTGGCGGCTTCTTTACCGAGGTAGCCAGTGTGACCCGCTACGACCAGGTAATGGCGTGCAACGGCGAGGCGTTCAATCGCTTTTTTCATTCCATGCTCGACCAGGGTGTCTACCTCGCTCCGGCCTCCTATGAGGCGGGTTTTATGTCCAGCGCCCATAGCGAGGATGACATCGCCCAAACCATTGCGACGGCCAAGGTGGCCTTCGCCGGTCTTTGACCAAGGATTCATACATGACATTTACCACACAGCGCGGCATGTTTCCCCATACCCGTATGCGACGGTTGCGGGCCAATGCGTTTTCACGTCAACTGGTGCGCGAACACTCATTGAGCGCGGCGGACCTTATTTTCCCCGTGTTCGTACTGGAGGGCAGCAACCGGCGCGAGGCGATTGCCTCTATGCCCGGCATCGAGCGACTGAGTGTCGACCTGCTACTGGAGACGGCCAGGCAGGCCCACCAGCTGGGCATTCCGGCACTCGCCCTGTTCCCGGTGGTAGACGCCGGGCAAAAAAGCCTGCTCGCCGAGGAGGCATTCAACAAAGACGGCCTCGTGCAGCGCGCAGTGAAGACGTTGAAGGACGCGCTGCCAGAGTTGGGCGTGATCACCGATGTCGCGCTGGACCCGTACACCACGCATGGCCAGGATGGCATCATCGATTCGGACGGCTATGTGCTGAACGACGTGACCAGCGAAATACTGGTGAAGCAGGCACTGTCACATGCCGCCGCGGGCGCTGATGTGGTGGCACCCTCTGACATGATGGACGGGCGCATCGGCGCCATCCGCCAGGCGCTGGAGGGCGACAATTTCACCAACACGCTGATCATGGCCTACTCCGCAAAATACGCCTCCGCCTACTACGGCCCCTTCCGCGATGCCGTGGGCTCTGCCAGTAACCTAAAAGGCGGCAATAAAAGCAGCTACCAGATGGACCCGGCCAACAGCGACGAGGCGTTGCACGAGTGCGCGCTGGATCTCGCTGAAGGTGCGGACATGATTATGGTCAAACCGGGCATGCCCTACCTGGACATTGTGCGGCAGGTGAAGCAGGAGTTGCGCGCGCCCACGTTCGCCTACCAGGTGAGCGGCGAGTACGCGATGCACGTTGCCGCCTTTGAGCGCGGCTGGCTGCCCCGCGAAGCCGTGGTGCTGGAATCCCTGCTGGCCTTCAAGCGCGCTGGTTGTGATGGCATCCTGACCTATTTCGCGCTGGAAGCGGCGCAGGCCCTGCAAGGGATGTGAGCCGCCCATGCGCACCTTTCTCCTGTTGTGGTTGACGCTGTACCTCGCCGCTCCACCGGCATCCGCGGAATGCCAATGTCTCTGGCGTGGCTCGTTCACCGATGTCCAGGCAGATACGGACCTGGTGGTCAGTGGCAGCGTAATCGCGAGCGTGGGGAATTCCATCGACCTGGCGGTGTCGCGCGTGCTGCGCGACCCGGAACCTCCCGAAACCTTGCGCATCTGGTTGCAAACGGCCGATTATTGCCGCCCCGACGTGGCGCTTTTCCCCATCGGCACTACATGGGTGATGGCGCTCGAAAAGATCACCGAAGACGCCCCCGGGGGATTCAACCCCTCCACACCCAACATCAGCTACGGGCGGCCCGGCGACTACATTCTGTCGAGCTGCGGGGGTTACTGGTTAGCCCTGAGCGGCGACTATGTGACGGGCAGCCTGGTAAACACACCGCGCTGGGAGCGCGACCCGCCAATGACTCCCGTGCTGCTGGAACTGGTCGTGGATTTCGTGCAGGGCAGGCTCGGGCGCGATGCGCTGCTTGAAGCCAGCAAGGAAGATCCCGCGTTGCGCCAACTCCAGCGGGACACCCGCTCTTTCCTGCGAAACGAGAACCAGTAGCAATAATTGAAGAATAGTTAGCGACAAGTATCGCCTCGATGGGATATAACTCGCAATCGCGTACCAGATAAATAGAACAATATAGCCATGTACTCGTTAACCGTGCCTTTCAGAAAGGCTCGAAACTGGTGGTTTCACCTGTGTACCGGCCGCTCGGTCTACGAGCGCGCGGACGAGGAAAACTACCGGCAGCGCATACTGGTGATGACCAGCTGCTTCTGGTTGCTGACGGTCATCCTGTTCGCGGTTGTAATCCCATTGTTCATGGACATTACCCCGCAGGGAAAGATCGCCGCAAACGTGCTGTTTGTCGCCAGCATCCTCGGCGTGCTGATAAGCATGCTGCTGTTGCGCCTGCGCGGCGACCGCATCGCCGCACTCAACATCATGTTGCTCATTTATACCGGCGCGTTTACAACCGCCTGCTTCGTTTTCGGCGGCACCGGTTCTCCCACCTACCCCTTACTGGTACTCGCTCCCGCAATGGCAGCTATTGCGGGCAGCGTTACGTTGTGCGCATCCTGGGGACTGCTGGTTATCGCCATCTGGATCTGTGTGCTGCAGGCGGAGCGGCAGGGCTTCCAGTTCACACAGATTATCCTGCCCGAGAACCACAGCATGGCGATGATGATGGCCTACACGGCAATGGCGATTTCCGTTGTCAGCGTCATCATTATCTACGCGGAAATGAACAAGGCTTTGCGAACAAGCCTGCAGGCCAGCAATTCGGAGTTGGAACACCTGTCCTCCCACGATCAGCTAACCCGACTGCCCAACCGCCGGTTTTACGACGAACGCATCGCACTTGCGCTGCAGCGCGCCTCGGAGCAGGACGGCCTGACAGGCCTGCTGTTTATGGACCTCAACGAATTCAAGAGCATCAATGACACCTACGGACACGGGGCGGGCGACAAGCTGTTGATCGCGGTTGCGCAGCGCGTCCAGAACTGCCTGCGTGAAACCGATCTGGTCGCCCGCCTCGGGGGCGATGAATTTGTCGCGGTGCTGGAGGATGTCAAATCGGCTGATGAGATTACACGCCTCGCCCATAAATTGTCACAGGCGATTGAGCAACCGTTGTATGTTCGTCAACAGATCCTGAAGTTCAGCTGCAGCATCGGCGTGGCGATCTTCCCAATTGACGGGCGCCAGTTGCATGAACTGGAGGAAAAAGCGGACAAGGCCATGTACCTGGCCAAAAAGCGCGGAATTCCAGTAGCCCTGGCCAGCCTTGAATCGACCAATACACCCATGCCTGCACGAGCGCCGACCAACCGTATCTAGCGGCTTGTTCACAACCCCTTCATGTGACATCTCGGCTTGGTTTCGCCTTGGATTGCAACGAGATGGATTTTTCTCGTAGCGCTGTCGGGGGTTTGGTCGTGGGCGACGGGCTCGCACCCCAGCAGGCGTTTCAGTCGCTCCACGTGATTCGCTTTGTGAAACGCCTACTGGGGCACAAGCCCTGCATCTCAATACTACGGCACGACTTGCGACGGACGTTAGATTCTTAAGTTCCGGGTTTAAGATTTTTAGAGTTAGCCGAATGGTAGGTACTGAGGTGACGAATAGAAATGTGTTTCTCAGTCGCTCCCGGAGTGCCGGACCAACGAATTCGCTTGGTGAGAAACACATTTTCCATCCACAACCTCAGTGCATACCATTCGACTAGATAAAAAAAGACGTTCCATTCATGCTTCTCACAATCTAACGTTCGTCACAAATCGTGCCGTAGCATTGGGATGCAGGGCTCGTACCCCAGAGGGCGTTTCACCAAGCGAATCACGTGGAGCGACTGAAACGCCCTCTGGGGTGCGAGCCCGTCGCCCACGACCAAACCCCCGACAGCGCTACGAAAAAACTCGTCTCGTTGCTATTCAAGGCGCTAGGCTTCCTTGCGACGCCGGAACCGGCGCAGAAACATCTGGCGGCGCCATTGTGCCTGGCGGGATTTCTTCCCCTCGACGAGATCCAGCAGTTCACCCAGCATCATCAGCGATAAGCCCCAGATACAGCGGCCTTCGTACCAGTAGCAGGGCATGGTTATTTCGGCGCCCTTGTAGCGCCAGGTCATCTCCGCCAGATTGTCATCATCCAGCAGGAACTCCAACGGCACCCAGACGACTTCTGCCACCTCGTGGTTCGGTGTGAACGTCACTTCGCGGTCGAGGCGGAACACGAAAGGACTGACCGCCATGCCCAAAGGGCCTCGATGCGGGCGCGCGTGGAGGTCAGAGAGCCGCCCGATGCACTGATCCTCTTCCCCGAGAAACAGGCCCACCTCCTCTTCCGTCTCGCGCACTGCCACGGCGTAGCCGTTGGCGTCCGCACGGTCCATACGGCCGCCGGGAAAGGCCATGTGCCCGGACCAGGGGTCCCCCTCGCGATCGGCCCGCTTTATCATTAATATGTGCAGCTCGCCGTCACGTACCTGCAGTATCATCGCCACGGCAGAGCGCTTCATCAGCCGGCGCAACAGCTTTTTACCCGGCGCGTGATCGCCGAGCCGGGTTTCAATAAGTTGTAACAGCGGTACTGACACTTGATCGCCTTTCGCAAAGAACTTAGGGTGACACCCCGATTAAGCCAGTCGCAGGGTAGCCTGACAAGTTGGCACTCACATTTATCATCAGGAATAGCATGGTAGACGAGAACGAATCGACGAGAAATTTGCTGGAGCTGCACGATGTCAGCCTTGTTTACCGCGCGCTACCTGCGTTGCGCAATATCAACTGGACGCTGGCGTTGGGCCAGCAATGGGCCTGCCTGGGGCCCAACGGTTCGGGTAAAACCAGCCTGGCAAAGATCATCAGCCGACAGGCCACGCATTTTTCGGGCGCGCTGACCCGCTCTGTCGAACTCGAGCAGAACGGTGTTGCCTATGTCTGCTTCGAGCAGGCCAGGGCATTGTGCGAGCGCGACAGGAAACTGGATGACTCGGAGTTTCGCGCTGACGCGAGTGACCCCGGCACACAGGTACAAGCCCTGATCCTGGGTGGCCGCGAGCCGGATGAGCGTTTTCACTACTGGACCGAACGCCTGCGCATGCGACATTTCCTGCACCGCGGCCTGCGCTTTATCTCGACCGGCGAAATGCGCAAGACTCTGCTGGTCGCGGCCATCCTGAGCGAGCCCGCGCTGCTGATTCTCGACAGCCCGCTGGACGGACTGGACCGCGCCAGCCAGCTGGAGATGCAACACGTCATCGCCGAGCTGTTGCAGTCGCGTATCACGGTACTCATGCTGTGCCGGCAGCTGGAGGATGTTCCCGCCGATATTTCGCACATCATGGTACTGGATGAAGGGCGGGTAGTGGCCTGCAACACGCGCCAGGCCATTCTCGCCAACAGCGATGTGGCGGCCCTGATGACCCCCCCGATGCCGCCGCTGGGCGCGCTGCCCGCACCCGCTGTCCGCCCTTATACGCTGCCTGATGAAGGGCCCTTGCTGGCGCTGCACAATGTCTCGGTGCAGTACGGGGACTTCACCGTACTGCACGATGTGAACTGGATACTGGAACGCGGCACCCACTGCTGTGTTTCCGGCCCCAACGGCTGCGGCAAGACCACGCTGCTGAGCCTTATCACCGGCGACAACCACAAGGCCTACGGCCAGGACATCACCCTGTTCGGCGTGCGCCGCGGCAGCGGGGAGAGCGTGTGGGATATCAAACAAAAATTCGGCCAGCTGGATACGCAACTGCAACTGAATTTCGCACGCGGCATGCGGGTTGTCGAGGTAGTGGTATCGGGTTTCTTTGATTCGATTGGTCTGTACGACGATTGGGGCGATGCACAACGCACCAGCGCAGAACAGTGGTTGCGCGCCCTGGGGCTTGCAGAGCACAGCAGCGGGAAGTTCGATGGCCTGTCGTTCGGGCTGCAACGCATGGTGTTACTAGCCCGGGCGATGGTGAAATCCCCCGTCATACTGCTGCTGGACGAACCCACTCTGGGACTGGACGGCTACCACCGCAGGCTGATGCTGCGCGCACTGGACCATATTGCACAGCACAGCGACACGCAGCTTATTTTCGTCAGTCATTCAGCGGGAGAAACCCCGGCCTGCATCAACCAGCACCTGACGTTCGAGCCGCAGGACGAGGGCTTTGCGTTAGTGTGCCGCAACGGGGCAACTACGCCCGCCGAATCCTGAAAAACACCGCGTAGAGTGTCGGCACCACGATTAATGTCAGCACCGATGCGAAACCCAGGCCGGCCATGATCGTGACGGACATATTGACAAAGAACACGTCAGACAGCAGCGGAATCAGCCCCAGAATGGTCGTTGCGGCCGCCAGCATCACTGGCCGCATGCGACTGACACAGGAATCCATGATCGCGTCGAAGCCGTCCTTGCCGGTCCCGATTTGCTGGTCGATCTCCTCGATCAGCACAATGGCGTTCTTGATCAACAACCCTACCAGCGATAACGCCCCCAGCATCGACATGAAATCAAATGCACCACCGGTCGTCAGCAGGCCTGCGGTGATGCCGACAATGGCCAGGGGAACTGTCAGCCAGATGATCAGCGGCTGCTTGAGTTTACCGAACAGGAAAATACTGGTGAGTATCATCAGCAGAAAGCCCACGGGCAGCGACGCACCGAGCCCCGCCTGTGCATTCACTGAATCCTCGTACTCGCCACCCCACTCCAGCGTGTAACCGGGCGGCAGCGGTATCGCCTCAATTTCGGGCCGCAGCACCTCCAGCAACGGGCTGGCTGCACCGTCGCGCGGATTGCAGGACGCGATAATGGTCTGGATACGGTCGCGCCCGCGAATCACGGCGTTTTCCCAGCGCGTCTCGTAATCGGATACCACCTGGGACACCGGCACGGATGCGTGCATTATCGGGCTCCATACCTGGATATCGCGCATATTGTCGATATCACCGCGCTCCTCCAGCGGTGCGCGCATCTGGATCGGCAACAGCCGATTGCCATCGCGATACACCCCCACGTTGCTGCCCTCAAAGGCGTATTGCATGGCGGCGCCGAGACTCTCGCGATCGACACCCAACTGGCGACCTACCTGCTCGTTGAAAATGGGTGTCGCCACTTTTACCGGGGAACGCCAGTCGTCCCGAATATCGACAGCCTCCGCATTGGCGCGCATGATGGCCTGTGCCTGCTCCGACAGCTGACGCAGAATAGCGGGATCCGGCCCTGAGAAACGCGCTTCGATCTTGGCATCGCGACCGGGGCCGATGCGCATGGCCTTGATTATCGGATCCGTCCACGAGAGTTCCTCCCGCATAAATGCCTGCGTTGCGTCCCACACCGGCGCAATCTGCTCGCGCGTTTCGGTTCGCACAATAATCTGGGCGTAGGCCCGGGTCGGCTCCTTGGCATCGTAGACCAGGGTAAACCGCTGGTGGGGGCCACCTATCACCGTTGTTGTCTGCACCACACCCGGTTGCTGACGAATGAAATTGCTGACGCGCAGGGTGTCATCGCGGGTGACCCGAATATCGACACCCTCCGGCTCCCAGACGTCCACGAAGAAAATCGGCGTATTGGAATCGGGAAAGAAGCCGCTTTTGACGCTGCCGAAGCCGGCAGCTGCCAGCACAAATAGCACAACCACCACACCCAGGGTCACCCAGCGATGATTGACCGCCGCAGAAACCACGGCGCGATAGCCCTGGAACAACTTGCCCGCATACGGGTCTTTGTCAGCCGCTGCCGCATTGGGTTTAAGCAACAGTGCACATAGCAGCGGCGTGGTACTGATCGCGGTAACCCAGCTCAGAGACAGCGAAATCAGGATCACGTAAAACAGGGAACTGGCAAACTCCCCGGTATTGTCTGTCGACAAACCAATCGCTGAGAAGGCCAGGATGCCGATCACCGTGCCCCCGAGCAGCGCCCAGATCGTCTTGCCCACCGCCTCGCCCGCGGCCTTGGTGGCATTCATCCCCGCTTCCATTCGCACCAGCATGCCTTCGGCCACAACGATGGCGTTGTCCACCAGCATGCCCAGTGCTATAACAAGCGCACCCAGCGAAATACGTTGCAACTCAATCGCGAACACGTTCATGAAAAACAGGGTTCCGGCAACGGTAATAAGCAGTACCGCGCCGATCACGATGCCGGTGCGTATACCCATGAACAGCAGCAGCACTGCAATCACGATCACCACCGCCTGGCCGACACTGACCAGGAAGCCTCCCACTGACTTCTCCACTTCCGCAGGCTGGTCATACACCGACACCATCTCCATACCAATCGGGATGACGGTCTGCAGGGACTCCATCCTGCGACTGACAGCCTTACCCACCTGCACCACGTTTTCGCCTGCCGCCATCGAGATGCCTATACTCAATCCCGGCTTGCCGTTGACGTAATAAAGTTTGGTGGGTACCTCCTCATACGCCCGCGTGATGGTGGCAAAATCACTGAGGCGCACCAGGGTCTTGTCGCTGGCGCTGATCAGCAGGTCCCCTATCTCCTGCACAGACTGGAAATTACCGGTAGGGCTGATACGCAGGTAGTCATCGCCGACTCGAACGTTTCCGGAATTGACCACCACATTCTGGGAACCCAGCACAGCGCCAATCTGCTGCAGGTCAATGCCCAGCTCGGCCATGCGACTGCGAGAAACCTCCAGGTACGCCACCTCGCGCTGCTCGCCATCGATCACAACCTTGCGCACTCCGGGCACCAGCACGAGTTGCTTCTTGATCGCGTCGGCGGTGTCATACAGGTCGCGCCAGCTATAGCCGGCACCGGTAAGCATCATGTAAATGCCGTAGACATCGCCAAAGTCGTCGAGGATGATCGGGGCCTGTGCTCCCGGCGGGAGCAAGGGTTTGACATCGGCAATCTTGCGCCGCAGTTCGTCAAAAATATTGGGTAAATCGGCCGCCTTATACTCATCCTTGAAATCCACCAGGATGTCTGACAGGCCCGGCCGCGATACCGACATCTTGATACGCTTCACCTGCGGCATCTTCTGGATCGCATCCTCCAGGTGATAGGTTAACTCCTCCTGCACCTCGCGTGCGGTGGCACCGGGGTAGCGCGTCAGTATCTTTGCCGACTTGATAGTGAATGCCGGGTCTTCCAGCTTGCCCATTTTGCCGTAGGCAATGATCCCGCCACCGACCATGATGACCACCAGCAACCACGAGATGACTTTGTTCTCGACCGAAAATTCCCCGATATTCATGCTGCGGGCGCCCCTGAATCAGTCCACCTGCTCATTGCGGATCGCCAGCGCGCGGAACGGCCTGCTCGGTCACCGCCATGCGCGACACCTTCATCCCCTCCGCGAGGTAAGGTGCGCCTACGGAGACAATCTCCTCCCCGCCCGCCAGGCCATCGGTCACCTCGACCATCGCGCCGCTCATGCGCCCGATTGTCACCTCACGCGCCGAGACAGTCATGCTCTCCGGATCCAGCACCCAGACCCTCGGCTTGAGGCTGCTGTCGCCCTGCACCGCCCGCACAGGTACGCGTTTTAGGATGCTGTCATCGTCTATCAGCTGGCTTAGATCGAGGACAACCGTGGCTGTCATCCCCGGCAATACGGTGAACTTGGCGGGCGAAGCCATGGTGAATGTCGCCCTGAATGTCTGGGTTTGCTGGTTGGCCTTGGTGGCGATTTCTTTCGGCTTGAGAGGGAATCGTTCACCCGGTCGCCCCTCGAATTCGGCGTAGGCCCGGGTCACGGCGACGCGCTCATCGGTGGCAACGGAGTGATGTTCTTCACCGAGGCTGCGCACCATCCGTATCACCGACTCCGGCACGTCGATGATAATGTCCAGTTGACTGGTATTTTGCAGTGAAAAAATCGTTTGCTTGGCCTGTACCTCCTCGAAGTTTTCGGCCTTGCGCTGGGCAACACGCCCGCTGAAAGGGGACTCCAGCACGGTGTACTCCAGGTCTTTCTCCGCCTGCGACAGCGCGGCAGACGCGGAGCGGAAGTTCGCCTCCATACGATCGAAGTCCATGCGGGAAATATTGCCCTCGGCAACCAGTTCTTTACCGCGTTTGAAATTGCTCTGCGCGTTGTCAAACGTGGCTTTCCTGTCCTCATAAACCAATCGGTAATCGGCGGGATCCAGGCGCGCCAGTATCTGGCCCTGCTCGACCATGTCGCCCTCCTTTACCAGGATTTTCTGCAGCCGTCCCGGCACACGGAATGACAGCTCTGCACGCTGACTCGCATCTACTCTACCGGGAAAGGTGCGCACGGCATCCGCAACGCCACCTTCCACGACAAAGGTCTTGACCGGCCGGGTGAGTGGCGCCTCTATTGGGACCTCCTTGTCACTGCAGGCGACCAGCGTCAGCAGCATAAGGCTGGTGGCGACAACTCTTTGTGGGTACACCAACATCAACACGCACTCCCTAATCAATCCAGTTACAACATCATACCAAGTGCACATGCCCTGCCCAGCCAACGGCAGGCACGCACACGTTTTACCGCGTAAACGCTCGCAGCGCACTGCACACGGAGTCGCTCGAGCAGTACAACAGGCCGCGCTCAGCCATCGCCCTCGCCTGCCCGACATCGCCCTTCGCCAACTGGGTTCTGGCGATACCCAGATAGACCTCAGCGCTGTCCGGGTCAATGCGTTGTGCACGCTCCAGCAGCGCCAGCGCCTGTTCGTAATCGCCGCGCTCGGACGCCAGCTCGGCTTTTGCCAGCAGGGGTTGCCAGGCGGCGCTGGCAGAGTGGGTGGCGGGGCGGGGCGGAGTCTGGTGCTCGGTAGCGGGCGGGGGGGCCACGATGACAGGCGCCTGTGGCTTTGCCACCGGTGGTGCCGGTTGGCCACCGGGCTGCGTGGTGGTAGAACAGGCGGCCAGCAGCGCCATCATTAGCAGCACAGCAACCCGCGTCAGGCATTGCGACACGTTCATCTTCAGTTTCCTCCAAACAGCGCGTCGAACCAGCCTCGCGGCCCGGACCCCGGCGCGCGCGGGGCGCAATCGGTGCGCCGCTGCGGCTCGGACCCGACGATGAAAGGCAGTTTGACCGCCTGCGGGCAACCCTCGCCGGTCAGGTAACCATTGCGGCCATCGACCCACTGTGTCTGGATGCCGTCGGGCATGCGGTAGGCAAGGGACTGTTTACTGGCGCCGGCCATAAACTGGGCCCATATCTTCAGCGCGCCACTGCTGCCGGTCAACCCGGTACTGCCGTTGTCGTCGCGGCCTATCCAGCTGACTGCCAGCAGATCGCCGGAGAAGCCGGCAAACCACGAATCGCGACCATCGTTAGTGGGGCCGGTTTTGCCCGCCACCGCAAAACTCTGTGGCAAATAGCGATAAACCCCCTCGCCGGTGCCCTCTCGCACCACGGCACGCAGCGCGAAGTGCAGCAGGTGCATGGATTGCAGGCTGACGGTGCGATCGTATTCCAGCGGATAGCGTCGCAGAGGTTCGCCATTGGCATCAACGATATCGCGAATACTGCGCAGCGGTATGCTGAAGCCCCCCGCGGCAATGGTCTGGTACATCATCGTCATGTCCATCGGCGAGTATTCACCGGCACCCAGAAACAGCGCCGGAAGCCGCGGGACGCCGTCCTTGACGCCCAGTCGGGCCAACATGTCTACAACGCTATTCACGCCCAGCTGCATACCGAGGCGGGCACTCGCCAGGTTGTAGGAACGCGCCAGGGCCTGGTACAGCAATACATCCCCGTTCACTTTGCGATCAAAGTTTTGCGGCTGCCAAGCCTTCGCACCCGCCGAGTTCACGGTGAGGGGCGTATCGGACAACACCGTAGCCAGTGAATACTTGCGCGGCTGCTCCAGCGCCGCGAGGTAAATCGCAGACTTCAGCAGGGAACCGGCGGGCCGGCGCGCGTCCAGGGCACGGTTAAAACCGGCGAAACGCGTCTTGCGCCCGCCGATCAGCGCGGCCACCTCACCGGTGTCAAACCGGGTGACAACTGAGGCGCTTTGCAGTTTCGCGGTGGGATCGAGCTGATCCAGCACGGCCGAGGTACTGCGCTCCAACTGGCGTTGCAGCAGCGGATCGAACGGCGTAAATATGCTGAGCCCCTTCGTCGTGAGATCCTCCTCGCGATAATCCCGCCGCAACTGCCTGCGCACCAGATCCAGGTAGGCGGGGAACGAACCGCGGATACTTCCTTCGCTGTCCAGTTCCAACGGCTTGTCCCGGGCAGCCGCCGCCTGCTCGGGAGTGATGACACCCTGCTCCGCCATCACGCCGAGCACCACATTGCGTCGCTCAAGCGCGCGCTTCGGGTTGCGCTCGGGGTTGTACAGGGAGGGCCCCTTGATCATCCCGATCAGCAGCGCCTGTTGTGGCAGGTTCAACTGGTCCAGCGGCTTGCCGAAGTAGTGCTGCGCGGCCAGCGCAAAACCGTGCACCGCGCGCGGGCCCTCCTGCCCGAGATACACCTCGTTGATGTAACTCTCCAGTATCTGGTTCTTGTCGTAATGCAGGTCCAGCAATACGGCCATGACCACTTCCGTCAGCTTGCGCACGATGGTGCGCTCCGACGTCAGGTAGTAATTCTTAACCAACTGCTGCGTAATCGTGCTGCCGCCTGCGACAACCTGTCCGGAGCGCAAATTACTGAAGGCCGCCCGGGCGATGCCCATGATCGAAAAACCCCAGTGCCGGTAGTAATCGCGGTCCTCCACCGCCAGCAGGCCATGGATAAACTGCTCGGGCACATCCGCCAGTTGCACCAGTACGCGATCCTCCCCGTGCTGGGGAAAAATACCGCCTATCTGCACAGGGTCCAGCCGCATCAGGTCAACGGTGCGCCCGGAGGCAGACAGGCCCTTGACCCGATCACCGCTGAATTCGATCACTACACGCCGCTCGGGCTCGCGCTCACCCGGAAAGTTGAAGCCACGGGTATAGAGGTCAAAGCGATCCCGGTTGCGCGACACGTCCCCGGGCTTGCCCGGCGAGGCCACCGGCCGGTACCCGAGCACATCCAGTTCGTAGGACAGATCGGCCGCCGACACGGCGGCCCCGGCGAACAACTCCAGCGGCCTGGCGTACACCTTGGCCGGCAAACCCCACATCTTGTCACTGAAAGTCGCCGTGATACGGGCATCGAGATAGACCACAAACAACGCCCCCAGGACAAGGGCAACCAGGGCGAGTTTGAGTAGAATATGGCTGGTACGAAACATGGGATGCGAGTGTACACCAGCTCTCGTGCAATTTTCCGATTGTGTTCACCTTCGAGTTCAAATTTACCCGGCAAACAAATCCACCGATTGGGCAGGCAACACTGTTATTCACCCTGCGAATCAGGATAATAGTGCGCTGATTTCAACACAGTGGACGAATCGGAATGAAGAAGTACAAGGCATATGGCATCGGCGCGGCATTGGTGGACACCGAGATCAAGGTTGTCGATGCGGAGCTGGAACAAATGAACGTCGGAAAGGGGCTGATGACGCTGGTCGATGAAGCGCGACAGCGCGAACTGCTCGAGCACCTTGCGGGCCACATGGTCAAGGCCAGTCACGCCAGCGGTGGCAGCGCCGGCAACTCGATGATTGCCACGGCACAGTTCGGCGGACCAACCTTTATGTCGTGCAAGGTCTCCAATGACCCGGACGGCGACATCTACATCGCCGACCTCGAAGCCGCCGGTGTGGACCACTGCTTCAACGGCGAACGCGCAGCGGGCACCACCGGCAAATGCCTCGTGCTGATTACCCCCGATGCCGAACGCAGCATGAACACCTTCCTGGGGATCAGCGAAACCCTGTCCACCGCGGAACTGGATGCAGAGGCTATTGCCGCCTCGGAATACGTGTACCTGGAGGGCTATCTGGTGACGTCCCCGAGCGGCAGGGCAGCAGCCATCAAGGCGCGCGAGATCGCTGAGGCGTCCGGCGTGAAGACCGCGCTGAGCTTCTCTGACCCCGGCATGGTGGAGTTTTTCCGCGAGGGCATTGCCGAGATGATCGGCGATCGCGTGGACCTGATTTTCTGCAATGAGGATGAAGCACTGGGCTGGGCGCAGACAAAAAGCCTGGACGTGGCCGTGGAGAGACTGAAAACCACCGCTGACAGCTTTGTGATCACCCGCGGCAGCAAGGGAGCCCTGGCCTTCGATGGTCAAACGCTCAGTGAGATCCCCCCCCACAAGGTGATGGCCGTAGACACCAACGGCGCCGGCGATATGTTTGCGGGGGCCTTCCTCTACGCTATCACGAGGGGCGAGGACTTCCCCACGGCGGGCCGTTTCGCCAGTCTCGCGGCGGGTAAAGTCGTCGCCAGCTACGGCCCGCGCCTGCCCGCTGCAGATTACCCGGCGCTGCGCCGGGAGTTTTTTGGCGAGTAACGCCAGGCCAGGGCAGCTCTGCGCAACGCGTTAATGCCCCAGAGGTGCCCTAAAACAGGCCGATCTGCTTCTCGGTGAGCGCGCTGAACGAGCTGCCGACAAAGCCCAGAATGCCATCGGCCACGGGCGCCAGCTGGCGATCGACATAATGCTGGTAGTCCAGCGGCGCCAGCGGTTTGGCTGCCGGTTCGGCACCACTGGTCGTGATCACATACTCCACCCAGCTGCCCCGGCTCGGCACCGGCAGGCCGCGCTCGGCACACAGTCGCGCCGCCTGCACATGCGGTGGCACATTGCGCTCGTATTCCTCCAGTCTGCGCCGCAGGCGCTTGCGATACACCAGCTGGGGATCCTCGTCACCCGCGAGGACGCGCGCGGTGACGCCTTTGACATAGTCGACATAGGGTTCCTGGCGAAAAATCCGCCCGTAGAGTTCCTCCTGGAACGTCCGGGCCAGCCGCGTCCAGTCCGTGCGCACACTTTCCAGCCCCTTGAACACCAGCTGGTCGCCATCCTTGCCTGCCACGACACCCGCGTAGCGTTTTTTGCTGCCCTTGTCGGACCCGCGCACGGTGGGCATCAGGAAGCGCTTGAAGTGGGTTTCAAACTGCAGTTCGAGAACGCTCTCCAACCCGAACTCCTCGCGGATGCGCTCGCGCCACCACACATTGAGATCGCGTTCCAGTTGCACGCCCGCCGCCCGGGCCTGCTCGTCCGAGTCCGCATCCTGTATCCACACGAACACGGAGTCGGTATCACCGTAGATAACGCGGTGCCCGGCGGCTTCAATAGCGTCCCGGGTACGACCCAGGATCTGGTGCCCGCGGCGGGTAATCGATGTGGCGAGGCGCGCGTCGAAGAAACGACAGCCCGGCGTGCCCAGCACGCCATAAAAACTGTTCATAATGATCTTGATCGCCTGGGACAGGGGCTGGTCACCCGCGGCCTTGGCGGCATCGCGCTGCTGCCAGAGCTGTGCGATCAGCGCGGGGAGGATATGCCCCTCGCGGGCGAAGCGCCCATCCAGGTAGCCCGGCACCGTCGCCTCGTCAGGTAACTCGCCCGACATCGCCAGTGCAAGGCCCAATGGGTCGATAAAGAACGTGCGGATGATACTGGGATACAGGCTCTTGAAATCCAGCACCAGCACGTGATCGTAGATGCCGGGCATGGAGTCCAACACAAAACCGCCGGGGCTGGCAGTGTGCTCACTGCTCGCATTGGGTGCAACATAGCCCGCCCGGTGCAGGCGGGGCAGGTAGAGATTGTCGAAGGAGGCCACCGAACCGCCCATGCGATCCAGGTTGAGGCCGGTCATCGCGGTACGGGCCACCGCGAAATCCAGCATTGCGGTGGTTTGGAAAATCTCCGATACCAGCTCGCAGTCCTTCAGGTTGTAGGCCGCCAGGCTCGTCTTGTCCTCGTGGAACAGGCGGGTGATCTCGCCGCCGCGATCGCCGCCGTGCAGCAACTTCCCCTCGCCCAGTAACTCGCGCGCGACATTCTCCAGCGAGAAACTCTCAAAGCGGTAGAACGCGGCGCGCAGCAGCTCAATACCGTCGAGTATCACGCGCCCGGGGAACTGCACGGTGTGGCGTTCGCCATACTCATCCAGTTCACGCCAGTGCCCGGGGCGCCGCTCCCTGCCCAGCAGCAGACGCCGTCCAAGGTGATCGGCCACCCGCTGCAGATACCGGGTGTCAAAGTTCACCACATTCCAGCCGATCAGCACGTCCGGGTCGTAGTCCGCAATCCAGTCGAGGAAGGACTGCAGTACCTCCTCCTGGGTGGCGCAGGCGGCGACAAATGCCTGCTCTGCCCCCTCCCCAAGCATGAACACCTTGCGCTCCTCTCCCGCGTGAGACGTACCGTGCACCGCAATGGAATACAACTGCAGGCCGTCCATCGCCGTCTCGATATCGAAGGACACCACCTTCAGCGCGGGCAGGTAGTCGCCCGCTTTGATAGCCGGGTCTTCCAGCAACAGGAATTGGCCGCGGCGGCGTGCCTCGCCGTGGAGTAACGCCGAACCCGCGACGAAACGCTCCATCAGGTAGCGATCGGCCGGGTTGATATCGGCCTCCAGCGGGTCGAGCCCGCCGGCGCGCAATTGGTCCGCCGCGCGGCGCGCCTGCCGATACTGGCGAAAATACAGCCCGACAACCGGGGCCAGGGAAAAATTGCGCAGTTGCACCGGCCTGACCTCCAGGCCGGGCACCTCACCCAGCAGGCTGCGCGCCTGTGGCAGCGCGCTCTCCGCCAGGAAAAATACACTGTGTTCGCCGCGCACCAGCGCGCACAGCGGTCCGTCGCCGGTGCTGAACCAGAATTCGAGCTCGATTCCGCCCGGGGTATCCCGCCAATTGCGGGTCAGGAGAAATCCTGCATAAGTCTGTGCTGTCAAACTCCAACTCCAGTTTGGCGCAGGGGGGCTGGGCTTGGCCGTCGCGGTGGCTTAAGCTATGTCCCGACATACAGGCGCAGGGTGCGCCGGACCACCCGGTGACAACCGGGCCCGACAATCATCAGTAAGGTAATCCAATGGACAAGCCCGTTATCAAGCAAGACCCTTTATACCAGCTGCTGCGCACCGAAAACATCAAGGAATTCAACGAACAACGCGATGCGCTGGATACCGACGAACTCAAGAACGGTGACTATCGCGGGCGCGACCTGCGGAATATGAATGCAGCGGGACTGGACTTCAGTAATTCCTACTTTCGCAACGCAGATCTCAGCGGTATCGATTTTCGCAACACCAACCTGGAGGGCGCCAGCCTGCTCGATGCCAAGTTGTCCGGCACCTACTTTCCCGCAGCGCTGAGCGCGCAGGAGATCCGCCTCTCACTCGAGACGGGCACCCGCCTGCGCTACAGCAACGACTGAGTCACCGCGCCTTATCCCTGTGACAGCAGATCGCGCAGGTCGATGATCGCGGAATTGGCGCGGCTGAGATAGGACGCCATCACCAGCGAGTGGTTGGCCAGTGGCCCGAACCCGCTGCCGTTGAGGATCATCGGGCTCCACATGGGCTCCTGGGTACCTTCCAGTTCGCGAATAATCTGCCTGACACTCACCTGGGCGTTCTTTTTCCGCAGTACGTCGGCGAAGTCGATTTCCAGGGCTTTCAGGAATTGAATCAACGCCCAGGACGTGCCTCGCGCCTCGTAAAACACGTCGTCAATTTCGGTCCAGGGCGTACGCACGATCTGCTCCATGGGCGCCTTGGTGGACTGCTTGGCCGCCGCATCCCCCGCCAGGTCGGTATTGAGGCGCAACTGGCCCACGCTGGCGCTGAGGCGCTGGGAGAGGCTGCCGAGTCGGCTGTCAACCGTAGCCAGGAAGTAGCGCAGGTTGTCCGCGCGCGCATAGAACTGGGCGTCACTCACCTTTTTATCGGCCAGGCGATAGAAGTACTTTTTAGCGTATTTCAATCCTTCGCGATACTCGGATTCAGAGGAGGGCAGAATCCAGCTGTCAGAGTCGAAATGAAAGCGCGGTTCCATCTCGATCAGGTCGATATCTTCCTTGGATTGCGACTGCGAGCGACTGAAGACTTCCCGCATCGCGCGCGACAGGTCGCGCACCTGGATCAGCACGCCGTATTCCCAGTTCGGCATATTGTCCAGCCACACACCCGGCGGAAACCTGTCGTTGTGGGTATAGCCGCCCGGCTTATCCAGCAGGGTTTCCATCACGCCGATCAGTGTGCCCATCGTGACCGCGCCGGTCACCAGTTTGGCCTTGGAACCTGCCTGTATACCCTCTTCCGCCATCAGCGCACGCGCGTTGGCGCGCACATTGAAGGGCTCGGGCGTAATGCTCCAGTACATGCCGAGTAGCACCGCGCCCAGCAGGTAAACGCCGAGCACGATTCCCGCTGTCTTGATCCATGGGGAGGAGGAGTCTGCTGATATATTCATGATATTACTCTGTCGAATGGTGGTGTTGATGATCCTGCGCGTCAGGCGTATCGCCGCTCATACGGACTTCTGCGTCCGTACATACCTCTTCATCGGTGATCAGTTGGAAGCAGATTTGTACGTCGTCGCCAGGTACCAGCCTAAACGCCAGCCCGAATAACATCAAATGTTTGCCGCCCGGGGCAAATTCAACGCGCTCCCCCGGAGCGACAGCCAGGCCCGTCAACTTCTCCATACGCATCAGTCCGTCCACTTCGCGCGTGGTGTGCAACTCCACCGACTCCGCCACATTGGAACTGGCCCCGACGATGGCGACTGCGGCTTTGCCGCGATTGGTCAGCGTCAGGTATCCCGCTGAGTTGGGTTGAAACGGCGGCATGGCCCTGACCCAGACATTCTCAAATTCCAGCGATGCATCCTGTTGCGCCACCGCGGCCAACGGAAAAAGCGTGGCCGCCAGTGCCACCATCCAAACTTTGCTCACGTTTACACTCCAATCGGGAAACTATTGCGCCTGGCAGGCGTCATAGCAGTGTACCATCCGTGGCGTCCCTGATCCCACCCTACTTCGCGACTTCAGCAAAGTCTTGGTACAATCCGGGCCCGAACGCTGCGCGGCATACGGCGCTGCTACCATTGAGGACTTGATATGCGTGCAACGCTCGCAGCCTTGCTATTACTGATCAGCAGTACCTGCCTGGCGCAGGGCTTCGGCAACACTGAACGCGGTGCGCTGGGCGGGTCCACACCAGAATTCCTCCCGGTGGAGGAAGCCTACCAACTGGTCGTGGAGATCCTCGACGAGCGCAATGTCCTGTTGCACTGGGAGATCACGCCCGGCTACTACCTTTACCAGCACCGCTTTGCCTTTACCCTGGAAGATGACGCAGGTGCCGTCGAGTTGCACAGCGAACTGCCGCAGGGCCTGCTGCACAACGATGAATATTTCGGCGAAGTGCAGATTCACTACAACAGTGCCGATATCACACTGGAACTGCAGCGCGACACACCGGTGGCCACCCTGTCCGCCACCTCCCAGGGGTGCGCCGACGCGGGGCTGTGCTACCCCCCGCACAGGGAATACTTCGAGCTGGATTTCGCCAGCGGGACAGTAACTGCCATCCCACCCCCCTCGGCACAGTCCACGCCGCGGGTGGAGCCGGAGGAGCAGGCCGCCAGTAACGACAGCCTGCTGCTGATGCTGGCGCTGGCATTCCTGGGCGGGGCCATTCTCAACCTGATGCCCTGCGTGTTCCCGATTCTGTCGTTGAAGATTCTCAGCTTTGCCCGCAGCACTGACCACGACCGCCATTTGCACAGCTGGCTCTACACCGCCGGCGTCATTGCGAGTTTCGTGTTCGTGGCCGGGCTGCTCATCGTCCTGCAACAGGCAGGGCGCGCGATTGGCTGGGGCTTTCAACTGCAGTCACCGGGCTTCGTCATCGCCCTGGCCTACCTGTTCATCGCGATGGGCCTGTCCCTCTCCGGTGTCATCGCCATGGGCGGCAACCTGATGAATGCCGGCAGCGGGCTCGCCAATCGCGGCGGGCTGAGCGGCAGTTTTTTCACGGGCGTACTCGCGGTCGTCGTCGCCAGCCCTTGCACCGCGCCGTTCATGGGCACCGCACTGGGTTTCGCCGCCAGTCAGCCGCCGCAGATCGGCCTGTTGATCTTCGCGGCACTGGGCGCCGGAATGGCCGCACCCCTGCTGCTGTTCGGCTACAGTGGCGCGGCCCGCGCACTGATGCCGAAACCCGGTGCCTGGATGGAGACGCTCAAACAGTTCCTGGCATTCCCCCTATACGCCACCGCACTCTGGTTGTTCTGGGTGGCGGGCAGGCAGACGGGGATAAACACCATGACGGCCGCACTGGGCGGCGCGCTCATCCTGGCGCTGGGCCTGTGGTTGTGGAGTGATAGCCGTGTGCGGCGCATACTGGCACTGGCCTGCCTGGTTATCGCCGCAGGGCTTGGCTCGATGCGCGGACTGGACGCCGACACCCGCAGCGCGGCACAGCTGGCAAACGGACATGTCGCCTGGTCTGAGGAAGAGGTCGCTGCGCTGCGCGCCGCCGGCAAACCCGTGTTTGTCGATGTCACGGCCGACTGGTGTATCACCTGCATCGCCAACGAAACCGCCGTCTTGCTCACCGATGACATGGTGCAGGCCTTCGCTGACCACGGCGTGGTCTACGTGGTAGCCGACTGGACCAACCAGGATGCCGACATTGCCGCGCTGCTCAGGAAACACGGGCGCAACGGGATCCCCCTCTACCTGGCCTATGCGCCCGATGCCGCTGAGCCCCCGATCATTCTGCCGCAGGTATTGACCAGGAAAACCGTCCTGGACGCCCTGCAATCAATTTCAGGCAAAAACCCCGATTTTGCCGCCACGTTTTAGGGAATTTGCCGCGGTTTAGCCATTTTAACGACTTTGCGGATACTGCCCCATACCCCTCTGGCACTTCGCTCCGCTAATGCTAAATCTACCTAACTTCTGCAATACGGCAGCTATATTCTGCCAAAATTCACAAACTGATTGATATTCGTAGACAGCCCCTGATATTTCGGCGAGAATCCGGATTCATCGTGCACCAGCGGGGAGTGCCATCCAAGTGGCGACCATTCTTGTATTACACGGCCCCAACCTCAACCTGCTCGGCGAGCGCGAACCCGACATTTATGGCAGCACCACCCTCGCCGATATCAACCGGCAGCTTGAGCAGCAGGCCCAAGCGCGGGGACACCAGCTGGTACACCTGCAGAGCAACGCGGAGCATGAACTGGTGGAGCGCGTGCAGAACGCCCGGCGCGAAGGCGTCAATTTTATCCTCATCAATCCCGCCGCGTTCACCCACACCAGTGTGGCGCTGCGCGATGCGATCGCTGCAGTGAGTATTCCGTTCATCGAAATTCACCTGTCCAACACGCACGCCAGGGAAGAATTCCGGCAGCACTCCTACTTCTCGGACCTGGCGCTGGGCGTCATCTGCGGACTGGGAGCACAGGGCTATGAGCTGGGCCTGCAGGCCGCGCTCAGTAAATTGGAAAAACCGTAAACACAATAAACGAGACCGTATTATGGACATTCGCAAGGTAAAAAAACTGATCGAATTGCTGGAAGAGTCCAACATCGATGAAATTGAAATCAAGGAGGGCGAGGAGTCGGTGCGCATCAGCCGCAACAGCGCCGCGGCGTTGTCGATGGCGGCCCAGGCTGCGCCCGTTTACGCCGCGCCCCCGCCGGCCCCCGCACCCCCGCCCGCTCACACACCTGAGCCAGCGGTGTCTCCGGCCGAGACCAGCCCGGCCGGTCATCAACTGAAGTCACCGATGGTCGGTACGTTTTATCGCTCCCCGTCACCGAGTTCCCCCGCCTTTGTGGAAGTGGGACAGGAGGTCAATGTCGGCGACGTCATCTGCATCGTGGAGGCCATGAAAATGATGAACCAGATCGAGGCCGACAAGGCTGGCAAGATAGGGGCTATCCTGGTTGAGAATGGGCAAGCGGTCGAGTTCGACCAGCCACTGTTCTCGATTGTGTAAGGATCACCCCTATGCCCATCCTGGAAAAAGTACTCATCGCCAACCGCGGTGAGATTGCACTGCGCGTGCTGCGGGCCTGCAAGGAGCTGGATATCCCGACAGTGGCCGTTCACTCCAAGGCAGACCGCGAACTCAAGCATGTCCTGCTGGCAGACGAGGCCGTCTGCATCGGCCCCGCGCCCTCCATCGACAGCTACCTCAATGTACCGGCGATCATCAGCGCCGCAGAAGTGACCCGGGCGACCGCCATCCATCCCGGCTATGGCTTCCTGGCAGAAAACGCGGACTTTGCCGACCAGGTGGAGAAAAGTGGTTTTATTTTTATCGGCCCCACCCGCGACCCCCACCGGCTGGTGGGCCGAAAGGTGGCCGCGATCCAGGCGATGAAAGAGGCCGGCGTCCCCACCGTACCCGGCTCCGATGGCCCCATCACCGGTGACGACGAACAGACGCTGGCGATAGCCCGCCGCATCGGCTACCCCGTTATCGTCAAGGCAGCGGCAGGCGGCGGTGGCCGCGGCATGCGCGTCGTTCACGAGGAGGCTGACCTGCTCAGCTCGATCCAGGTCACCCAGTCCGAGGCGGCCGCCGCGTTCGGCTCGGCTGTCGTCTACCTGGAGAAATTCCTGCAACGGCCGCGCCACGTGGAGATACAGGTACTCGCCGACGGCCAGGGTAACGCAATTCACCTGGGTGACAGGGACTGCTCCCTGCAGCGCCGCCACCAGAAAGTCCTCGAGGAAGCGCCCGCGCCGGGCATCCCGCAGGACGTGCGCGATGCGGTCGCCGAGTCCTGCGTCAAGGCCTGTATCGACCTGGGTTACCGGGGAGCCGGCACCTTCGAGTTCCTGTACGAGGACGAGGGGTTCTACTTTATCGAGATGAACACGCGCGTCCAGGTGGAGCATCCGGTCACCGAAATGATCACCGGTATCGACATCGTCAAGGAACAGCTGCGCATTGCCAGCGGCCTGCCACTGTCCTTCAAACAAAGCGAAGTCACGTTTCGCGGGCACGCGTTCGAGTGCCGTATCAATGCGGAAGACCCCAAGACTTTCCTCCCATCACCGGGCAAGGTCACCACGTTCCACGCACCGGGCGGCCTGGGTGTGCGCGTGGATTCACACCTGTACGATGGCTACACCGTGCCACCCTACTACGACTCATTGATAGCCAAAATTATTTGCTACGGCGAGGACCGCAGCATCGCGCTGGCCAAAATGCGCCAGGCGCTGGACGAACTGGTAGTGGAAGGCATCCGCACCAACACACCCCTGCACCGGGAGCTGGCACGTGACCCCGAGTTCCAGAAGGGTGGCGTGAGTATTCACTATCTCGAAAAACGCCTGCAAGAGTAGCGCGGCGTTCGCCGCCAGGCACACGCCACGGCAACGCCAGCAATGACGTGGCTGCAATTGCGTGTGGATGCGCAGCGCCCGGAGATCGCGGAGTGGGACGATGCCCTGCTCGCCAGCGGCGCAGTGGCCGTTACCCTGGAAGACAACGCCGATCAACCACTGCTGGAACCCGGTGTGGGTGAAACACCGATGTGGAACCTGACCCGCATCACCGGACTCTACCCCGCAGACACCGATATGAAACGTGTCATGCAGGACCTCCCCGAGCACCTGCTGCAAACGAGTAACCCACGCGTTGAGATCCTGGAGGACAAGGACTGGGAGCGCGAGTGGATGCAACACTACCAACCCATGCATTTTGGCGAACGCCTGTGGGTCTGCCCCAGCTGGCTGGAGCCGCCCGACCCGAATGCAGTAAACCTGATGCTGGACCCGGGCCTCGCCTTCGGCACCGGCACCCACCCCACCACCGCACTGTGCCTGACGCAACTCGACAGCCTGGCATTAAGCGGCCAGACCATCGTCGATTACGGCTGCGGCTCCGGCATCCTCGCAGTCGCCGCACTAAAACTGGGCGCCGCACGCGCCCTTGGCGTAGACAACGACCCCCAGGCCCTGGCCGCCTGCCGCGACAACGCAACCCGCAACAACATCGCTGCCCAACAGCTCACAGTCGCATTCCCCCAGGATGTGGATCAGCAAACCTGGTCGCAACAGGCCGAACTCGTCATCGCGAACATCCTCGCCGGACCACTGATCGAACTCTCCGCGACCCTGCTCGACTTCCTGCAACCCGGCGGCACACTGCTGCTCTCAGGCCTCCTGCAAAACCAGGCCGAGGCGCTGTGTGAGCACTACGCCGACCGACTGCCCATCGCCATCGTCGGCGAAAAAGACGGCTGGGTGTGCCTTCGTGGAACACTCCCTCCTCGCTAGCGTTAATACTCGCAAGAAAGAACGACACCCTAGTACCCCGCTAAGAAATTCGATCCGACGATGCTGATCTTGAGACACTGCCGCTTACTGGGCGGGAGCCTGAGAGATAGAGTTGCGGGCGGGACCGTGTGGCGACAGGACGTCGCCACCCGAGCCTGCACATGGATGTGCGCTTTTTGGCGTGTCACGCCCGCAACTCTATCTCTCAGGCGCTCAACACGTGGCAGATTCCAATCCGAACCAAGACTAATGATACAAGTGCCTACGACAACTTGAGTAGAAAGCGACACTCGGAATCGCCGCTTTTTTACTCAGCTGTCCTTTCACACTTTCCCCCGAGCGAGTATCATACCGCCTCTTTTTCAAAGCCTTCTTCCAGACAAAATCCAATGCTCAATATCGGACCGTACACTTTGCCCAATCGCGTCGCCCTGGCGCCGATGGCGGGTGTCTCCGATTTGCCATTTCGCCGACTGTGTTCCGAGTTTGGGGCCGGACTCGTGGTATCTGAGATGATCAGTGCCAACCCCCGGTTGCGCAATTCGGCCAAGACGCAGTGGCGCAGCCAGCACGACGGGGAGATCGCACCGCGCTCGGTACAGATAGCCGGCAGCGACCCGCAGGAAATGGCAGCGGCCGCCCGGTACAACGTGGCACGCGGCGCCCAGATCATCGACATCAACATGGGGTGTCCGGCGAAGAAGGTGTGCCGCAAGGCGGCCGGCTCCGCGCTGCTGGCTGATGAGTCACTGGTGGAGGCCATTTTGAACGCGGTCACCGCTGCGGTGGACGTGCCCGTCACGCTGAAGATTCGCACCGGCACCTCCCCCGGGAACAGAAATGGCCCGACCATCGCCCGCATCGCCGAAGATGCCGGTGTGGCGGCACTGGCGGTACATGGCCGCACCCGGGCCTGCGGATTCAGCGGCCAGGCGGAATACGACACCATTGCAAACATTGTTGCCACCACCGGGATTCCGGTCTTCGCCAATGGCGATATCGACTCCCCGGAGATGGCTGCGGCCGTGATCAGGCATACCGGCGCGGCCGGCGTGATGATCGGCAGGGCCGCCCAGGGCAAGCCCTGGCTGTGTGGGCAGATTGCGGCACACCTGGAAACAGGCCGAACGCCTGCGGCCCCCACCAGCGAGGAGCAGATGGGGATTATCCATCGCCATGTCTCACAACTTCATCAGTTCTACGGCGACTTCATGGGCGTGCGTATCGCCCGCAAGCACGTCAGCTGGTACCTGGCCGCGAGAGCGGACGCGCTGGCGCAGCGAAAATTATTTAATCAACTTGCACATCCACAAGAGCAGCTACACTTCATACTCCAGCTGTCAGACATCGAATTCGAGAAGGAACTAGCAGCATGATCAGGGCCGAATCCCTAAAACCCAACGCGGCGGGAGAATTGACTGCCGCGAACGACCTCACCCCATCGACTGCGCCCGCGGCAAGCCACCTGCGCGAGGCCGTGACCACTGCAGTGCGCGATTACCTGGAGCAGTTGGACGGGCAACTGTCCAGCGACGTCTACCAGATGGTCCTCGCTGAAGTCGAGGCGCCCCTGCTGGCGGAAATCATGGCGTACACCCGCAATAACCAGACCCGGGCATCGATCATGCTGGGCCTCAACCGGGGCACGCTGCGCAAGAAACTCAAGCAGTACGACCTGATCTCCGACCGGAACTAGGATAAACAACGCTATGAGTGAAAGTGATCTCGTGAAGGTCAAACGCGCCCTGATCAGTGTCTCTGATAAATCGGGTATCGCGGAATTCGCCGGTGCGCTGCGCGAGATGGGCGTGGAACTGCTCTCGACGGGCGGCACCTACCGCCTGCTGCAAGATGCCGGACTGGACGTGACTGAGGTTGCGGACTACACAGGTTTCCCGGAAATGATGGACGGCCGCGTGAAGACCCTGCACCCCAAGGTGCACGGCGGCATCCTGGGCCGCAGGGGCCAGGATGACAGCGTGATGGCGCAGCACGGCATAGACCCCATCGATATGGTCGTGGTCAACCTCTATCCCTTTGCGGCCACCGTCGCCAAACCCGATTGCACGCTGGAAGACGCCATCGAGAACATCGACATCGGCGGCCCGACAATGGTGCGCGCGGCGGCCAAGAACCACCGTTTCGTGAATATCGTGGTCAACGCCTCCGATTACGGCGACATCCTCAGTGAGATGCAGGCCAACGATGGCAGCACGTCGCTGGCGACCCGTTTCAACCTGGCCATCAAGGCCTATGAGCATACGGCGGCTTACGACGGCGCCATCGCCAATCACTTCGGCACACTGGTACCCGGCGGCTCAGCCGGTTTCCCGCGCACGTTCAATACCCAGTTTCACAAGGCACAGGACATGCGCTACGGCGAAAACCCGCACCAGCAGGCGGCGTTCTACGTCGAGGCCAATCCCGCTGAAGCGGGCATCGCCACCGCCCGCCAGATCCAGGGTAAGGAACTGTCCTACAACAACGTCGCCGATACCGATGCCGCACTGGAGTGCGTCAAGAACTTCGAGCAACCGGCCTGTGTGATCGTCAAGCACGCCAACCCCTGCGGTGTGGCGGTTGCCGAGAACATCAGTAAGGCCTACGACCTGGCCTTTGCCACGGATACAGAGTCGGCCTTTGGCGGGATTATTGCGTTCAACCGTGAACTGGACGCGGCTACCGCTGCGAGCATTGTCGAGCGCCAGTTCGTGGAAGTCATTATCGCGCCGAGCGTGAGTGATGAGGCGGCAAAACTGGTCGCTGACAAGAAGAATGTGCGCCTGCTGGCCTGCGGCGAGTGGTCCGCGAGCGGGCCTGCGCTGGACTACAAGCGGGTCAATGGCGGCCTGCTGGTGCAGGATCGCGATCTCGGCATGATTACCCGCGACGATTTGCGCGTGGTCAGCAAACTGCAGCCCACGGAGCAGCAGTGGCAGGATCTGTTGTTTGCTTGGAAGGTGGCCAAGTTCGTCAAATCCAACGCCATTGTCTACGCCGCCAACGGCCAGACGGTCGGCGTCGGTGCCGGCCAGATGAGTCGTATCAACTCTGCCCGTATTGCCGCTATCAAGGCGGAGCATGCGGGGCTGCCTGTTAAGGGGTCTGTGATGGCCTCCGACGCGTTTTTCCCTTTTCGCGATGGGATTGATAATGCCGGGGTTTCGGGTATTGCTGCGGTGATACAGCCTGGGGGGTCGATTCGTGATGATGAGGTGATTGCGGCGGCGGATGAGCATGGGATGGCGATGGTGTTTACTGGGATGCGGCATTTTCGACATTAGCGGTTATGGGGGCTGCCTTCGCTGGATGAGCGGCTGTTGAGCGGTTGTGGCCTGTCGGGACACGCCGTGAACCCATCCATGGGGGCTCGAGCTCGGCGTCCTGCCTCGCACGGTCCCGACAGGCCACAACCACTCAACAGCCTCCTTGCCAACCTCGAGCTTTTTCTCAGTCTCATTCTCACTAGAGGGATAATATGAATGTTTTGATCATTGGCAGTGGCGGGCGTGAGCATGCGCTTGCGTGGAAAGCTGCCCAGTCGGCTGACGTGGAGACGGTTTACGTCGCGCCTGGTAATGCCGGTACGGCGATGGAAGCGGGGCTTGAGAATGTAGCCATCGATGCGATGGATTTTGCGGGGCTGGCGGAGTTTGCGGAGCAGAACAATGTCGGGCTGACGATTGTCGGGCCTGAGACGCCGCTGGTGGAAGGGGTGGTGGATTACTTTCAGGCGCGTGGACTGCGCTGTTTTGGGCCCAGCAAGGGTGCGGCGCAGTTGGAGGGTTCGAAGGCGTTTACCAAGGATTTCCTGGCGCGGCACAATATTCCCACCGGCAGCTATGCGAACTTTACGGAACTGGAACCGGCGCTGGCTTACCTGCGCGAGCAGGGTGCGCCGATCGTGGTCAAGGCGGATGGCCTGGCCGCTGGCAAGGGTGTGATTGTGGCGGAGACGCTGGCGCAGGCGGAGGCGGCGGTCACGGACATGCTGGCGGGCAATGCGTTTGGTGAGGCCGGGTGCCGGGTGGTGATTGAGGAGTTTCTTCCCGGCGAAGAGGCCAGCTTTATCGTGATCGTGGACGGTGTGAACGTGCTGGCGATGGCGACCAGCCAGGACCACAAGCGGATCGGCGAGGGCGATACGGGGCCCAACACGGGCGGCATGGGGGCCTACTCTCCCGCGCCGGTAGTGGATGCGGCGGTGCACCAGCGCGTCATGGAGCAGGTCATTCTGCCGACTGTGGCCGGCATGGCGGCTGAAGGCAATGACTACACGGGGTTTCTCTATGCCGGCCTGATGATTGACGCTGCGGGCCAGCCACGGGTTATAGAATACAACTGCCGCTTTGGCGATCCGGAAACCCAGCCCATCATGATGCGCCTGCAATCGGATCTCGTGAGCCTGTGCAACAGTGCACTGGATGGGACGCTGGACAAGGTTGAAGCGCAGTGGGATGAGCGCTGCGCCATCGGTGTGGTACTGGCCGCCGGCGGCTACCCGGGCGACTATGCGAAGGGCATGCCGATACACGGGCTGGACGCGGCGCAAGCGGATGCGATCAAGGTCTTCCACGCCGGTACTGCGCGCTCCGGGGACAACATCGTCACCAGCGGCGGCCGCGTTCTGTGCGTCACAGCACTCGGCAGCGATATCGCCAGCGCCCAGCGCGCCTGTTATGAGGCTGCCGACAAGATCAGTTGGGACGGCATGACCCTGCGCCGTGACATTGGTTGGCGGGCGATAGCGCGCTATAGTTAGGGCAGCCCTCTTCAAGACAAGGAACCGCGCGGGAACCCACCATGCAAAAGCGTCGCCTCTCCCTGCTCGACAAACTGATTTCTGAAGCGGATTCGGTGATGAAAACCATCACCAACCGCGGCCACCACGCCCGCCGGCCCTCACCGGCGCAAGACCATACGGACACCGAACTCTCGGAGGCGGAACGCAAACACGTCGCGGGCCTGATGCGCGTCAACCACACGGGCGAAGTCTGTGCCCAGGCGCTCTACCAGGGCCAGGCACTGACGGCAAAACTGCCCACTGTGCGCAAGGAGATGTCCGAGGCGGCCCAGGAAGAGATTGACCACCTGGTATGGTGCGAGCAACGCCTGCGCGAACTGGGCAGCCACACGAGCTACCTGAATCCGGCCTGGTACGGGATGTCATTCGTACTGGGCGCAATCGCCGGGGCGATCAGTGACAGGGTGAGCCTCGGGTTTGTGGCAGCAACCGAGGAACAGGTCTGCAGCCACCTGCACGACCACCTGAGGCAACTCCCGGACGAGGATCGCAAGTCCCAGCTGATCCTTCAGCAAATGCTGGTGGACGAACAGCGCCACGGTGCAAAAGCACTGGAAGCAGGCGGCACTGACTTTCCGCTGCGCGCGAAAGAAGCGATGACATCCGTCTCCAGGTTCATGACGCGCACCAGCTACAAAATCTAGCAGCGTGTTGAAAACCTTGATCTGGCATCTCGGCTTGTTTTCGCCTTGAATAGCGACGAGATGAATTTTCTCTTAGCGCTGTCGAGGGGATGGTCGTTGGCGACGGGCTCGCACCCCAGTAGGCGTTTCAGTCGCTCCACGTGATTCGCTTGGTGAAACGCCTACTGGGGTACG
>JAGRIK010000174.1 GCA_020443325.1 Halioglobus sp.
TGATAGAGAACTGGGTATTGAGCGCACTGACTTCCAGGAACATGGGTTGATCCCGATAGCGCAACCGCACCAGGTTCAACAGCATCTGCTGGTCGTCCGCCTGTCGCAATACCATGTTGTAGTCGGTGCGTGAACCGCTGACGAGTGTGGGGCCTGCAGACATGCAGCCTGCAAGCGCCATGCAGGTGATCAAAAGAGTGAGTCTTGTCATTTGAGGGACTACGTCGACAATAGGCACACAGTATATCAATCAATCGTCTCAGAATCTCGACGGCGGCCCCGGGATTGAGGTGTTGGACGCACAAGCCCGGTCAATTCCACGCCTGGCTTTCCGAGACCGTTCTTGTCGGTACTTTTACGAGCCGGGTCTCCTCCAGATGTAGCAATTGTGTAACCTGTGTGCCTGCAAAAAGCCGAACCTGGATTTAATGAAACTTAATTGGGTTTAATCGGTTCCTATGACCGCCAGAGTTCAATAATATAGCCCGCGAAAAACAAACACGAGAACATGACCAAGGCTTGCCCATGAGTTGCAGATACACCCGGAAATCCTGCGTATTCCTGCGTCTGTCGCTGGTCCTGGTGGCGGCGCTTCAACTGGTGGCGTGTAGTGGCTCGGAGGCGCCGGTCGACGCCCCACCGCCGGTAGCCGTTACGGTGCTCACCGTAAAACCCGAAGATGTGCCCGTAACAACCATATTTGTCGCCCAGACCCAGAGTTCCCAGGCGGTGAATATTCAGGCGCGCGTGTCCGGGTTCCTGGAAAAACGCGTCTATACAGAGGGAGCGAGAGTCAAGGCGGGGCAGGTTCTCTTTGAAATGGATAAAAGACCCTTCCAGGCCCAGGTTGATGGGGCCGCGGCCGCGTTGCAGCGCAATGAGGCCGCCCTGGAAGTGGCAAGAGCGAACCTGGCGCGCACCAAGCCCCTGGTAGAACAAAACGCCTTGTCACAACGGGACCTCGACGATGCGCGCGGTCAGTACGAGCAGTCGGCAGCGGCCGTGGCGCAATCGAAGGCGCATCTGGAGTCGGCGCAGCTCGATCTGTCCTACGCTACCATCACCTCACCGGTAGATGGTGTCAGCAGCTTTTCAGCGGTGGCCGATGGTACCTATCTCGATGCCATGAACTCCCAGCTGACAACGGTTTCCGTGCTCTCCCCCATGTGGATCAACTTCAGCCTGTCGGAAAACGACATGGAGCGCATCCGTCGGGAAGAGAAGGCAGGGCGGCTCAGGGCGCCGGAGGGTGACCGTTTTACCGTCGAGATAGAGCTGGGGGACGGCACGCTTTTCCCGCAGAAAGGCGAGATCGATTTCGCCGACCCGTCCTATAACCCCGACACGGGAACGTTCCTGATTCGCGCCGTGGTCGATAACCCCGAGGGTGTGCTGCGCCCCAATCAGTATGTGCGCACCCGGCTGGTTGGCGCCACGCGGCCCAATGCCGTGCTGGTACCCCAGCGCGCGGTGCAACAAAGTGCCAAGGGGCATTTTGTCTGGGTTGTGACTGACGCGGGGAAGGCCGAGATTCGCCCGGTAGATGTCGGCAACTGGCATGGTGACAGCTGGTTTATAGACGAGGGGCTGGCCAGCGGGGATCGTGTTGTCGTCGACGGGGCGTTGCGACTGTCGCCCGGCGCGGCGGTTGAGGTGACAGAGGCGGTAGACACCGAGGGCGCAAGCCTCTCGAACTCAACGGCAAGCAAGTAGGCGGGGCCCGGCGGTTATGTTCTCGCGATTCTTTATCGAGCGTCCTGTATTTGCCAGCGTGGTGGCGATTGTGTTGTGCCTGGCGGGCGCGGTCGCCATGTTGACGCTGCCGGTGCAGCAGTATCCCACCATTACCCCGGTGCAGGTGAATGTCTCGGCGACTTATCCCGGTGCCGACTCGAAAACCCTGGCTGATTCCGTAGCCGCACCCATTGAGGCGCAAATCAACGGGGTCGACAATATGCTGTATATGACGTCGACCAGTTCGGCGACCGGGCAATTGTCTATGACAGTGTATTTCTCGCTGGATACCGATCCCGACATCGCCCAGGTGCAGGTGCAGAACCGGGTCAACCTCGCGTTGCCGCAATTGCCAACGGCCGTTACCCAGCAAGGCGTCTCGGTGCAGAAGAAATCATCGTCCATCATGATGCTGATCGGGGTATACGGGAAGGGCGATCGCTACAGCGCGGATTACATCGCCAATTACGCCAATGTGTACATTCTGGATGCGCTCAAGCGGGTGCCCGGCGCCGGTCAGGCCCAGATCATGGGGGTACCGGACCAGGCCATGCGGATCTGGATGAATCCGGACAAAATGGCGTCACTGGGCATTACGACCAGCGATATCGCCACAGCGATCAACAAACAGAATGCCTTGTTTGGTGCCGGTCAGATCGGCCAACAGCCTACAGACGGCGCGGTACAGTTGACGCTTCCGGTGGTGACCCAGGCTCCCTTCGTAGATCCAAAGGAGTACGAGAATATTATTCTCCGTGCGGATTCCAGCAATAGCGCCATTGTGAGACTGGGGGATGTGGCCCGCGCTGAGGTCGGCCTGCGCCAGTACATAGTCGATTCCAAGCTGAATGGGACGGCGGCCACGTTTATCGCCGTGTACCTGCAGCCGGGAGCCAACGGGCTCAAGGTCTCGGCGGGTGTCCGCAAAACACTTGAGGACATGAAGTCGCGCTTTCCAGAGGGCCTGGACTACATCATTTCGCTGGATACCAACGATTTTGTCAAAATCTCTATCGAGGAGGTGATCCACACCCTGTTCGAAGCCGTGCTGCTGGTCGTGCTGGTGGTGTTCCTGTTTCTGCAGAGCTTCCGCACCACCATCATTTGCACGGTCGCCATCGTGGTGGCCTTGATAACCACGTTCGCTGGCATGCTGGCGCTGGGTTTTTCCATCAACCTGATTACCCTGTTCGGGCTGGTGCTCGCCATTGGTATGGTGGTGGATGATGCCATCGTCGTGGTTGAAAACGTTGAACGCAATATGCATGAACACGACCTTTCGCCCAGGGCGGCCACCATCAAGTCCATGGGGGAGATTTCCACGTCCCTGGTGGCCGTGGTGCTGGTAATGGCCTCGGTATTCGTCCCCGCTGCCTTCCTGCCGGGTACCACCGGCCAGCTCTACAAGCAATTCGCGGTAACCATCGTGGTGTCGGTGGTCATATCGGGGTTTCTTGCCCTGACAGTTACGCCGGCTATGTGTGCGGCGATGCTGAAGCATAACCCGCCGCCACAGCGGGGCTTTTTCGCCTGGTTCAACCGCCAGGTTGACGCGCTAACCCGGGGGTTTGGCCACGCGGTAGAGCTGGTTATCAAGCGCTGGATAATTGCGCTGGGCCTGCTGCTCTTTTTCCTCTGGAGCATTTACCATTTGTTTGCAATCACGCCGACCGGCTTTGTCCCCAACGAAGACCAGGGCTATGTCATGGCGGCGATAATCATGCCCGAGGCAGCCAGTATCGAGCGCACCCAGGCCGTCGCCGAGCAGGTGGACGCGATTTTCGAGAAGATTCCGGGTGTTGATACGCGCTCCATGATTACCGGTTACAGCCTGCTTGATAGCGGCTTCAAAACCAATGCCGGTACCTTTTTCGTCACCCTCAAGGATTTCAAGGAGCGCTACGATTCCACCACGACTGCGCGCGAGGAAAATGCGCGCACCGTGCTGATGACCCTGGCCAGGGAAACAGCGGATATCGAGGAGGCCATTATCTACCCGGTCGCGCCGCCACCCATTCCCGGTATCGGCTCAACCGGTGGTGTGGAGTTCTGGATCCAGGACACCGGTGCGGGTGACCCCGCACAGCTCGATGCCGTGACAAAAAAGTTTCTGGCACAGGCGGCACAACGCCCTGAGCTCACGCGTGTGTCGTCTACCTTTCGGGCCAATACGCAGCAACTGCGTGTCAATGTCAACCGCGAGCGGGCCACCCTGCTGGGGGTGCCGGTGGAGGATGTCTACAACGCCATTCAGGCGCAGTTCGGTTCGCTCACCGCGAGCCAGTTCAACCAGTTCAGTCGGGTGTGGTGGGTGATTCTGCAATCCGATGCCAAGTACCGCCAGGCCCCGGAAGATCTCAAGCGCCTGTATACGCGGTCCAACAACGGCAGTATGGTTCCGCTGTCGGCGGTAGTCACCACCGAGTGGGTGTCCGGCCCGGATATGTTGCCGCATTTCAACGGCTTTCCGGCGGCCAAGGTGAATGCCAGTGCCGCCGAGGGTTACAGTTCCGGTGATGCGATCGCCGCCATGGAGGAGGTCGCTGACCAGTCACTCCCGCCGGGCTACACCTATGGCTGGTCGGGCATTGCGTTTGAGGAGAAGCAATCGGGCGGCACCTCGATGATCGCCTTTGTGTTTGGTCTCATTATTGTCTTCCTGGTGCTCGCTGCCCAGTATGAGTCCTGGACCCTGCCGGGCGCCGTGATGTCGGCGGTGCCTTTCGGGATTCTCGGCGCACTGTTGATGATCACCGCCAGAGGCCTGGAAAACGACGTCTATTTCCAGATCGGCCTATTGGTACTGATCGGGCTGGGGGCGAAGAACGCGGTGCTGCGGGTATCGGCCGCCGTGGATTTCCGCAAACAGGGCAAGTCCATTATGGAAGCGACGGTGCTGGCCGGTGAGCAGCGACTGCGCCCCATTATCATGACATCCCTGGCTTTTGCCGCGGGTTGCCTGCCGTTGGCGCTGGCCATGGGTGCCGGTGCGAACGCACGGCATTCAATCGGCACGGGCATCATCGGCGGTATGATCGGTGAAACCACACTTGCCATGTTGTATGTCCCACTGCTGTTCTACCTCTTTGACAGTTTTGCCGAGCGCAACAAGAAACCCACCCAATCGCAGGCCGACGGAGACAGCACCGACACTGTAACGAAACGAAACTTGCCAGGGGAGGGTGACTGACATGCCGCGTCCTGACCTGATCCGGGTCCGCTCCCATGCGCCTGCCGCAAAAGGTGTCGGCATCGCCATGCTGGCCCTGTCGCTGCTGCTCAACGGCTGTACCCTGAGTCCCGATTACCAAAGGCCCGATGTGGAGACGCCCTCTGCGTATCGTTACGAACCCAAAGCCGCGGCGGCCACTGCCAATACCGCATGGTGGCAGCAGTTTGGTGACCCGGTCCTGGATGAGCTGATTGAAACCGCGCTTGCCAACAACTACAACGTGCAGATTGCCGCCGCCAACGTGGAACAGGCCATAGGCATTGTTACCCGGACGCGTTCCGCTCTTTATCCCCAGTTTGGCTATGGCGCCAGCGGCGAGAAACTGCGGACGCCGGATACCGGTCTGGCCGCCGCGATCCCCAATTTCCCGAATACCCAGGAGACCTACCAGGCGCTGCTGTCAGCCAGTTGGGAACTGGACCTGTGGGGCCGGATCAGAAGTTTGTCAGAGGCGACCCAGGCGAATATGCTCGCCACCGAGGAAGCGCGGCGCGGTGTGATTCTCACCCTGGTTTCCTCGGTCGCCAGCAGTTATATCACCCTGCGCGGACTGGATGAGCAACTGGCGATCAGCCAGCGCACGCTGGCGACCTACGGCGAATCAGCCAGACTGTATGAATTGCAGTTCAAGTACGGGCAAACCTCGCTGATGACGGTTGCGCAGACGCAATCGCAGTACGAAATAGCCGCGGCCCAGATTCCGCTTATCGAATCCCAGATTGCCCAGGTGGAGAATGCATTGTCGGTATTGTTGGGGCGTAATCCGGGGCCCATTCCGCGAGGCAAGCCGATAGCACAATTGACAGCGCCCGCCGTCCCGGCCGGGCTGCCCTCCGAGTTGCTGGAACGGCGCCCTGATCTGCTGCAGGCTGAGCAGCAGCTGATCGCCGCCAATGCGCAAATAGGCGCGGCTAAAGCCCAGTACTTCCCCACCATTTCCCTGACCGGTGCCTACGGTAGCGCGAGTTCCAGCCTGTCGGACCTGTTCAAGGGTTCAACACGTACCTGGAACTACGCCGGCCAGGTTGTGGGCCCCATTTTCACCTTTGGCGCTGTCAGTGGCCAGGTTGCACAGGCCGAGGCCGCACAGCAGGCGGCGCTGGCAAGTTACAAACTCGCGGTACAAAGTGCTTTTGCGGATGTCGACAATGCCCTGGTGACAAACCTGAAAGTTGGCGAGCAGCTGGCGGCACAGCGCAGGTTGGTGGCGGCGCTTTCTGATTACGAGAGACTGGCGAATCTGCAGTACGATGGCGGCTATGTCCCTTATTCCACCGTGCTGCAGGCCCAGCAAACGCTGTTTCCGGCCGAGCTGACCCTGGCTGCCCTGCGCGCGTCGGCGCTGAGTTCAGCAGCCAATATTTATAAGGCCATGGGTGGCGGCTGGATAGATGAGGCCGACAAGCTGGTGGGCACCCCAGCGCCTGCGGTGGAGGATGCCGGCGGTATGCCGCCCTTGTTTTAGGGTTGCAGACCTCCATGGGGCTATGGGGATTAGGGCTTCAGGCCAGCGCGTCGCGGGCGAACCCGGTGACGAAGGCGTAGTCGGGCTTGCCGTTGGGGGCTCTTTGTAGCGAGGGAATCGCCAGCACCTCCCGGGGCACCTTGTAATCCGCAAGGTGGGCTGCCACGTGGGCGCGCACCGCTTCGGCATCGAGGGTGTCGGCGTCCAGGCCCGGGCCCTCGACCACGGCGACGACCATCTTGCCGAAGCGCGGGTGGGGCAGGCCCACAACCAGGGCATCGGTGATGGCGGGGTGATCGATCAGCACCCGTTCCACTTCACCCGTATAGACCTTTTCGCCGCCGGTATTGATGACCGTGCTGTCGCGTCCCAGCAGCACCAGGTTGCCGTCTGCGCGCACGGTGCAGCGATCACCGACCATCACGTAGCGCTTGCCGTCGATTTCGGGGAACGTTTCCGCGGATTTTTCCGGCTCGTTGTAGTAGCCCACCGGCTGGTAACCGCTCCAGTAGATCATGCCGATGGTGTCACTGCCCGGGGCCACGTCGCGCAACTCATCGTCCAGCACCCGCACACCCGCACACCGCGCTGGGGTTTGAAGACTCCCGGCTCGCCGGTGGCCATCGCAAAGCCGGATGACTCAGAAGAACCCAGGGTGTCGACCACCACCAGGGCCGGGTTGTGCCTGTGCAGGCCGGCACGGGTCGCGGGCCCCAGGGCCGCGCCGGAGGATATCATTACCCCCAGAGAGGCAATCAGTGCTTCATCCGCGCGCTCGTCCAGCGCCGCCAGCAGGGGCGCGGCGAAGGCATCGCCCACCAGCGCGACACAAGCGACCCCGTGCCGCTTGATGAAGGTCAGCGTAGCATCGGCATCGAATCTCTGGCCCGACACCGTTGCCACCGGCACGCCCTGGGCGATCATCAGCAGTGCCGTCATGAAACCGGCACCGTGCATCAGGGGCGACAGCGACAGGAAAGGCGGCGGTGACGGCAGCGAGGCGACGTTGGCGACGTGCTCGTCAAGCGATTCGGGATGGGCCTGTAGCTGCAGTGGTTCCAGGGCCATGTGGGTGCCCGTACCCATCTTGCGCCACAGGTCCTCGTTGCGCCACTGGGTGCCCTTGGGCA
>JAGRIK010000175.1 GCA_020443325.1 Halioglobus sp.
CACCATTCGACGAGATAAAAAAAGCTTCCATCCATGCACCTCACAACCTTACGTCCGTCACACATCGTGCCGTAGCTCTGGGATGCAGGGCTCGTACCCCAGCAGGCGTTTCACCAAGCGAATCACGTGGAGCGACTGAAACGCCTGCTGGGGTGCGAGCCCGTCGCCCACGACTAACCCCCCGACAGCACTACGAAAAAATTCATCCAGTTGCCATTCAAGGAGAAAAAAAGCCAATAGGTCAGATGAAGGTGTTTTCAACAGGCTGCTAGGCGACCGTGGCCAGCTCGCTGCGCATCTGCTTGATAACCGCCGCATAATCAGGCTTGTTGAAGATCGCAGACCCGGCGACAAAGGTATCCGCACCGGCCGCCGCGATCTCCGCGATATTGGCAGGTGTGACGCCGCCATCGATTTCCAGGCGGATATCAAACCCGGATGCGTCGATCATCGCGCGCGCTTCACGCAGTTTATCCAGCGTTGCGGGGATAAAAGACTGGCCGCCAAACCCCGGATTGACCGACATCAGCAACACCATATCGACCTTGTCCAGCACGTAGCGCAGCGCATCCAGCCCCATGTGGGGGTTGAACACCAGGCCCGACTTGCAGCCCGCGTCGCGGATCAGCTGCAGGGAGCGATCGACGTGGGTGGAGGCATCCGGGTGGAAGGTGATATAGCTCGCGCCCGCACTGGCAAAATCCCCGATGAGCTGGTCGACGGGGCTTACCATCAGGTGCACATCGATATCGGCGGTGATGCCGTACTTGCGCAGGGCGGAGCACACCATGGGCCCGATGGTCAGGTTGGGCACGTAGTGATTGTCCATCACATCAAAATGCACGATGTCGGCCCCGGCGGCGAGCACGGTGTCGACCTCTTCACCGAGGCGGGCGAAATCGGCAGAGAGAATAGAGGGGGCTATCAGGTATTGTGGCATGGGGACTCCGTACAGGTTGCGGGGCGCTGTTGGCAGGGCGCTATTCTAGCGGCTAATGGTCATCGGCACACGTGTATATCGGTCGCGGTGCGCACCGCGTGATCGAGTGCCTGCAGGCGCTCCGGCGTGCCCACATCCTGCCACTGTCCCGCATAGGTCTCCCCGCCCAGGCGACCCTCGCCGATCGCGGCATCCAGCAGCGGTCGCAGCGCCACCTTGCCGGGCGCGGTACCGGCGAAAAACGCCGCACTGTAAAGGCCGACACCGCTGTAGGTCCAGCCCGTGGCGCCGGGTGCCAGCACCCTGATCCACTGCTCGCCGTCCAGTGCGAAATCGCCTGTCGGATGCTGCGGCGGATTGCCGACCATCACCAGGTGGGCACTTTCGTCGGGGCGCAGCACATAGTTCGCCAGCCGCTCAAAGGGATAGTCGATCCAGACATCGCCGTTAACGACCAGGAAGGGGGCATCGCCCAGCAGGGGCAGCGCCTGGATAATGCCTCCGGCGGTTTCCAGTGGCTTATCCTCGGGCGAGTACGCAATGTTGACGCCCCAGGCCCGGCCATCGCCGCAATAGGCCGTGATCTGCTCGGCGAGGTGCGAGACATTGATCACCAGTTCGCGCA
Organism: Halioglobus sp.; assembly: GCA_020443325.1. GTDB lineage: Bacteria > Pseudomonadota > Gammaproteobacteria > Pseudomonadales > Halieaceae > Marimicrobium. The sequence goes on from JAGRIK010000175.1 coordinate 1,566, forward strand.
CCCCCGCCGCGGCCAGGCGCCGGATGTGGTGTTCTATCAAGGGTACGCCTGCGACACGCAGCAGTGGCTTGGGGGTGTGGTCGGTCAGCGGGCGCATGCGCTCACCCAGTCCCGCTGCCAGTATCATCGCCTTCACGACTGCCGGCTCCAGGGTTGTTGTGCAATCAGTGGTGACAGGCGCGCGGAGAACCACGCGTTGAAGTCGGCGAATACGGGCTCCTGCGCCGCGTAGTGTTGCGTTATTTCCAGCACGTAGTGAATCACCAGCGGCAGGTCGTCCAGGTAGGCGGATTTGCCATCGCGCAGGTACAAGCGAGCAAAGGTGCCCAGTACCTTGATATGCCGCTGCAGGCCCATCCAGTCGAACCAGCGCAGGAACTGTCCCTGGTCGATGTCGCCGACCAACTCCTGCGAGCGCAACAGGTCGCGGTAGGCGAGCGCCCAGGCCCGCACCTGCGCTGCAGGCCAATGGACGTAGCAATCGCGCAACAGCGATACCAGGTCATAGGTGATCGGGCCCACTACCGCGTCCTGGAAATCGATCACTGCCAGCTCGTTCTCGCCGGTCAGCATCAGGTTGCGGCTGTGGAAATCCCTGTGCACCAGCACGCGCGGTTGTTCCAGCGCGCTGTCGATCAGCCTGGCGGACAGATTGTCCAGCAGGGCCTGCTCTGCTGCCGGCAGCGTGTAGCCCAGCAGCTCCTTCACAAACCACACCGGGAAGCGGCTCAATTCCTCGCTCAACAGTGCCCGGTCATAGTCTGCCAGCCCCGTTTGGGCGCAATCCACCGCTGCCATCTGCGCCAGCACCCCGAACGCCTGGTGATAGCGCTCGTCTACTGAACCCGCGTCGAGCTGTGGCAACAACAGCTGATCGCCCAGATCCTCCAGCAACAGGAACCCGCGGTCAAAATCCACACCCAGCACTGCCGGGACTTTCACGCCCGCACCCCGCAACAGCGCAGCGATACTCACGAACGCCTCATTCTTCTCGGTCGCGGGCGGCGCCTCTGCCAGGACGTAGCGAGCGGCACCCGAGTCGAGGCGGAAATAGCGGCGCGCACTGGCATCTCCGGCCACCACTGACAGGGCCGGCGGCGAGTTGCCAACGGGAATTTCGAGCACTTCCAGCGCCCAGGGCACTAGTTCTTCAGGCGCGGGGCGCGGCGACACTGTATTCTCCTGACTTAAAATTTGCCGGACATTGGCGAGGGGATGCTTTAGACTTCGCACCCTGACTCGCTTATCCACCTTGAGATTAATGACACCTTATCGTGCCCGCACTCGTTTTTACCCTGTACGCGCCGCAGCGCGGCTGACAGCGATCGTGCTGGCCCTGGCGCTGCCGTTTTCCATGGCACAGACAAGCGCACAGGATAACAATGCCGGGGACTGCTCCGCCAATAAAAAAAGAGATCGCCCCATTGGCTGTGACACGCAAGAGAAGGCCGCTGCCATTGTCCCGGTGCTCGCCTTCGACTGGATACCGCTGGCGTCCGTGCCGGAATCCCTGCGCGACCGCGAGTGCGTGATCTGTGAGGGCCGTTATATCGACCCCCTGGCCAAGGAAAGCAAGCGCAAGGCGCCCAGGGAAAACGATATCCACGCCCGCGCTGACACCAGCGAAATGCGGGAAGACGAAGCCATCCTGACGGGCGACGTGACAGCCATACAAGGCTATCGCCAGATGCGCAGCGATAAAGCCATCTTCGACCGCGAGGACGAGACCGCCACACTGATTGGCAATATCACGATGCGCGAGCCGGGCCTGCTGCTGCAGGGGGATAACGCCAAAATCTATTCCGCGACCGGCGAAGCGCTGATGTACGACGCCCAGTTTGTGTTTTACGAGTCGCATTTGCGCGGTACCGCTGACGCGCTGGCGCGGGACGAAAACGACATCATCCACATCCACAACGGCACCTTCACCTACTGCCCGCCCGGCGAACAGGACTGGGCAGTGCTGTCAGATGTGATGGACGTAGATCTCGAGGAAGGGCTGGCCACAGCCCACCACGCCACGATCGAAGTGGAAGGCGTACCGGTTTTTTACACGCCCTGGCTGCGCCTACCGCTGGATGACCGGCGCCGCACCGGGCTGCTGTGGCCCGATTTTGGCAACGACAGCGACGGCGGCCTGGACATCAGCGTCCCCCTGTATTTGAACCTTGCGCCCAACTACGATGCCCTCTATGCCCCGCGTTACATCCAGGAACGCGGGCTGGATCACGAGCTGCAGTTGCGCTACCTGAACCCGCTGGTCGGGGAGTGGCTGGCAGCCGGCGCCTACCTGAAAAACGACTCGCTGTACGCCGATGACATTCCTGATACCGATAGCGCTGATCGCTGGCTGGGCATCCTGCGGCAAAACGGCCTGTTCGAGGAGCGCTGGCGTTCACAAATCGATTACAGCAAGGCCAGCGATGTCGACTATATGCGGGATTTGGACACCGCCAACATTGATGCACAGCGCAAAACCAACCTGATCCAGATGGCGTCCATGGATTACCTGGGTGACAACTGGCTGACGAGCCTGCGGGCACAGCAGTTCCAATCGCTGGCAGACGACATCAACAAGGACTACGAGGAAATACCCCAGCTGACCTCATTCTATCGAAGCTCGGGCACACCTTTTCAGTTGCAGCCTATTCTCCTCGCGCAGTACTCCAATTTCGGCTCCAACGAGGATATTGTCACCGGCGAGCGCCTGTACGGCGAAACGGGCATGAGTTACCCCATGCTATGGGGTTACGGGTTCCTCACGCCAACGCTGAAATACCGCCAGGTCACGTACGAGCTGAACGATGACAGGAATGAAAACAGATTCCCCGATAACAGCCCCTCCGCCGGCGCACCGCTGTTCAGCATGGACGGCGGCCTGGTATTCGAGCGCGAGACCAGTTTTGGCGAGAAGGGTTTCCTGCAAACGCTCGAGCCCCGTTTGTACTACCTGTACAGCGAAAAGGAAGACCAGTTTGACCAGCCCAACTTCGACACGACGGACCTGACGTTCAGCTACAGCTCACTGTACCGCGACACGCGCTTTTCCGGGCACGACCGGCTGGACGACGCCAACCAGATCTCGGCCGGCGTGACCACCCGCTACATCGACAACGAGACCGGTCGCGACCTGCTGAGTGCGAGCATCGGCCAGATCTACTATTTCGGGGACCGCGAGGTGCTCCTGGCGAGCAATTCCGAGCCGGAAACCGACGCCAGTTCGGGAGTTGCCGGGGAATTGAACTTTACGCCCAACAAAAACTTTGGCGTGCGCACCAGCCTGGTCTGGGATCACCGCGAGAACAACGCAGAATCCGCCTTCGTCATCGGCAGCTACAAGACCGACAACAACGCGATCTTCAACCTTGGCTATGCCTACCGCCGATACCTCGTTTCGGAGGCCCAGCCGCAGACAGACGAGGTCAACGCGTCCACTTACCTGCCGCTGGACAACAACTGGAGTATATTCGGCGCCATGAGCTACTCGCTGGAGGACAACCTCAGCGTGGAAGATCTGGTCGGTGTCGAATATGATAGCTGCTGCTGGAGGGTGCGCCTGGTACACCTGCGCTACTACAACAATGTGAACGGTAATATCATCGACTTCAGCGACCCCGACCTGGAACGACAAAAATCCATACAGTTTCAAATCCTGCTGAAAGGCATGGGGGGTTTCGGCAACCGGATTAGCAACATCATGCAGGAAATGATTAGGGGTTTCAGAGATCGTGAATATTAGGACACTGCTACTATCAGCCGCCCTGACCGGCGCCATGCTCATCACCACAACCGCGCACGCGGCAACGGAGATCGTTGACCAGGTGGTGGCGATTGTCGATGACGACGTGATCATGGCCAGCGAGTTGCGCGAGCGGGTCAGTGCCGTGACGGCGAACCTCGAAGCCAGGAATATGAAATTGCCCCCGGAAGACCAGCTGATCCGGGACACCCTGGACCGACTGATCCTCGAGAGCATCCAGATACAAATGGGTACGCGGGCGGGCGTTCGCATCTCCGACGAACAACTCAACGAAGCGGTCAATCGCATCGCTGCACAGAATCGCATGTCGCTTGAGCAGTTCCGCAAAGTCCTTGAGACGCAGGGACAATCCTACGATGCGGTGCGCGAGCAGGTGCGGCGGGAGATGATTATCCAGCGTGTGCAGGCGGGCAATGTCAACCAGCGCATCCAGATAACGGAACAGGAGGTGGGCAATTTCATGACCACCCAGGAGGGCCAGGCACTGACCCAGCCCGAATTCCACCTGCTGCACGCGGTGATGCCCATCGCCCCGGATGCCTCAGACCGCACCATTGCCGCGGCCACCGCCCAGGTTGATGATGTGATGAAACGCATTCGGGCCGGCGGACAATTCCAGCAGGTCGTCGAGTCCAGTACCCAGCCCTACAAATTCAGCGGCGGAGACCTGGGATGGCGCAAACTGGACGATCTTCCCTCGCTGTTCACGGAGATCGTACCGAAGCTGTCTCCTGGACAAACCGCCGATCCGGTTCGCTCCGAGGCCGGTTTTCACATCATTTTCCTGGAAGGCGTGCGCGGCCTGGACCAGGTTGTGACCCAGACCAAAGCCCGCCACATCCTGGTGAAGCCCTCGGAAATCATGACGGACGACCAGGCGCGCGACCTCATTGCGCAGTTGCGCGCACGCGCGCTGGCGGGTGAAGATTTTGCTGACCTTGCCAGGGAGTATTCCGAGGATATCGGCTCTGCGCAGGAAGGCGGCGAACTCGGCTGGACAACGCCCGGGCAAATGGTGCCGGAGTTCGAGGCCGCGATGAGCGAGACTGCGGTAGACCAGATCTCCCAGCCTGTGCGCTCGCAGTTCGGCTGGCATATCATCAAAGTGGAGGGCCGCCGCGAGGAGGACATGACCAACCAGGCGTCTCGCGCCAGGGCCATGGACTACGTGCACAATCGCAAATACCAGGAGGAACTGGACGCCTGGCTGCGACAGATCCGCGACGAAGCATTTGTCGATATCAAATAACAGGCGGCCAGCGCATGGCAGTTCCCAGCCTTGTCATCACTCCGGGTGAGCCTGCAGGGATAGGCCCGGACATCCTGCTGCGCGCCGCACAGCAGGATTGGGACGCCGAACTGGTGGCGGTCGCTGACCCCACCTTGCTGCGCGAACGCGCACAGGCCTTACAACTCCCGCTGGATCTGCAACCCTGGACACCGGGCCAACCGGCGCAGGCACAGCGCGCGGGCACACTGAAAATCCATCCGGTAGCGCTGGCCGTACCCGCCGTCGCCGGCACGCTCAATCCAGCCAATGCACCCTATGTCATAGAGACCCTGAAACAGGCTGTCCAGGGGTGTATGCAGGGGGCCTGGCAGGCCATGGTGACAGGGCCGGTACAAAAATCCGTGATCAATGACGCGGGTATCCCGTTCATCGGTCACACCGAACTGCTGGCAGAGGAAACCGGCGCAGCGCAGGTCGTGATGATGCTGGCGACACAGGAGCTGCGCGTCGCCCTCGCCACCACGCACCTCGCCCTCAGGGAAGTCCCGGCCGCGATCACACCGGCACTACTGTTACAGACCCTGGACATCCTGCACCGCGACCTGCAGTCCAAATTTGGCATCGCCGCACCGCGCATTGCCGTGCTGGGACTCAACCCGCACGCCGGGGAAGGCGGCCATATGGGGCGTGAGGAGATCGACACGGTAATTCCGGTACTGGAGCAATTGCGCGCGCGGGGCATGAACCTGCTGGGGCCACTGCCCGCCGACACCGCGTTCAACCCCAAAGTGCTGGACAACTGCGATGCGGTATTTGCGATGTATCACGACCAGGGGTTGCCGGTATTGAAGTACTCCGGCTTCGGCAGGGCGATCAATATTACGCTGGGGCTGCCCATCATCCGCACATCGGTGGATCACGGCACGGCGCTGGATCTCGCCGGCACCGGCGCGGCAGACTGGCAGAGCCTGGAGCAGGCCCTCACGATCGCCTGCCAGATGAGCCGGAATATCCAGCGCTAGCTGGTAGCGACGACGTTTTTCTCTCGCGCTGCAATACGCGCATCTTTCACATGCTGGGTATAGGCGTCCACGACCTCGGCAGCGGGGCCGATAGAGACGACCTTGCCCTGGTCCAGCCACACGACCCGGTCACAGAGCTTCTTGACCTGCTCAGCCATGTGGGACACAAAGACCACCGTCTGCCCGCCGGTGATACGGCTTTTCATCGCGGTCTCTGCCTTCTCCCGGAAATGCGCGTCGCCCACGCTCAGGATCTCATCGACCAACAGTATATCGACATGCGTCATCAGCGCCGTGGTGAAGGCGAGCCGCGCCCGCATACCCGAGGAGTAATCTTTTACCGGCTCGTAGAAGGAATCTCCCAGCTCGGAGAACTCCTGGATGCTCGGCAGGAACGATTTGGCCTGCTTGCGCGTGGAGCCCTGCAACATCGCCGCGAGCAACGCGTTGTCACGGCCCGACAAATCCGCCTTGAAGCCCAGCCCGAGCGTCAGTAAAGACGCCGATTTCCCGGGATGGATGTGCACCTTCCCGAGCGTGGGCGCCAGAATGCCCGCCATCAGCCGCAGAAGCGTGGTTTTGCCCACGCCGTTGCGCCCGATAATACCCAGCGTTTCACCCTCGTAGAGTTGCAGCGACACCTGGTTCAATACGTGGTGCGTGCCGTGATCGAACGATTTTTTCTTCGCGTGATAACTCAGCGACACATTGTCCAGCTCAAGCATGGCGAGCCTGTCGAGGGCATCGACCGGCTCCGCGACCACGACCTCATCAGACGGGGCAGCCGCATTCTCGTCACCCGGCAGTACTGCAGGTTTATTATCGTCACTCATGCGGTTAGCGCCTTCAACGCGAGATACTGGGCACCGACGCGCATGAGCACCACCATCACCAACAGCAACAGGCCAAACCCTGCGCCTATCGCGGCAAGGTGCACCATGTCGGGGGGCGTGTTGAACATCATGATTTGACGGAACGCATCGAGGATAAAACACAGCGGGTTCAGGTTCAGCACCAGCTGCGTTTTCTCGGGATCTCCCAGCGTGCGGACATCCCAGAAAATACCCGACATGAACAGCAGGAACATCACGCCCAGCGAAATCAGCTGAGCGAAATCCCGTGCGATACACACGAGGCAGGCACCGATAAACGAACAGGCGACGATCAGCACGTAATACACTGCGATCAACGGCGCGAGGTACCACCACGTCGGGGTGATCGTGTAACCATCGTTGACGAGCAGCGCCGTCAGCATGATAAAGACCGCGATTTGCCGGTACAGGCTCTCCTGCACCACCGACATCGGGAACAGGGTCATCGGCACGCTGATTTTGCCCACCAGGCCCTTGCCGTTGACAATGCTGTTGCCTGCCTGCGAAACCGTCTTGGAAAACCAGACAAAGGCCAGCTTACCCGTGGCCAGGAAAATCATGAAGTTGGGTTCGCGCGAATCCAGCAGCACCACGAAGACCAGGTAAAACACGCCCACCCACAGCAGGGGCTCGAGCACCCACCAGATATAGCCGAGAAAATAGCGGGCAGCATCGGCTCGCAGCGCCATACGGGCCATGGTATCGGCCAGGCGTAAATACTGTAAAAAAGGCATGGAGGGGAAGACTAGCCTGTCATAGTGTCCAGAAAGTGCCGAGAGTGTAACAAAAACCCGCCTGATTGAACCAGTGCGCAGTTCACATGCTGGCAACACCCGTTACAATGGTCGGCATGAACCAGCCCCAGCCAAAACACCGTGCGCGCAAGCGTTTTGGACAGAACTTCCTCCACGATGCCTCGATTATCGATGCCATCACGGCGGCCGTGCAGCCGCGCCCCGAACAGCATCTGGTGGAAATCGGCCCGGGAATGGGCGCACTGACAGAGGCGCTGGTCAGCAGCGGTTGCACGCTGGACGTGATTGAACTGGACAGGGACCTGGTGCCGGGGTTGTTGGCCGCATTCTGCAGCAAACCCGGTTTCACCCTGCACAACGCCGATGCGCTGGACTTCGATTTCGCGGCGCTGCTCAAAAACAGCAACCCGGATAGCGCTGGCAACAACGCGCTGCGCGTCGTGGGCAACCTGCCCTACAACATCTCCACGCCCCTTATTTTCAAATTGCTGCAGAACTGCGCCATCATTGCGGACATGCACTTCATGCTGCAACGCGAAGTGGTGGAGCGGCTGGCGGCCGTGCCGGGCAACAAGCACTGGGGTCGGCTCGGCATCATGGCCCAGTACCACTGCCAGGTGGAACACCTGTTTGATGTGCCGCCCACGGCGTTTCGGCCCGAACCCAAAGTACAATCGGCCATCGTACGGCTGACACCGTGGGCGACGTCGCCGTGGCCTGCCTGCAACGAGCGGCAACTGCGTGCGCTGGTCAAGGCCGCCTTTGCGCACCGCCGCAAAACCTTGCGCAACAACCTGAAAGAGATTATATCTGGCGCTGCGCTGGAGGCACTGGGTATCGACCCCGGCGCCCGGGCCGAGACCCTGCAACTGACACAATTTATTGAGATAACCAACGCCCTCCATGCCCAGAATGCCGTTTAGCCCGTCCCTGGTGGGAATCCACGTGCTCACCACGTACCTGCCCAGCCACTCCCACCCGGAGAACAACCAGTACACGTTCGCCTACACCGTCACCATTAGTAATGACTCGGACCTGCCGGTGCAGTTGCTGTCGCGCCACTGGATCATCACCGACGCCAACAACGACGTGCAGGAGGTGCGGGGCGAAGGTGTGGTCGGCGAGCAACCGGTGATACCGCCGGGTGGATCGTTCCGCTACACCAGCGGCGCGACATTGACCACCCCGGTGGGCTGCATGGAAGGCAGCTACTTCATGGTGGTGCGCGAGCCGATGGACATCGACCCGAGCGATCTGCCCACCTTTGAGGTGCCCATTCGCGTGTTCTCCCTGCACACCCCAACGGCGCTCAACTAGCAGCATGAAGGCATTCCGGTGAGCACCTATGTGGTGGGGGATATCCAGGGCTGCCTGCAACCCCTCAAATGTCTGCTGCGCGCCGTCGATTTCAATCCCGAGAGCGATGTGCTCTGGTCGGTGGGTGATATTGTCAACCGCGGCCCCAAATCGCTGAAGTCCCTGCGTTTCCTGTACAGGATGCGGCGCAGCCTCGTGGTGGTGCTGGGCAATCACGACCTGCACCTGCTGGCCGTTGCCGCCGGCGTGCGCGATCCCAGCCGCTCCGATACGCTCGACAAGATCCTGCAGGCCCCCGATCGCGAGGAATTGCTGCACTGGCTGGTACAACAGCCGCTGATCCACCACGAACACGGCCACACCCTCGTCCACGCGGGTATTCCCCCGCAGTGGACACTGCCGCAGGCAATGGGGTACGCCGGGGAAGTGGAGGCCGTGCTGCGCAGCCCGGACTGCGTGGCCTTTCTCAAGGCCATGTACGGCAACGAACCGGCCCGGTGGTCCGACCACCTGCAGGGAATGGAGCGGCTGCGGGTCATCACCAACTACCTGACGCGCATGCGCTACTGCACCCCCGACGGCACGCTGGACCTCATCAGCAAGGACAGCAGCCCGACCCCGGGCGTCGCCAGCGTCGGCGGGCAGAAAGTGGATGCGTGGTTCAACCACCCGCAGCGCAAAACCGGCAATGACCGTATCCTGTTCGGGCACTGGGCGACACTGGGCGGGGCCAGCGGCGACCCCAACGCGATTGCGCTCGATACCGGCTGCGTCTGGAATGGCGCGATGTCGCTCTACCACCTGGAGAGTGAAACCTGGACACGCTGCGCCTGTCAGGACGGCAAATGCCAGGAAGCCGCTGTCACCGCCCCGGCATGACGCCGCGACCCGGCAACGGTACACTGCGCGCATGAAAATCTACCTGGTCGGCGGCGCCGTGCGCGACGCATTGCTCAATTACCCCGTCAAGGAACGCGACTGGGTGGTTGTCGGTGCCCGGCCGGAAGAGTTGCTCAAGCAGGGTTATCAGCAGGTGGGCAAGGACTTCCCCGTGTTCCTGCACCCGAAGACCAAGGACGAATACGCACTCGCGCGTATCGAGCGCAAGCAGGGACACGGCTATACCGGCTTTGCAGTGAACTGCGATCCCACGGTGACCCTGGAAGACGACCTGCTGCGGCGCGACCTCACCATCAACGCGATCGCGCAGGATACCGACGGCAACCTCATCGACCCCTACGGCGGCAGGGCCGACCTGGAACAGCGACTGCTGCGCCATGTCTCGGATGCCTTTGTGGAGGACCCGCTGCGCGTGCTGCGCACCGCCCGCTTCGCCGCGCGCTACGCCCACCTGCAATTCACCGTCGCCCCCGAGACCCTGGCGCTGATGGCGGATATCACCGCGCAGGGCGAACTGGCCCACCTGCCCCCCGAGCGCATCTGGGTGGAAATGGAAAGAGCCCTGGGCGAGCGCAACCCGGAAGTATTCATACAGGTACTGCGCGACTGCGGCGCGCTGGCCGCGCTGCTGCCCGAGGTGGACGCGCTTTTTGGTGTACCGCAAACCGCGACCTACCACCCCGAGATCGACACCGGCGAGCACGTGCTGATGACCCTGCAGCAGGCCGTCGCACTGAATGCCGACACCGATGTGCGCTTCGCCGTGCTGGTGCACGACCTCGGCAAGGCAGCCACACCGCCCGCCGAATGGCCGCGCCACATCCGCCACGAGCAGCGCGGCATCAAACTGATTGCACAGGTCTGCGAGCGCCTGCGTGTCCCCAACCGCCACAGCGAACTGGCGCGCGCCGTGTGCGCGCAACACACGCTGTGCCACCGGGCACTCGAGCTGCGCGGCAAAACCGTGCTGAAACTGCTGAACGCAACCGACGCCCTGCGCCGCCCGGATCGCTTCGAGAGTTTCCTGCTGGCCTGCGAGGCCGACGCCCGGGGCAGGCTGGGCTTCGAGCAGCGCGAGTATCCGCAGGCCGATTACCTGCGCCAGGCGCGGGAGGTGGCGCAAAGTGTCAACGCGGCGCAATTCAAGGACAGCGGTTTAAGCGGCAAGGCCCTGGGCGATGCCATTGCCGAACAGCGCGTAAAGTTACTCGAGGCCCGCCGGCCCGGCTGACCTTACCTGGCAGCGTGTTGAAACGTTCTCTAGCGAGTGCATGACCGGGGGGAAAACTAACCGAGATGAAAACTGGGGTATTTCCGCTTTCGGGGAAGTGGCTTCGTAGGGCGGTTGCGGATGGAAGATGTGTTTCTCAGTCGCTCCA
>JAGRIK010000176.1 GCA_020443325.1 Halioglobus sp.
GTGCTGCGGTGCATCCATAAAATTCAGTACCGGCGCAAAGCAGACGTCGGTACCCTCCATGATCTCGCACCATTGGGCCTGCGTTTTCTGCTTGAATACCGCCGCCAGCTTCTCCTTCATCAACGGCCAGGCAGACTGGTCGTTCTGCGCGCCAAAGTCGGCTTCGGGCAGTTCCGCCAGCGCCATCAGGAGCGCGTAGAACTGCGGCTCTATGGAGCCGACGGAAATATACTCACCATCGGCGCATTCGTAGGTACCATAGAAATGTGCACCCCCGTCCAGCAGATTGGATTCGCGCTGTGTGGCGTCCCACATACCAAACGACTGAAAGCCGTGGAACATCCACATTAACTGCGCGGCGCCATCCACCATCGCCACATCGATAACCTGCCCTTTACCGGAGTTTGATGTCTCGAGCAGAGCTGCCAGGATGCCGTTTACCAGGAGCATTCCGCCACCACCCATATCCCCAACGAGGTTCAGGGGCGGCACCGGCTTCTCATCCTTGCGCCCCATCGCGTAAAGCGCGCCGGTAATGGAAATATAGTTGATATCGTGCCCGGCGCTCTGCGCCAACGGCCCGTCCTGGCCCCACCCGGTCATACGTGCAAACACCAGTTTGGAATTGCGCGCCAGGCAGACATCCGGACCAATACCCAGTTTTTCACATACGCCGGGACGAAACGGATCGATCAGAACATCGGCGTTTTCCACCATACGCAGCAGTGTCTCCAGTCCGCCCGGGTCCTTGAGATTGATGGACACCGACTTCTTGCCGCGGGCACTGACGTCCTTCAGGGCAGCGCCGGCAGAGCGATCAATCACAATCACCTCCGCCCCCATATCGGCAAGCATCATGCCCCCCATCGGCGCGGGCCCGATTCCGGCGAGCTCGATCACTGTATAGCCGTGCAATGGCCCCATTCGGTTTCTCCTTGAGTCTTATGCTGTGCGGCGCCGGAGTTGACCGGCGCGCAGTTGAAAAAAGTAGCTGTGTAAGCCTACTTCGGCTGCATACGGATGCCGCCGTCCATACGGATACACTCGCCATTGATGTAATCGTTCTCCACCAGCTGTTGCGCCAGTTGGGCGATTTCATCCGCCTTGCCCAGACGCTTGGGATACAGCACCTGGCTGGCCAGCGGCGTCAGGAATTCAGCGATTTCCGGCGTCATTTCCTCGGCACCGCCCATCATCAACGGCGTGGCAATCAGGCCGGGGACGATGGTATTGACGCGAATACCCAGTACCGCGAGGTCGCGAGCGATCGGCAGAGTCATGCCGACAACACCACCTTTGGACGCAGAGTATGCAGCCTGGCCAATCTGGCCTTCATAGGCAGCGATAGAAGCCGTATTGATGATTACACCGCGACCACCGTCATCGTTGAGCACGGCGTTGTCGGCCATCTTTTCTGCACACAGGCGAAGCACGTTGAAGGTACCCACCAGGTTGATCTGGATGATGCGGTTGAACTCATCCAGTGGGAACGGCCCATTTTTCCCCATCGTACGCATCGCGTTGCCGGTACCGGCAAAGTTACAGCAGATATGAATTGCGCCGAATTCCTTCATGGTCGCTGCGATACCGGCCACGACAGAGGCCTCGTCTGTGACGTTGACGCTGCAGAAAATCACTTTCCCAGGGAACTCCTGGACGAGCTGATTGGCTTTTTCCTCGTTCATATCGAAGATCGCCGCCTTGGCACCATTGGCTACGAAACGCTTGACAGTGGCGCGGCCCAAACCGGATGCACCACCTGTGATCACGGCTACTTTATCTTTCAGATCCATAGTATTTCTCCTTAATGGTCAGTTATTTACTGCGGTGTGTTAAAAATTCCGGCTATTGAACGGAGAGTAATCCTCGCCCAGGAAATCCCGGCTGATGATAATTTTCATTACCTCGGAGCTACCCGCGTAGATAGTGGAAATCTTCGCGTCGGTATACTGCCTGCTAATAGGGTATTCGTCCATATACCCGTTGCCACCGTGAAGCTGCACGCCGGCATCCGCCACCTCGACCTGTAGCTCACTGGTGACAAGTTTGGCCTTGGCGGCGTCGACGGCGCTGAGTTGACCGGCGTTGAAGGCGGCGACACATTGATCGACGTACACCTGTGCAAAGTCCAGTTGGGCACGCAAATCCGCCAGCTTGAACTGGGTGTTCTGGAATGCGGACACGGTCTTGCCGAAGGCCTTGCGCTCTTTGACATAGTCCAGCGTCAGGTCCCAGGATAACTGGGCTGAGGACAGATAGCCCACCGCACCGATCAGCCGCTCCTCAGCCAACCCCTGCATCAGGTAGCTAAAGCCCTGTCCCGGCTCTCCCAGCACATTGGCCTTGGGCACCTTGACGTCATTGAAAAACAGTTCAGCCGTATCCTGGGCTTTCAAGCCCATCTTTTTCAGGTTGCGACCGCGCTCAAAGCCCTCCATACCGCGTTCCACGACAAACAGCGTCATATGATGGGGGTTGTTATCGGGGTCAGTCTTGGCGGCCACGATGACGATATCCGCGTTAATGCCATTGGAGATAAAGGTCTTGGAACCATTGAGCACCCAGTGATCATCGCGCTCCACCGCGGTGGAGCGCATACCGGCCAGGTCGCTGCCGGCATCCGGTTCCGTCATCGCGATAGCGAGAACACGCTCCCCGCTCACGCAACCGGGCAGCAGGCGCTGGCACTGCTCCTCGTTGCCAAAGCGGGTCAGGTACGGGCCGACCAGCCGACTGTGTAACGTATTGTACCAATCACCCGCACGGGCGTAGTTGGTTTCCTCGATAATGATCTGCTCGAAGCGAAAATCGGCATCGCCCATGCCTCCGTACTTCTCATCCGGCCAGATCATCAGGAAACCCTGCTCGCCGGCCTTGCGAAAGGCGGCGCGATCGACAATTCCGGCCTCACGCCAGGACTCCATATGTGGCACAATCTCCGCTGCGAGAAATTTGCGATAGGCATCGCGGAACATGTGCTGCTCTTCAGTAAACGCTCGTTGCAACATGGTGCATCCTCTGAAAGCCGGAAAATAATCGGCCAACAGTATGGTGAGCACCGGGAATACCAACAATGACCCGTCCTGACAATTTAATTGACTGGACATTACAGCTGCGTACAGCAGCACAATCTGGACAGGCTATGGAACAGATTCGCCCCGAAAGCTGGGTTGTCATGTACTTCGGGCTGATCTTCGTGATCACCTTCGCACAGATGGTGGTGGTCTACGTTCTCAGCGATGCCGGCAACCCGTCCCCGGGACTGGGCCTCTATACCGTGTACTTCATGGCCGCATTGCTGGGCTGGATCGCGTTTGCCCTGCAACAGGGCTCCGCGATTCCAATGGTGATTGATATCCCCTCCGTCGCGTCGATACTCAACAGTTACATCCTGTTCATGGCGGCGGGACAGCGGGCGGGACTCACCCGCGGCCGACTGATAATGGGCGTGATCTGTCTCATCGCCTGCATGAGCGTATTCTTCCTCAAGCCGCGCGAGATGTTTGGCGTCCAGATGCTCAGCGCGACATTCTTCTTCGTCGCGGCGGGCCTGCTGTGCGGCTGGCGGAGCTGGAGAAAAGGCAATGTCGGCGACGGCATTATGGCCGTAGCTGGCCTGATGATGTTCCTGGGCGTCAGTGTGGCGCTCTATCAGTGGCGGGTGCTGGACGACTTCGCACTTGCCCAGACCGTTGTCTTTGGCATCTACAGTTCGGCCTATACACTGGTCGCAATGGGTTTTATGGCGAGCATGCTGATCGAGTACCAGCGAAGCCTGTCCCACCTTGCCACCGAAGATCCACTGACCCAACTGCTCAACCGTCGTGGTCTGGAAAATGCGTTGCACCTGACGCTGGCAGAGGCCGCCCGCGGACAACTGCCGACCGCGTCCGTGATGGCGGGTATCGATCATTTCAAGGAGGTGAACGCCAATTTTGGCGCTGATGCCGGCGACCAGGTTCTCCGGTTGGTGGCGCAATGCCTGCAACGCGTGTCTCGCGCCAGCGATGTCGTGGCCCGAACCGGTGGCGACGAGTTCCTGTTAATCCTGCCCCATACTGACCTCGACGGTGCACGCATACTGGCAGAACGCATCCGCCAGGACATCACGGAGCGCCCACTGGTGGTAAACCAACAGCGTATCCCCGTAACCATCAGTGTGGGAGTAGCCGGCGCGGTCGGGGAAACGGAGCTGGATAAGCTTTCGCAAGAGGCCCATCGTGCCATGCACCTTGCGAAACGGGGCGGGCGCAATCGGGTAGCCTCAGTAGACAACCAGCCTATTCACCTCAGCACGAAACTCAGCAACGCCTGACGAACGCATGCGCGACCTGTCGATATCGGTTTATTTTGCGCGGGCTGTCCTGAAAAATGCCGTTGCGCAGGGGCTGGACCCCATCAGCCTGCTGCGCAAACACCGTATCTCCCCGCGACTGATGCTGGAGAGCAACGCGCGGATTTCTATCGAGCGTTTCGCCGACCTGCAGGTCAGCACCCTGCAGGCCATGAACGATGAAACACTGGGTTATGGTACGCGCCCCCTGCCCGTCGGCTGCTGGTCGATGATGTGCCATGCGGTGATCGGTTGCGAAACCCTGGGCCAGGCGATAAGCCGCTATTGTCGGTTTTACCAGTTGTTCGACCTGGGGTTGCACCCGGCGCTTGCGGAGGACGGAGACCTCGCACACGTTGTCCTGCAGACACAGAACGGAAGGCACGGGGCAAATAACGACTACCTGCACGAACTGCTGCTGTTCAACACCCACCGCTTCGCCAGCTGGCTGGTACAGGAACACCTGCCGATCCAGGCTGTGCACCTCGAGTCGGCACCCCAGGCACCGGCACTGGACTACCGGCACATGTTCCTCGGCAACCCGATCGAATTCGAGCAGCCCTGCTCCCAACTGCTGCTGTCGCGCACGGTTCTGGAGAAACGGATTGCCCAAAACGAGTCTTCACTCCGGCATTTTCTGCGCCACCCGGCGCTGATCATGCTCACACAGGAGTATGCGATCAACAGCTGGACCTCACGGGTTCGCAACCTCGTGCACCGGCAACTGCGCGACATTCCGGAACTCAACGATGTCGCGACTACTCTGGAAGTGCACCCACAAACTCTCAGGCGACGACTCGCCGCCGAGGGCACCACGTTCAAGGACATAAAGAACCAGGTGCGCCGCGACACCGCGCTGCATTTCCTGGGCAAGCAAGGGCTCAGCATCGAGGAAATTTCCTACCGCGCGGGGTTTTCCGAATCCAGTGCGTTTATCCGCGCTTTCAAGGGGTGGACGGGGGTGACGCCGTACACTTACCGCAAGGGTCTTTAACAGCGTGTTGAGACTTCCAGTGCGGACAGCGCGGCTTTTTGGGCTTGATTGGTAACGTGATACATTTTGGTTCGTTGCGCTGCCGGGGGTTTAGTCGTGGCCGACGGGCTAGTGCCCCAGCAGGCGTTTCAGTCGCTCCA
>JAGRIK010000177.1 GCA_020443325.1 Halioglobus sp.
GCACCAGCCGCCGGTATTTCAGGTGCTGTGGCGGATCCATATTGATCAACTGCTGGCGCATCAGCACCACACGATCCGGCTCACTCTCCCAGGGCAGGCTACTTTTTTCCGCCGAGGAGAAAAGCAGCGGGTGCTTGGAAATGTAATCCAGGTCTTTCTGTCGCGTCACCGCCCAGAAGCCGGTGTCCGTCTCCGGATCGTCGTGCCAGTAAATCGGTTGTTCATTGCGCAGGTATTTGAAAACCTCTCGCGGAACCCCGCCCTGATAGGTTTCCGGGGCGGTGAGATCAAAATGTGGACAGCCGGTCATGCGATGTACCTCTGGGGGAGTTACCGATACTTTGGATGAAGTGAATAACGCCCTGCAGACTACACCCTATTAGTTTGTAGCGACAAGCCCTATCGCGACATTATTATGCCTCCGGGCCGCCTTCCACTCCGATGAACAAGGATTGCAGCGATCAATCCGCCGAGGGTGCCAGCCGCAGCAGCGACCCCTGCTCACTGAGCAGGTAGAGATTGTCGTCGGGGCCCTGTTTCACATCCCGCAGGCGTAAATTGAGGTCAGATAAAAGCCGGTGTTCGCTCGCCTGCCCATCGGCGGCAAAGCTCAGCCGGTTGAGATGCAGTGCCCGCAGCGCGCCGATAAACGCATCGCCATTCCATTCGGGGAACTGGCTGCCCCGGTAAAACGCCAGGCCGCCCGTCGCAATGGACGGCACATAGTAGTAGTCCGGCTGCTCCATGCCGGCTTTCGCCGTGCCCTCGCCGATCTTGCCACCGCCGTACTCTTCACCGTAAGTGATCACCGGCCAGCCGTAGTTGGCGCCCGGCACCAACCGGTTGAGTTCGTCACCCCCCTGCGGACCATGCTCTGTCACCCACACCTCACCGGTTGTGGGGTGCCGCGCAAGGCCCTGCGGATTGCGATGCCCGTAAGTGTAGATCGCCGGATGGGCGCTGGCGGTGCCGACGAAGGGATTGTCCGCTGGAATGCTGCCGTCCGTATTAAACCGCAGGACTTTACCCAGATCGACGTCAAGGCGCTGCGCCAATTCGGACTGCCCCCGTTCACCCATCGTCATAAACAGGTGATCGTCAATGAACAGTAAACGGCCGCCGTAGTGCTTTTTGGTATCCTGCACCGGCTCGGTGGTATAGAGCACCTCGAGATCGCGCAGCGCATCGCCCTGCAACCGGGCTCGCGCCAGCCGGGTGGTAGAGCGCCCCTCGCCCATCGGTGCAGAATAGGTCAGGTAAACCCAGTCCGGATTCGGGAAGCCGGGATGCAGGGCGATGTCCAGCAGGCCGCCCTGCCCCTCGTAAAATACCTCCGGCACACCGCTGATCGGTGTCAGCGTTCCCGACTGTGGATCCAGTCTCTGTACAGAGCCACCGCGCTCCGTGACCAGGATATTGCCGTCGGGCTGGAATGCGAAACTCCAGGGCATCTCAAGCTGATCGGTAATTGCCGTGACGGTGAAGTCGACACCGCCACTGGATTCCCGGTGCGGCGCAGCACCCACCGCCAACGGCTGGCTGACGCCCATGTACACCCGCAGCGCATAGGAACCCCAGTCTACCGGCAGCACGGCAACCGCAGCGCCAACCAGCACGGGCGCGACCAGCAGCCAGAAACGCACTCTCATACCCAAAATCCTCCTGTTATCACCGCGCACTGACTTCCAGATGCAACTCGGCCAATCGCCGGACAAAAATACTCGACACGTGCGCCACGGGAAATGCACTGTCCAGGCGGAACATGCCCGTGGACTGCAATAATTCCTCCAGTATCACCCGCGCTTCCATGCGCGCCAACCGCGCGCCGATACAAAAATGAATGCCGTGGCCGAAACCCAGGTGTTCACCGATATTCCGGCGCGCGATATCCACTGTAACCGGCTCGCTGAACACGCCCGGATCACGGTTTGCTGCGGCCCACAGCAAAAACACCCTGGCGGTATCGGGGATAGTGATACCGCCCAGTTGCGTCTCGTTCAACACTGCCCGGTAATGGCCCTTGAACGGGGACTCGAGGCGCACAACCTCCTCAACAAATTGCTCGATAAGCGCGGGCTGTTCGCGAAGCTGCTGCTGCACAGCGCTGTTCTCGGCGAGTATCCGGATCGCGCTCCCCACCAAACTGGACGTCGATTCTCCCGCGGCGCCCACCAGCACGATGATAATCGCCACCGCATCCTGCTCCGTGATCACCCCCTCCCTGACACCATGGGCCAGTTCATCCATTATGGAAGTTCGGTGCTGCGGGTCCGGTTGCTGCAACGCCGCACTAAAATGCCTGGCGAGATAAGCCCTCATCTGCCCGGTGGACTCTCCCAGAGCGACCATCCGCGCAAGGTCTGGCGTGCCCGCGAGGATATCACCGCCGCTGAAGGCCCACAGCAACAACTGGTCAACATCCTCTACCGGCAACCCCACCAGCCGCGCCATCACTTTCACAGGAATTGCATTGGCCAACTCGCCCACGCAGTCACCCCGCCCCGCGGCCACCAACTGCTGTACGCCAGCACGCGCCCAGGCGCGCACCTCGGCTTCCATCGCTGCCACCTTGCGCGCAGTCAGCTGCGGCAACACCAGTTTGCGGTGCACGGCATGAAAAGGTTCATCGGCATTGGCGATGGCATCCACCGTCCCGCCAAACTGCGTCAGGTCGAACAGCGCGGGCTCGCCCCGCTCATCGGTGATCAGGATGCCGGTGAGGTTGGCGGAGTAATCCGCCTGGTTCTTCAACACCTCGTGAATCAGCTGCCAGGAAGAAACGAGATAAACGTCGGTGCCCGGCACCTGATAGACCGGCGCGTGCTCGAGCAACTCGCGGTAGAACGGGTACGGATTCTCGATCACCGCTGGATCCAGCAAGCGGGACTTGACCAGGGACTGACCAGCAGCGCTAGTCATTGCTCGGGCGCACCGATCTCATCCAATAACCGTTCGCGAATAATATCTCGCCATACGCGGTAGCCCTGCTCAGTGAGGTGCAGGCCGTCGAGGCGATAGTTGTCGGGGTCCGGCTCGCCGTCGCGGCCCATCAACGCGGCTGAGGTATCGATAAAATACAGGTTCGGGTTCTCATCGGACCACTGCTCAATCAACGCATTGGTGGCCTGGGCGACCGGCCAGACTTCCCAGCGCAGGGGTGACGGGGTGATACCGATGTAGAAAATTGGCACGTCGGGCTGGTCTGCGCGCACCGTGGCGACGAAAGCCTGGTAGCTTTCCAGTAGCTGCTGCGGCGATTTGGTGGCGCCCGGGGAAATGTCGTTCGTCCCCGCAAATACCACCACGGCGCGAGGCTGCCACGCGTTAACAAGCCTCCGGGCATAGTGCACAAGATCATTGAGCTTGGCCCCGCCAAAGCCGTGCTGGATCACAGTGAGGGGCGACATATCCTCAGCCAGGCTGTCCCAAAGGCGAATACTGGAACTGCCCACGAAGACGACTTCCTGTCCGTCTCTTACGCGGCCACCGGTGCTCGACTCCAGCGCGATGATCGCGTCTTCCCATACCAGCGGATCCTCGCTTTGCGCCTTCTGTATCTCCTCGTAGAGTTGCCACGCGGGCCAGCTGAGGGCCAACACCAGAAATCCTGTCAGCAGCGCGACGCCTTTTAATATCTTTTTCATCAGTGCCTGCTCGACCTGCTGTCTCACCAAAGAGTGACAGATTACCAGAGGAAGGGCGTTGAATCGCCACTTGCCGCCAGCTATGATCTTCGACATTCTCCCAGGCTCGGATTTTGAACGTGTCTAGTCATCGTATGTCCTTTGCACAGTCACCCTTACAATACTGCGCTTTTGCCCTTGCTCTTTTCCTCTCATCAAGCGTCCTGGTCGGCGTCGCCACCATCGCGCCCGATGCACGGGCAGCGGCGGCCACCAGCGATGTCTGGGTCGATATTGATACGGAACACCTCAGCCTGGTAGTGATGGAGGGCAAGAAGCCCCTGCATACTTTTGAGAACATCGCCATTGGCAGCAATGGCCCGACGCTGGCCCGCCGCCGGAACGACGGCACCACGCCACTGGGTGAGTTCACGATTACCGAGATCAGGCCCAGCGAGCGCTTCAAGATGTTCATGGCCTTTAATTACCCCAATCTGGACCACACAGAACGCGCGTTCAAGGACGAGCGCATCAGCGCCAGCGAATACATGGCATTGCGCTACAACCTCGACCGCGGCCTGCCGCCCTCCCAAAGCACCAGCCTGGGGGGCCAATTGGGCATCCACGGCCTGGGTCGGGGAGACTTGAAAGTGCATGAAACCGTGAATTGGACAGAGGGTTGTATCGCCCTGACCAACGAACAATTGGCTGAATTGGCCAAATGGGTCGTGGTAGGCACCAGGGTGGTCGTTCGCTAACTGGGAAAAAGTCGCTTAAACAATCGCTTGCGATTAAGCTCAGTATCTTTGAAAATAGCGTCTGGAGGTGCTCGCCGACCTGGTTTGGCGACATTGCCCTAAAACGAGCTGCATAGCCCTGTTAAAAAGGGAAGTGCAGTTCAAATTGGATAGACTTTTATTAGCCGGCTACCGGCTGACCACTTAGAGGACAATATTATGCGTAACTCGCTCAAAACAACGGCAGCAGCTTTCATGTTGGTAGCCCTTACAGGCGTCACCGGCTGTGCTACCACTCGCGATCTGGACACTCTGAAAGCGCAGGTTGAATCTGCTCAAGCGACTGCCAACAAGGCCGCTGCTGATGCAGCAGCTGCTCTGGCAAAAGCTAACGCTGCTCAAGCGTGCTGCGATGCCAACTCAGAGAAAATGGACCGCATGTTCAAGCAGTCTATGAACAAGTAACACCAAGGGCACCTCTTTACTGGGGCGGCTTCTCCCCACTAGCGATAGTGGGGAAGGTCGTTCCGGTAATCCAGGGTGTCTCCCCCTCCCTTCCCGACCTTCTACGTTTAGACCTTCAACCAGACCTTCAACGCTTAAAGACTCAACCTCCGGTAGAAATCACCAGCGGCATACCTGTCGGCCGACTGAGTTCTGCATCAATCCGGGCATTGTCCAACGTCGCACCTGAAGATCGACGCGCCATGGCATCGTCGAGTGCCAGCATCACTTCCTGCACCATTGCACTGCGGTCATTGGGGTATTCCTCCAGCGGCGGATGCACTTCGATATACAACTTGCCACCGTGCCAGCCAGCCTTCACAGGCTGATTGACGATATTGACGGGGGTACCGACAGGCAACTGCGGGAAGAGCCTCTCGATGTCATCGGGCAGCATACGGATACAACCGTGTGACACACGCATACCCACACCGATGGGCTTGTTGGTGCTGTGTATCAGGTAGCCAGGCATACTCAGCCGCATCGCGTAGCGTCCCAGCGGATTATTGGGGCCTGCGGCCACAACGCGAGGCAGGGGATCGCCCTTTTCCGCATGTTCCTTGCGGATCGACTCCGGCGGTGTCCAGGTGGGATCTTTTATCTTGCTGGTGATTTTGGTCATCCCAAGCGGGGTGGCCCAATCCATACGCCCGATACCAATGGGATACGTCTGCACCTGGGCGGGCTGCCCGGGCTTCCTGGGCGGGAAGTAGTACATGCGCATCTCGGGCAGGTTCAATACCAGCCCTTCGCGCGGGGCACGCGGCAAAATATAGTGCGACGGTATGACGACCTCTGTACCTTCGCCCGGCAACCAGCGATCGACATTGGGGTTGGCGCGCTCCATCTGCTCCTGCCCGATGCTGCGGGTACGGGCAATTTCCAGCAGGGTATCCTCATACTTGGTCCGCACCGTGACGACACCCCCGATGACATCGAAGTGCTCCGAGGGCAGATCAAAGGTGGCGGCAAAAACCGGCGTGGACAGCAGGAGAGATAATATTGAGGGGATTACTATTTTCATGGCTCTACAATTCAATGGGTAAGAAAAATACGATCGGCAACGATAAAGCAGTGCAGGGGCGAAATACAAGCCACAGCGGCACTATAGCGCAAAAATACACAGGGAAAGTGGCGAAATTACCCCCACTGCCCATGTGCGAATATTCGACAGGAAAACGCGCTAAAAGTTCATTCGCAGGGTCATACCATAGGTGCGCGGTGCACCGAGGAACTGGCCCTCGTATTGCGCCAGTGTGTCGTCGAAGTAGAAAGGGGCGTTGAAATAGGCCGTGGCATAGTTTTCATCGAAGCAGTTGTCGCACCAGGCGCGAACGTCCCAGTGGCCGTCCTGGGTGCGCACCCCTACCTGCAGGCCCAGTAAATCATAGGCGGACTGCTTGTCCTGGATATCGTAGGCGACATAGTGGTCGCCGCGGTAGGCCCAGTTGGCGTTGATAAACCCGGTGAGCCTGTCGGTCAGCGACCGTTCGTATTCGAGGTTGACGGCGCCCGCCCAGTCCGGCGCAAAGGTCAGGTTGCGCCCCGCCGGGGCCGGTGCCGTGGCCGGCGCCGGCACGTCGTTGCCGTATTCGGAATCCAGCCACGTCACCGATACCCCCACGCGCAGGTTGGGCGTCACCGCAAAGTAGTTTTCCACTTCTACACCGCTGACTTCTGCGGTGGAGGCGTTCAACACCGTGAAACCGGTGCCGGTGAAAATCGAGAACTGGTTGTCCTTGATGTCGTTGTAGAACAGTGCAACGTTTGCCTTGCCCCGCCCCCCGAGATAATCGCTCTTCAACCCGACTTCCCACGCATCGACATACTCCGGATCATAGGTGGCGTCATTCAGATCGGCGAAGCCGGTGCCATTGCCGATACCCATCGCATCGAATACGACCTTGGTATTCTGGCCTGAAGGCTGGCCGCCCCCCGCCTCGGGATCCATGCCGATACCGCCAGCCTTGAAGCCCCGGGTGTAACCGCCGTAGACCTGTGTATCCGCCGCGAGGAAATACTGCAGTTTGATATCGTAGGTCCACTCGCCGTCGCCGTAGTGCTGCCCGTCAATATCGGGCCCGGCAATGTTCGCCCCCAGGAAATAGCCCCCCAACATATACTCCTGCAGGTAGTCGGAGTAGTCGTTCACGTCGGAGAACAACAGGTTATTCCGGTCCAGGGTTTTTTCCTCGTCAGAGTACCGCGCACCGAGAATCGTTGAGAACTGCTCCGTGATCGCGATGGTGGTTTGCGCGAACACCGCCTTGGTTTCCGTTTCAAGCTTGTGCAGCACCTCGCCGATGGGCAAACCGGTTGTTGCCCACTGCCCGCCGCCCAGCAGTGCCCGCAGCAGCGGCTCGGGCGCCCCGGCCTGTGCCGGCCAGAACAACTCCCAGATCCCCTGCTGGTCTTTTCCGGCATTGAACGCCCGGTACTGCTGGAAGTCTTCATGCGCGTAGTACAGGCCGGCCACATACTCGATGCTCTCCACTACACCGAGATCGGCAAACGTGCCGGTCAGGTTGAACTCCTGGCTGTAGTTATCAACCTTGTAATCCTCCTCCAGTTCGCCGATGTCGACGGGGCCAAAATCGAAGTCGCCTTTGGAGTTGTATTTCCAGTCGCGGTAGCCGCTGATCGAGCGCAGTTCGGCGAAATCCAGGTCCCAGTTCACATCCAGCACCACGCCTTTCTCGGTGTTCTTGTTGCTGGGCGCTGAGTTGAGCTGGGTCTCGCGATCATCCGGGTCGAGATCCAGCAGGTCGAGATCCGTGTTGAAGTTGGCCTGCGAGGTCTGCAGGTAGTACTCGTTGAGGCCAACTGAGGGATCGCGCACCAGGCTATTGGCGCGGTTGTAGCCCACCGGGTTGCCGAAGCAACACAGTTCATTGCTGTCGGAGTAATCGGCGATCAACTTGAAATCCAACTGCTCGGTGGCTTCCCACGCCAGGCTGCTTTTTATCGACTGCTGGTTCAGGTTGTCGTAGTCGTCGTGCTCGTACAATGCGTTGGTGAAACCGTTGCGCTCATCCGACAGCACAGCGAGCCGACCCAACAGTGTCTCAGTGATGGGCCCGGTGACATGACCGGCGAAGCGCTGCCTGTCATAGTCGCCGAGTGTGACCTCCCCGCCGTACCCGAACTCCGCCTCCGGCGCATTGGAGGTCATGGTGATCGCACCCGCTGTGGTGTTCTTGCCGAACAGCGTCCCCTGCGGCCCGCGCAATATCTCGATCTGCCCCATGTCCAGCATACTGGACAGCACCATGCCCGGGCGCGCGCGGTACATACCGTCGACATAGGTGCCCACACTGCCTTCAAACGCCGGCTGCGCCCCCAGCGTGCCCATACCCCGGATCACCACCGGGACACCGTTGGCGCGATTGTAACCGCGGATAATCGTCAGGCTGGGCACCGCCTTCTGCAAATCCAGCAC
This sequence comes from Halioglobus sp., assembly GCA_020443325.1. Taxonomy (GTDB): domain Bacteria; phylum Pseudomonadota; class Gammaproteobacteria; order Pseudomonadales; family Halieaceae; genus Marimicrobium. The sequence continues at coordinate 8,304 of JAGRIK010000177.1, forward strand.
GTCGAAAATATTCTGGTTCTGCATCATCTCCTGCGAGATGGCGGTAATCGCGATCGGGACATCCTGCAGGCTCTGTTCGCGTTTCTGCGCGGTGACGATCACCTCTTCCAGCGACAACGACGCCTCGCGGGCAACGGTGGACATTGAAGTGAGCGCAACGACAAACGCGGTGGCGACCGCACAACACTTTCCATGAGACATACGGATGGACCCCTTGCAGCTTTTGTTATTGTTATTGGCCTGCCAGCAGGCCAGGGCTCAGCGTAGCACAGCCGCGCGATCTGGCAAGCCATCAGACAGCTTGGTCAATCGCGTAGGCCGAGGACCGA
>JAGRIK010000178.1 GCA_020443325.1 Halioglobus sp.
CAAGCCTGGCAGCGCCTCGTCTCAGGCGCGCGAGCGGCGAACACCCTGGTGGCGACCGGTACGGGTTCGGGTAAGACCGAGTGTTTCCTCTACCCGGTGCTGGACCACTGCTTGCGCGCAGGGCAGCCAGGCATCAAGGCAATTGTAATCTACCCCATGAACGCACTGGCGACGGACCAGGCCAAGCGCTTTGCTGAGGTGATTCACGGTCAGGCGGCGCTCAACAACCTGCGCGTCGGCTTGTTTGTGGGCGGAGATAGTCATGGCACCCAGGTCATGGGGCCAGACCATGTCATTACCGATAAGGACGCCTTGCGCTCCCACCCACCGGATGTCCTGCTCACCAACTACAAGATGCTCGACTACCTGTTGATGCGCCCGAAGGATCAAAAGCTGTGGTCGCATAACGGTCCGGAAACGCTGCGCTACCTGGTGGTGGATGAGTTGCACACCTTCGATGGTGCCCAGGGAACGGACTTGTCTCTGCTGATCCGTCGCCTGCGCGCGCGTTTCGACATGCCGGCGGAGCAACTCGTCTGTGTTGGTACGTCTGCGACCCTGGGTGGCGATGGGAGTGCTGCCGGGCTCCTCAACTACGCGTCGGACATATTCTCCAGCGCCTTCCGTCGCGACGCGGTAATTACCGAGCAACGGGTGAGCGATGCGGAGTTTCTCGACAATATCGGCTATCTGAACCTGAACCCTGATATTGGTCCCGAGGAATTGCACCACGCACTGGGCGGAGGGCTGGCGGAATATCTGAACGCCGCCTACGAGTTGTATTTTTGCAGGCCACCTGAAAGTGATTTGATGAGCATGCCGGCTCGAATCGAACTGGGGGCGGCGCTTAAACAGCACGGCCAGCTGGCGAACCTGCTACGGCAATTCAAGTTCGGTAACGGCACCCCCACCTTTAGTGATCTGGTGGGCCGCCTGGCGGCACAGATTCCACAGCGTTTCGCGCGCCGCCCGGAACTCGCCCTGATCGCGCTGTTTTCGCTGCTGGCCCACGCGCGCGCGGAAACTGGGCAACCCTTCGTTCAGCTGCGCCTGCAACTCTGGTCGCGAGAGCTGCGGCGTATCGTGGGCACGTTGCGCGAGCCGCCGCCGTTGATGGAAGGTGAGGATGAAAGCGGCAATGGTCATACCCCGGCGCTTTTACCACCCCTACTGTCTTTCGGTGACGACCAGCCCCCGAAAGACCAGCAGCTGGTGCGCCTGCCACTGGTGCAGTGTCGCGAATGTCACGGCACCGCCTGGTTGACTCGCATGGGGGGCGGCCACCCGACCGATCAGCTGATCGAGACCGATCTCACCCAGATCTACCCCGCCTTTTTCGGTAAGCACGAGGAAACTGCACTGCTGCTGCCTTTCCAGCAGGGGCAGACACAGTCGACGGGCGGCATGCTGCTGGAGCACTTTCGCGTGTGCCAGGTTTGTGGAAAGACGGCGAAATTGGACCGTATCGGCAACTGCAAAGGCTGCCAGGCGGACAACGAGGCGCTGGTGCGGGTAAGCCGGCCAAATATGCTCAAGGAAGTCCGGCAGGGCAATGTGAACCGTATCATCCACGAGCATGATTGCCCCTTTTGTGCGGCGCGTTCGGCCCTGGTGGTGTTTGGCGCCCGCGCCGCCAGCCTCAGCGCGGTGGCCATCCACCAGTTGTTCAGCAGCCGCGACAACGATGATCGCAAACTACTCACTTTCAGTGATTCGGTACAGGATGCCACCCATCGCGCCGGCTTTTTTGCCGCGCGTACCTGGCAGAACAATATCCGCATGGCGCTGGCGCAGATGCTGGAGAGCGGTCCGCAGCCGGTGCCGCTGCTGGACCTACCGGCGAGTTTCGAGGCCTACTGGTTGCAGAGCGCCGGGCGTTCCGGTCGTTTACCGGTGGCCGCCTACCTGCGCGAGTTCATGCCCCCCGATAAGCGCTACCGCGCAGATTTCGAGCAGTTTGAGCAGTCCGGCCAGGTGCGCGAGCCTGAACTGCTGCTGAAACTGATTCGCGAGCGCATTCTCTGGCAGGCGCTGGAGGACCTGGCCTGGCGCTCGGAAATTGGGCGCTCACTGCACCGGGTGGGGGTCGCCGCACTGGACTGGCCCGAGGATAAGGTTGCCAGTGCCGCCGGTGCCTGGGAAGAGACGGTGGACAACACCCTTGGCTATCGAATAGAGCCTGATAGGGCGCTGGCCTACATGACCGGCCTGGTGCAGCACCTTATTCACATGGGGGCGATTGGTCTGGAGGATTTGAAGTATTACCGGGCGAAGTCTGGTAAAGCCTACTTCCTGTCATTCCTGACGTATGCCCCGAGGCTGGGCCCCGGCTCGGCTCGGCCAAAATACCCCGCGGAAGGCAAGGGTGAGGGCTACGAGCCATTGGATAGCCGCAAGGTGCAATCCTGGTATGCGCGCTGGCTTGCCTGCCTCAACCCCGAGGTCCTGGTCGACAAGAAACAGCTGGAGCGGGTATTGGCGGCGAGTCTCGATGCCCTGTGTCAGGCCGGTCTGGCCCGGCAGGAGCTCAACGAGCGGGGCGTCAAGCTCTGGGTATTGGACCCCGCTCAGCTGGCTGTCACCACGGCGATTGCTGCTGTGGAATGCCCGGGGCATCGGCCGCTCCATGTGCCAGCGTCACAAGCAAAGAGCTGGTTGGGCCTGCCGATGTTGAGCGCGGCAAGGCCTGATGCCGTCTACGAAAGACAGATACCGGTGCGAGAGTCGCTTTATCGCAATCTCTATCTTCAGGGAGAGATTCACCGGGTAATCGCCCACGAACACACCGGCCTGCTGGCGGCTAGCGAGCGCGAAAGGGTGGAGCAGAGCTTTATCAATGGGACGAAACCCTGGGAGTACAACCTCCTCTCGGCCACCCCGACACTGGAGATGGGTATTGATATTGGTGACCTTTCCAGCGTCCTGCTCTGCTCGGTGCCACCGGCCCAGGCCAATTACCTGCAGCGTGTGGGGCGCGGCGGCCGCCGAGACGGCAATGCCTTTACCCTGACTGTGGCCAACGGCCGACCCCACGATCTCGTGTTCTATGCCGATCCCGGCCGTATGCTGGACACCCCGGTAGAGCCTCCCGCGGTATTCCTCAAGGCCCGTCATGTATTGCGCCGGCAGTTACTCGCCTATGCGATGGACTGCTGGACGCGCTTTGCCCGGGGCGACAACCAGGTGCCGGCCACCATGCAGCCGGTACTGGACGCTGTGGAAAAGACCAAGGAAGACAACTTCCCCTACACCCTGCTGAACTATCTCAAGCACAACATGCAGGAAATCTGGGACGGCTTTTGCAGCTACGTTGCCACCGAGCTGGGCGAAGAGGATCGTGAGCTACTGCGCCAGTACCTGTTCGGTGGTCCGCAGTATCCGGACGACCATCTGCTGCTGTATGTACTGGGCCGTCTCAAGCGTGTCGCCGACGAGCGCAAGCTAATGGCGGATGCGGCCAAGGACCTGGACAAGGCTATCGTCACACTGCGTAGCAAACCGCAGGACGAACATACGCAAGATGAAATTGCCGAACTGGAACGAGAGGCTGCCGGCTATCGCAGCTTGCGTGTACGCCTCAACAAGCGCGAAACGCTGAACTTTTTCACTGATGAAGGGCTGCTCCCCAACTACGCGTTTCCGGAAGAGGGCGCGATATTGCACTCGGTGATCTTCCGCTCTGAAAAGGCAGTGTCCGGCGATGGTGCCGAGCGCGAGTACATCAAGCGCGAATACGAATATCAACGTCCGGCCCAGGCTGCGCTGACGGAGCTGGCGCCTGATGCGGTATTTTATGCCGGCAATCGCCGTATCGGGATATCCCGGGTAGAGACCGCCCGTGGCCGCAATATCCAGGACTGGCGATTCTGCCCCCGCTGTCATTACTCCGCGGCGGCGGAAAATCCTGCAGCCGGCTACGGGGAGAACACCTGCCCTCGCTGCCAGACCATTCAATGGAGCGACGAAAGCGCCCGCACCAAGATGCTCAAGATGACGCAGGTGTACGCTTTTACCAGCGCTAAAGACTCGCAGCTGGACGATTACTCGGATGATCGTGAACCGGAGTTCTTCAATAAGCAGATGCTGATCGATTTCGCGCCGTCCGATGTGGCGATTACCTGGGTGCTGGACGACCAGGAGCGCCCCTTCGGCTTCGAGTTTATTCGCTCGGCCCGGTTTCTGGAGGTGAACTTCGGGCGACGGAACGGAGAAGATCTTTTCTTCGATGTGGCCGGGGAGCACCTGCAGCGCTCCGGTTTCCCGGTCTGCCGGGAATGCGGCTCGGTGCAGCCACATCGTGGCGAGGCCAAACACTTGAAAAGCTGCAGTTTCTCCCGCGGCCCCCGAAAGCTGGCTAGTGGTGCCGAAGATGGTGGCATCGAAAACTGCCTGTATCTGTACCGTGAGTTCGCCTCAGAAGGACTGCGTATCCTGTTGCCCCGCCTGGCCACTGGCGGCACAGATGAGCAGATCAACTCGTTCGTGGCCGCACTGCAGCTCGGCTTGAAGCGCCGCTTTGGCGGCAAGGTGGATCATCTTCGGGTGGCTCGTCAGAGCGAGCCGTTGGGCAACAGCGATGAGCGCCGCCATTTTATTGTGCTATACGATTCGGTGCCTGGCGGTACCGGTTACCTGCATGAATTGCTCAGTAAGGCCGAGAACATGCAATCGGTATTTAGAATGGCCTATGAGGTGATGCAGAACTGTGATTGCTACCGGAACACGATGGATGGGTGCTACCGCTGCCTGCTGGAATATCGCAATGCCTACGGCATGGAGAGCACACGCAAATCCGTGGCGCTGGAGATGCTGAGGGATATCGTCGAGTGCGAGAAGTCTTGGGTGCAGAACGAACAATCACTGAGCACACTCAAGGCCAATCCCTGGGCGGGCAGTGAACTCGAGGAACGCTTTCCTGAAGCGATGGCCCAGTTTTCTGGCCTGGATTGCGTCGGTGAGCAGCGAGTCCGTGTCATCAAGGACGTGGCTGGGGGGAAGGTGGGCTATCGGGTGACCATCGGGGCTGTCTCCTATGCAATGGAGCCACAGGTCGATCTGGGCTTGATGCAGGGGGTGCAATTCGCCAGCTGCGCGGACTATGTACTGTGGCCTGCCCACGCCGGACACAAGCCGGTGGCGATTTTCCTGGACGGCTATCAGTACCACGACAAGACCTGTAGTACGGACCTGCTGAAACGCCAGAGCCTTATGCGCGCGGGTTACTTTGTCTGGAGCCTGAACTGGTACGACGTGAATCAGGTGCTTGGCGACAAGGCCATGGACGTGCCGCTCCCAACCGGAATGACGTCACCGGAGCATCACCACCAGGCAGTGACGCGACTGGCTCGCGAGAACGGGGTCAAGAACCATGCCCAGCACTTGAATAAGCCCACTTTCGAGCTGCTGATGTTTTTCCTCGCAGACCAGGATGCGGACGCGTTGGCGAAGCAGGCCTTGTTCTTTGCCTTGCAATGCCTTCCGGCCCACGCGCTGGCGAATTCCGAGGTGAGATCCCGGGTGCTGGACAACCTGAACGGATTGCCGGCTGCCTTTGTCGATTTGCAGCCAGATCCCGCCGTTATGGCGGGAGAGGCGGAATTTCATGACTTGAACGCCGCTGCCTCTGTAACACTGCACTTGCTCGCTGGAAATGAGTTGTTAACGAAGTTCGACCTCGCTCAGGCGATGTTTACCTTGTGCTACGACCTCCAGCAGGGCAAAGAAAAGGATGCCCGCTATCAATGGCAACGGTTCTGGTCCGCGGTCAATTTTCTGCAATTCCTTCCGGTGTTCTACGGGTTTATGCCCCAGTCGAAACACGATGGCACCGCGGCAGGCTTGCTGTGGCCGACGCCCGCTCAAGCGACTGAGGAATTGAAGGAACACAGCACCGCACCGGATTGGTATGAGTTACTGGATTTCGAGATATCGAGTCAGCTACGAAAGCTTGATATCGTTTGGCCCAGTGTGCCACTGGTGGGGGATGACATACTGGATGCAGATGAAGAGGTTATCGGTATTGCCGAAATAGCCTTCGAAAACGAGAAGGTCGTATTTCTTCTGGGAGAACAACGGCCTATCAAGGCCCGGCTTGAGTCGATGGGTTGGCGTGTCTGCACAGCTATTGACGACCTGGTGACCGCCATCAACGAACTGAACACAGGAGCCTGACATGGTCAGTGTGGCTTTCTCCGACAAGTACTTTAACAGCCTGCTCAAGCTGACACCCAATGAACAGAGCCAGGCTAATAAAGCGGTGATGCTGTTCCAGCAAGACCCACAACACGGCGGGCTGCATTACGAAAAGCTGACGGCCTTCAAGGATAATAAGCTCCGTTCGATTCGCGCTAATCAGGACGTGCGTATCATTCTCGCAGCGGCGGAGAAGGAAGACCTGTACCTTATGCTCTACGTGGATCACCATGCACCCGCTTATGACTGGGCTGCCAAACGGAAAGTGGAGATCAATCCGAGTACCGGTAGCGTACAGGTCTTTACGGTGGAAGAGGGCGTACAGCGAGAGCTATCGAGTACAGCCGACATAGCGGATCAGCCTGGCTTGTTTGACGCTGTGCGGGATCGCCAGTTGTTACAACTCGGTGTACCGGAAGACAGTCTTTCACTGGTGCGCTCTATGCGTATCGAGGCAGACCTGGAAAACGCCCGCGACCAGGAGCAGGTTCCGCCTGATGCCTATGAGGGACTTTTCATGCTGATGGCAGGTGCCAGCTTTGAAGAGGCTTATAACGAGGTGGTCCCCGCGGCACCTGAAGTCGTGGATACAGATGACTTCGTGGCCGCCCTCGCGCGTCCTGAATCGCAGGCACACTTTGCGGTCGCGGAAAACGAAGAAGCGCTGCAGGCAGTGCTCAACCAGTCTCTGGAAAAGTGGCGGGTGTTTCTGCACCCTGCACAGCGGCGTTTGGCTATTGGCAAGAAGAATGGTCCCGTGCGCGTGTTGGGGGGGGCAGGTACAGGCAAGACGGTAGTCGCTATGCACCGCGCCAGGTGGCTCGCCGAAAACGTGGCGACCGAGCAGAACAAGGTACTCTTCACCACGTTTACCCGCAACCTGGCGACCGACATCCAGCAGAACCTGAACAAAATTTGCTCACAGGCTGCCCTGGAACGCATCGAAGTCATCAATCTGGATGCCTGGGTGATCAGCTTTTTGAAGAAGCAGGGCTATGACTACGGACTTCTGATGGACAGCCGGGAAGAAAGGCGACTGTGGGAGCAAGCCTATTCCGAAAAGCCCGCCAGTTCTGGATTGAGCATGGCTTTCTTTCAGGAAGAATGGGCCCGGGTGGTGCAGCCCCAGTCCGTTGGGAATGTCGAGGACTATAAAAAGGCGTCCCGAATCGGTCGCGGTACCCGTCTGAATCGCCAGGAGCGGGTAGACATCTGGCCGGTATTTGCGCGTTATCGACACTTGCTGGCCAGTAATCATCTAAAGGAAACAGACGATGCCTATCGTGATGCCCGGACCCTGCTGACAGCCCAGCCAGGCTTGCGACCGGCGCTGTGTTCGGTGATTGTAGATGAAGCTCAGGACATGGGAACCCAGGCATTTATGTTGATCCGAACTCTTGTACCTGAAGGGCCGAATGACCTGTTCATCGTCGGTGACGGTCACCAGAGAATCTATGGCAAAAACAAGGTGGTGTTGAGCCAGTGTGGTATCAACATCCGCGGGCGTGGTGCGCGGCTGAAAGTGAATTACCGCACCACCGATGAGACCCGCAAGTTGGCGGTGGGTATATTGGAGGGCATCTCAGTAGATGACCTCGATGGCGGCGAGGACAGCCGGGCTTTTTACCACTCGCTGATGCACGGTCCAGCCCCCCAGATCCATTGCTTTGCCTCAATTGGTGAGCAGGCTGAGGCGATCATCGAGCAAATTTCTGTACACAAGCTAGCGCCGGAAGCCTGCTGTGCAATAGCCCGTACCAGGAAAGAAGTCGATGCCCTGAAAAATAGCCTGGAGAGCAGGCAACAAAGCTGTCATGTCCTTGATGGTCGCAGCGCTCAAACAGCTGAGGGTGCAATAAATCTCGCGACCATGCACAGGGTGAAAGGCTTGGAGTTCGATGCTGTATTCGTGGCATCGACCAACCGTGGGCTCGTTCCGTTGGACTTTGTTGTTGATGGGGCCGCGGACCCGGTAACCAGGCGTCAGCGAGAGAATGAAGAGCGGGCATTAATCTATGTGAGCCTGACTCGTGCGCGGAAATTGGCGTACGTGTATGGGTATGGGGTGATGAGTCCTTGGTTTGAGAGTAGGTAGAGCACCCGGGACCTCTCAGCAAAATGAGCGTGACGAGTAATTCAGCGGAAAACCAGGCTAAACACCAAGAGGAATCGGATAAGGTGTACCATTTTTATTGGTAACGACCGCCCGCCCTGGAGATTATCCGAGGCTCTGCACGATTCAGGTATCCGTCATAACCAGCGGTATGTCCAGCACTTGGTCTCAGTCCAGTGCCAACGGCAGTTTGAACACGCGCTGCGCATTTTGATAAAGAAACCGGGCCGTCGCGTCCGTCGGTAGTTCGAGCGCGTCCAGCCCCTGCAGGCAGTCAGCCGGCGCGATCATCGGATAATTGCTGCCAAACAGGATCTGTTTCGCTCCGGATGAGCGCATGAATTCTGCGAAGTGTGGCGGCAGGCGGCTGAGTTTGTAGGCGGAGGTATCGACATGGAAGTTGGGGAATTTGTGCAACAGGGAATAGATCTCCTCGAGCCATGGCGCGCCCAGATGCCCGCCCACTACGCGCAAGTCGGGGAAATCGAGCAGCACCCGCTCGAGGTAGGGAATGGGCCTGCCCGGCTCTGAGCTGAGCAGCGGTCCGGTGTGACCCACCTGGGTGCAGAAGGGAATATCCAGCTCGATGCACTCCGCGTACAGTGGATAGTAGCGCCGGTCATCTGGCGGCAGGCTCCACAGCCACGGCACGCTGCGCAAACCCACAAAACCCAGTTCGCGAACACAGCGGCGCAACTCGCGCACGCCAGCCATCGGTTGGTAGAGATCCACACTGGCCAGACCCGCGAGCCGTCGCGGAGCTTGTGCGACGCAGGCCGCCACCTCGTCGTTGCTGATCAACGCGCCCTGAGGGCCGTGCCAGGCCGAGAGCAACCCGAGTGCTACCCGAGCCTGGTCGAGTGCCTGCAGCGTAGTCGGCAATGGCCGCGCCGGCATATCCTCCTGACCGGTCCAGCGCAGAATGGACGCGAGCCAGGGCTCGCGCAGAAAACGGGCATTCGGATGTTGTATCCAGACATCGATGATCGGCATAGCGAGAAGAGCCGGCGGGCTCACTGTGGTCGGTCAGCTCAGTATAGTCCGCCGGGCTCAACCCTGCTTGTCGTCGATGCGCGCCACCAGGAGGTTAAGTGGACACCAGGCAAGATACTGTACCTGCTCGAATCGTCTTTCCCATTCACCGTTTGGGCCGTTGTAGGCCATCAGGTGTTTTTTCGCCTTGTCGGTTTCGCGACGAGATTTCCGGTCACTCATTGTTTAACTTGCGCTGTGTTTTGATGATTAGAACAATTGAGCTACTACAACCGAAGCTTGTAGCTGTCTAGCGCACTATGGTGAACCCTGAGTATTTGAAGGCGCTTGTTTACAACACGATTAAAATCCTCACGTACCTCAAGTGCGCTCCGGTTTCGCGCCTTCCGGCCCGACCCAATCTGACGCCAATCCGGGCGCGCATTCTGTGAAGTTATTGTTGCGCGAGCCCTTATTGCCGTGGAACAGGTCAACGAGCAGACAATACCGGCCATCGAAGTGCCGATGTCGACGGGCGACAAAATTGCATTGTTTCGCAGCCTGTTCCGCGGGCGGGACTACATTTACGTGCTCCGCTGGGAAAACGGCCAGGGCGTCGAGGTTATGCCCTGGCCTGAGAAAATGTGTGGCGCAAGGGGATTGGTGGCTGGCTCGGTATAGGGATGAATCCGGCTGTATGACAAAACCCGGCGGTGCGGTCGTTCAGGGCGTCGACCACCACAGGGTAGATCGCCTTAAATACAGCCAAGCGTCGCTTCCCTGCCTTCCCAGCCGCGCGCTGCAGCGGCTTCGCGCAGACGCTCAAAAGCCGGTTTCGGGATGCCTGACTCGGTGCGCA
>JAGRIK010000179.1 GCA_020443325.1 Halioglobus sp.
GAGTTTTTACTCTGACCCCAAACTTCCCAAACTTTCCCAAACTTCCTTACTCTGACCCCAAATTTATATGAGGAAAACCGCGTGAAGGAACTCGAAGTTAAGCAGGCTCTGCCGCAACTACAGGCCTTGCTGGACGAACGGGAGATTACTCGCGGGTTGTCGCGTTTTGCCCGTATCCTCGACACCAAGAGTTGGGACCAGCTTGGTGATGTGTTTGCACAGGATATAAGTTTTGATTATGGCGCTGCTGGTGAACAGCACGGCATGACAGCACTGCGTGCCAATATGACCCGTTTTCTGGATCAATGCGGCGGTACGCAGCATCTCATCGGCAGCGTACTTGTTGATGTGGATGGCGATCACGCGGTCAGCAGTTCCTACGTGCAAGCCCGGCATCAGGCTGTGGGGGACACTGGTGGCAAGGTGTTCGACTCCAACGGTGAATACATTGATCGCTGGGAGCGCCGTCCGGAAGGTTGGCGTATCGTCAGGCGCGATGCCAGGTGGGCCACTCTGACCGGGGATTCCAGCGTGATAGCAGGCAAGCAGAAGTAGGGCGATACTCAAGAGGCGTTGCATGCCTTTTGATAACGCCGGGCAGGATGACTGTTACAAACAGTAATTATCGCTGGCAGGTGGTAGTAAAGTCTGCGACGTGGGATGGGTATGTTGATGCGTGTGCCCGATTAAAGGTGGCAGTACTCAGCTCTCTATAAACGCTTCCCGGTATTCCCGAAACTGTTGTTTCAACCCCTCCTCAGTAAAGCCGAATTGTTCCAGCGTATAGGCGTGGGGTGGACGCAATTCGCGGCGGTTAAAGTCCTGCCACTGCACCATTTCAGCGCGGGCTTCCTCCGTGAGGTCCATGTTGAGAAAGCGATAGACCTTTTCTATTTCCGTCAGCGGCTGATCGACCAGATCCTTGAACCAGAGATCGAGAAAGGCGGCTTCACCGAGTGCCTTGCGCACGGCCATGCTATGACGCATGCCCCTGGCAAACTTGCGGGCCCATTGTGCGCCTACCAGTTTGGGGTCGGCGGAATCCGAGTAGATGCACCAGACACCCGCGATCAAACTCGCCAGGGACGGGATGGTCTCCAGCGGATCGCGGTGGGATTGCACCACTTTGGCATCGGGAAAGACCTTGAACACCAGATCCATATAGTGAAGGTGGTGTGGAGCCTTCAGGGTCCAGCGCTCGCCCGGCTGCCCGCTGCGCTTCTTCTGCCATTGCAGGAACTGCAACAACAGCTTCAGGTATTCGTAACCCGGCGTGTGGTCCTGCGCTTCAATCCAGGCATCAAAACTCGGGATATTGACGAACGCCTGAATATTGAAACTGTAGAACGACTGTTCCAGCAACATGATGTCCTCGTCCGGGCCCAGGGCATCCATGGGGTGAATGGCCAACAGGTCCGGGTTGGCGTCCACCATAAACTGCATTTCCGCCTTGGCGTCCGCGATACGACGGTCGCCCGCCGCAGTAAAATCCCAATCGAGGTCGGGGCAGGGAAAGCGCACCTCATACCAAAGCGGTGCGTACATTCTGTGGTCGGCGGCGATGGTGCGGTGCAGCATGGTGGTGCCGGTGCGCGGCAGACCGATAATAACCAGTGGTGCCGCAATAACTTCGTCTTGAATTTCTGGATACCGGGTCAGCCAGGCCTGCACCCTGAGGCGGGTGGCCAGAATATCCAGCACGCGCTGATGCATTGCCGACCGCCCGATGTCGTTCAGGTCCGCCTCGTGCTCCAGCGACCAGAGCAGGCGTCGCAATGGCTCTTCGTGGCTGTTGTCGCCGAAGTCACTCAGGCCGTCTACCTGCCTTGCTGCGGCTATCAAGTCATCGGGGTCAAAACTCAGTTGCTCGCTCATGCAGTCTTCTCCTGTTGCAGGTCTGAAATCGCCACGACTCGTGTGTGTACTGGCGGCTTGTCTGCGGCTTCCACATAGCGCAACAACATGGAACCACAGCGATGACCTGCGGTGCCGAGCCAGTTGGGATAGGCCTCGCCGGGATCTTCCGCGCTGATCACAATGCACACACTGCCATCGTTGCAAAGCGCTGCGCGATGCTTGTTGGTGTGCACCTGGTGGTGGCGATAATCCAGTGATTCCATCCAGTAATTGGACAACTGCAGATTCCAGGTGCGGCACTGCACAGGCGGGCTAAACTCCACCACCAGCGCCTGCCCCGGTTCGAGCTGCCAGTAGCTGTTGTGGTAATAAATAGCGGGGTCGCCGCCGGCACGCAGGCACATTTTCTGGTCATTGGGTGGCAGCTTGTTGATGTGCCCGGCAAAGGTCTGCATCCAGTTATGGAACAGGCCGGCGGTCCCGCTGACGAATGGCACCACGCCCGCCAGTTGGCCGGCAAAGGTGGCGGGATCGAGTATTGCGCTATCTTGCGGATCGAGGCATTCAATCGCCAGTTCGGCTTTCTTCTCATTGGCCCGATCCCGGAATGTCTGGCGTACCAGCAGATTATCGGTCGCCGCAGTCATCGGTAACCAGTTGCCAGCATGCTCCGACGCAGACACCATCAACTCGAAATTACCCTGTTCATCGATATCCAGGTCCGCGAGCTCGACATGCCCGGTGGGGGCCATATTTCCCTCGCCCGCGAAGGATCCCGCCTTCGTTTCGATACTGAGGTAGTCAACGCTGCCTCGATTGCCGCGAATGCGATATTCGTGGCGGCCGTCCACCGCGCAGTTCTGGTAGAAATTGTCCGGATTGTCGTTGCCGATCTTCGCCGTTTCATGCGACAGGGCGTAGAACTGCGGGTACTGCGGATCGTTAAACTCTATTTGCTTTTCAAGGCCCAGTCGCAACAGGCGCGTCAGGTAGCGAAAGCCCTCGGCCCGCGTTAACGGATCATTGGGTACACCGGATGCCAGCACATGCGCCCCGGCGGCTTTCAAGCCATCGCAGAATTCGTTCCAGAGCTCGCCATTGAGCAGCTTTTCTTCGGGAGGTGATTGCGCCATGAGATTCATTCGTCCACTGCGGGGCTTCCAGTATCGCAAAGTGCGGCACGAAGTACAGCAATCCCGAAGCGTGCCGCCTCAGGGGAACTGAAACAACGCACCAGAATTCCGACTGGCGCCCATTTCAACAACCTGGGATGGACAAATGTCATAGTGTCGACTTAACTGGGAATTAGTGTGTGGAGGATAGGTTATGCATCTTGAGTATGGACTTCCAGTATCCCCAGCCCCAATAGAACGCAGCCGTGGCAAAGATCCGCTGTTGCTGACCGTGTTTTTCGCTCTCTTCTTCGTCGCGGCACCACTACGGGCCGCGCTGATGCCCGTTACCACGGACGTTCTCAATGAGCAACGCGCGAAATGGGCCCTGAGTGGTATTGCCAGCTATATCTACGAGGGCAGCGCGGAATGCTTCTGCCTGCCGGACTTTGTCGCGCCACACAGGGTTACGGTCGCCAACGGTGTAGTCACGGAACTGCTATTTGCCGACACACTGTTGCCGGACGCCAACCCCGGCAGCCAGTATGCCTATCTCCCTGTAGAGGACTTTTTTGATCTGCTCCAGGCCAGGATCGATAACAACTGGGTGAGGGTGGAGGCTATGTTTGATCCAACGCTGGGATATCCTTTGCAGTTTTACACGGATTTCTCGGAACAACTCGCAGACGAGGAATATGGTTTCAGGATACATTCACTTTTTCCAGTGACAGTTCCATCGCCCGGCACCCTGCCATTACTGCTGCTGTCACTGGCGGGAGTCCATGGCTTTCGGCGCAGATATTTGGATATTTGGGGTCAGAGTAAAAACTAAACGTTCCATCCTCTTGCCTGCAAGGGATATTTGGGGTCAGAGTAAAAACTAAACGTTCCATCCTCTTGCCTGCAAGTAGCGCGAGTTTTTACTCTGACCCCAAATATCCCAAATATCCCAAATATCTGACGTTAGTATCGTTGACGTTTTCTTATTGTAATCCCAACGGAAAAACCGTATTAATCCAACTAAAATATGCGCAGGAAATAGCTGTACGCTTCAAGAGTGCGGTGGCTGGATGATGGCGTCTTGTCGCGCGGTAGGTAGATCACGGGAAGCTGTTGCATGGTTAAAGCAAATAGGGGTATTTACGGGACTTCGTTTTCGGCAGTGCGGTTTATAGCCGCTTCTCCCGTACTGGCAGGTATTAGCCTGGCTGCTATCGCGTATCTGCTCTGGTGGGTGCTGGAACGATGGGCGGCTCTGCTTGGTGCCGCTTCTCCTCAACCTGCGCGAGACGGTATGTTTGTCGTGCTGTTGTCAGTCCAGATGGGGTATTTCGTTTCAGTGGTACCATTGCTTCGCCGTGCAGGCCGGCAGTGCATTGAGCAGCTGCGCCCACTGCTACATTCATCTGAGCCGACCCAGGATGATCTCATCGTGCGTTTCTCTACAACCCGGCCTCTGGTATTGCCGCTCGCAGCAGTTGCTGGGGCGATTCTTGCGGTTGGCTTGCAGGAAGCACAATTTAGTCGTTTCTCGGCGTGGCTCGGTGATCCCGATGCCGCACTTGGTGAAATGTTTACCGTGCTGATGGCGTGGACTACCTGGTCAATTGGTCTCTCTGCTGTGGTCGTTGTGATAAGTGATGTTTCAGCAATGCGCAGATTAGGACTAAGTTATGTCACCATAGATTTGTTACGTATTGAGCAACTGGCAGCATTTTCTCGCTATGGATTGCATCTTGCGGGTGCCGTAGTCGGCTTGATGGTGCTGTGGTCTGTCATCCTCGTGCTTATCACATCCCTGATCGGGAGTACGATGACGGAGAGAACGGGTTATGTCGGCATTGTGATGGTCGTTACCTATATATGCCTATCGATAACCGTATTCATCTATCCACAGTTGGGTATACGCGAGCGTGTGCGCTCCGAGAAAGCACGCCTGAATGAGCAACTGACTTCGCTTCTGCCGACTTCCCACCAGACTGTTGAGTGGGCACGGGTTGACCCACAGCGATTGGCGGCCTTGCTGAGCACCAAAGCTGATATTCAGTCCGTGTCGGAGTGGCCCACCGGGGAGCTAACACGTTTGCGACTAGCATTTTACCTGCTTGTTCCGCTACTTTCGTGGAGCGCAGCCGCGCTGGTAGAGGAGTTGGTTTCCCGCCTGCTATCCTGATATTTGGGATATTTGGGATATTTGGGGTCAGAGTAAAAACTAAACGCTCCATCCTCTTGCCTGCATGAATATTTGGGGTCAGAGTAAAAACTAAATGCTCCATCCTCTTGCCTGCATGTAGCGTGAGTTTTTACTCTGACCCCAAATATTCAGTTTTTACTCTGACCCCAAATATTACGCTTCTTGTCAATCACAGGCAGAATATGCCCAGCCTCTTCGCTACCGACAGCGGTTGTTGATTCTGCGGTGCGGCATTCCTGGATGTGCGTTCGGATGGCCTCGCGCAAGCTTAGCCGGAATCTCAAATAGAACTAGCGGATTGCACCAAGTAACCGGTCCAACTGATTGGCAAACTTTAACTTGTCCTGATTATTCAGGGGCGGTGGGCCACCCGACTGCATGCCACTGGAACGCATGGTGTCCAGGAAGTCGCGCATGTTCAGGCGCGGCTTGATATTGTCGGCGGTGAGGCGCTCGCCGCGGGCGCTCAGGACATGCGCACCCTTGGCGATGACTTCAGCCGCCAACGGAATATCGCTGGTGATCACCAGGTCCCCGGGCATGGTTAACTTGACGATTTCATCGTCCGCCACGTCAAAACCCGAACTCACCTGCAGCATGCGGATATTGGCATGCGGGGGTGTGGGCAGGGCATGGTTGGCAACCAGGGTGAGTTGCAAGCCAGTGCGCTGCGCTGCCCGGAACAGGATGTCCTTTATCGCACCCGGGCAGGCATCGGCATCCACCCAAATCTTCATGTCACATTCCTCCTGTGAGTCTTCTGCTGTGCCATGAGGGAATGCTGGCAAACGCCAGCGCTGGCAGGGTGTCTCTACAGCGAGCGACTGCGCACCACCAGCGCCCAGACAAACACCACGCTGTTCAAAATTCCGAACAGTACAAATGGCGCTGAGGGCCCAATATTGGCGAACAACCACCCGCCGCCCGCTGTTCCGATTAATATGCCCACAGCCCCGGATACGCCGAACAGGCCGATAATAGACCCTCGACGCTGCGCCGGAGCCCGCTCGCCCACCAACGCCTGGCTGCTGACAAACGCGCTGATCTCGGCAACACCCATCACACCCAGCAACGCCATAACCCAGGGCGCTGTCGGGTCTTCGACAAAGAATATTGACAGATAGACTGCCGCTGCCAGACCAGCGGCCATGGCTACCGCCGTGACCCGCGTCACCTTGTCACTGATATATCCCATCAGGAGGGAGCCGACCAGGGCACCGCCCACCACAGCCATTACCCTGGGTACCGCCAGCTGGAACATCGCTTCGCTAGGCTCCAGTCCCATTACGCCGGTGCCAAACTGCACCAGCCAGAGACTCATGAAGGCCCCCGTAACCGCGAGATCACCGCGCGAAATAAACGCCGCCCCGTAAGACAGCGCAATGCCCGCATTCCGCGAGGCCTTCGCACCCTCGCGCAACATATCCAGTATTGACTCGCGCGCCACGCTGGACGCACGTTCTACGTGGGGAGCCAGGCCAAAGGCAACGACGATAGCGGCGACAACGCCCAGTGCACCGGCGCTGGCAAACGTGATGCGCTGCGCAGCGAGTTCATCAAAGCCCTGGTCGACAAACAGCTTGGGGAGTGCGCCGAGCAGCGGTGGCAGAAAAGCACCGAGTGTGGCGATTAGACCCTGCAGGCCGTTTGCCTTGCCGCGGGTGGAATCGCGTGAATAGTCGGCGATCACGGTTACCATCATGCCGATCATCGCGGCGCTGCCGAATGCGACAATGATGCGGTAGACAATCAATTCGGCGATGCTGTCGGCGTGAGGGTAGAGAGTAAATCCTGTAGCAGTGGCCAGAAGCCCAAAGACGTACACGGGCTTGCGCCCGACGCGATCCGCCAGTGCCCCCATAATTCCCATGAGTACGATGAGGATGACTTCCTGCATCGCGCTCAGGTAACCGGTCAGCATGGCTTGTTCCGCAGGTGGGATCTCCATCACCTGCAGCAGGCCTGGCTGCAGCATGGCCAGGGCGCCTGCGTAACTTGAGGACACGAAAGCTGCGATGAAATAGGCTATCAGGTGGTGACGTTTTACGCCGTCGCTGAGGTCGATACCTAAAAAACGGTTCATGCTGGTAATCCTGTGAGCGCGCTGCGTCTGTTTACGCTCATAGGCACTGCATGTGCACGCTGTTTTTATAATGGCCCAAAATCATATCATTAGAGTATTACTGAAAGAAGGCCTGTCTGCTTGGCGTTATACCGCTGCCCGCGCAGAATCGGTATCAACGACCAGCCTTGCCAGGTTTCTGCTGTTCTCGCCTGCGCTACAACTATTCTCCGCAGCTTCTACACCAACGGTGGGTGTTGCAAATGGTGCCGTTCTGGTTGAACGAGGGAATAAGGTGTGAGAAGTTGAACCAGGGCAGCGACCTGATCAGGGTTTGGAGCATGGATGATCTGATCGAAGTGGCTTAAACTCTTTACCCGTCGTGATCGCCATGGCCTGGCAAACCCAACTGCCGCTTGAGGCTCGATGGTGTCGGGCGTGATGCCTGTTTCCTGTTCTGTTTTCGATTGCAGAGAACCTTTCTCAATAGGAAGAAGCTATGACTACAAGAACGCTCGAACAACGCATTTCCGATCTGGAAGACCTCTCGGCGATAGAGCAGTTACGTCACCGCTACTGGTTGGCGCTGATGGATAAAAAAGTCGATGAGTTGTTGGACTGTTTTGCCGAAGATGCCCGCCTTGAATACGGTTTCGGGATTGTCCTCGAAGGTAAGGCGGCTATTGATGAGTTTTTTCAGGGTCTGCTGAAAGCACCCGATCTGATCCGGCAGGTTCCCCGCGGTGCCAATCGGCAGATCACCCTGATCGACCCGGAGACTGCCAAAGGGCGTTGGCTCGTGGAGGTGGTGGTAGTACGCGAAAGCCAGGAGAAGGGGACGCGTATCGGCGTGCAGTACTTTGAAGACTATCGCAAGGTTGCAGGGCACTGGAGAATTGCGACGATGAAGAACGACTATCTCTCATTCGAATCTGTCGAACTAAAAGATGGGCCCTGAACACCCGGGTAGCGCTACCATGTTCCACACGCCGTGGTTTGTTGCTATGACCTTCGCGATAAGCGATTGAGAGCCGAACAGGTAGCGTTACTGGCACACAATAAAATCAGGAGAGAACCACGTGAACGATATTTTAGGATACAAGGGCAAATCCGTCGTCATTACCGGCGCCGCCTCAGGTATGGGCCAGGCCGCTGCACAACTGCTGGTTGATCTGGGCGCCGAGGTCTACGCACTCGATATCGCGCCGGTTACCGTGCCGGTTGCCAAAGCGATCAAAGTCGATATGAAGGATCACGGTTCGATCGACGAAGCGGTGGCGGCCTTGCCGCAAAAAATTTATGCGCTGTTCAACTGCGCGGGCGTGCCCAGCCCGCCATTTTCGGCGAAGGATACGGTTTTGATCAATTTTGTCGGCCTGCGCTACCTCACCGACTCGCTGATTCCGCGCATCGAGGATTGTGGCGGCATAGCATCCATTGCCTCGACGGCGGGTATGGCCTGGCGACCGAAGCTGGAGAAGGTGCAGGAATTCCTCGCGCTGGACAATTCGCAGGAGGCAGCCACGCAGTGGATGTCCGATAACCCGAAGGACTGCGCAGACGGCTACGGCTTTTCCAAGCAGTGCATCATCGTGTACACCATGCAGAGTGCGAAGGCACTGGCAGCCCGCAATATCCGTATCAACTGTATTTCACCATCACCGACAGACAGTGGCTTTATGGACAAGCTCAAGGGCGAGGGGCAGATGCCAGCTGAGGCAATCGACCTGTTCCTGCCATCCAATGGACGCTACGCAACCGGTGCCGAGATGGGCGAGCCCCTCGTGCTGCTGAACAGCAGGCTGGCCAGCTTCGTGAGCGGCAATAATCTGCCGGTGGACTTCGGTTACTGCGCCGAGTTGTTCATGGGGCAGCGCGATGACTTGCTGGGGATCACCGCCTAGCGCGTTTGCCACGGAAGGCCGCCTTTTGCGGCCTGTTGATCTGATACCGGAGTGTGAGCATGAGTATGCAAGAGTTCCCCGAGTTGAGTTGTTATCTGCTGCCGGGACATTCGCAAACACCCGCGGATGCAAAACACCAGGCGCAGCAGGCTGAGGCGTTGGGGCTCGGCCGAGTTTGGCTGTCCGAGCGGTTTGATGTCAAGGATGCCGGTGTTATCTGCGCGGCCGCGCTGGCCGTTACCGATCGTATCGAGGTGGCCACAGCAGCGACCAACCTGCATACCCGGCACCCTCATGTGCTGGCGACAATGTGCAGTTCCCTGCACTACCTCTCAGATGGGCGCTTTACGTTGGGGTTGGCCCGTGGGGTCGCCATCCGCAACCAGTTGATGGGCCTGGAGCCAGTGGGGAACAAACAGATGCAGGAGGGGCTCGATATCCTGCGCACACTCTGGCGGGGAGAAAAAGTGATGGGGTATAACGGCCCCATGGGCAATCTCCCCTACCTCAGCAGTGGCGATTGGCTGGATGCCGATATACCGGTTTATTTTGTCGGCTTTGGCATGAAGAGCCTGGCCTTCGCGGGCCAACATTTCGACGGCGTTCACCTGCATACGTTTATCACTCCACACGGCCTCCAGCGCGCCCGTTCGGCGGTGGAGGAGGGTGCGCAGAAAGCGGGTCGCGATGCCAGCGACGTACGCATCTGCACAGTGATGGCGACAGTGCTGGAACCGGATCGGGAGGCACACCTGAGGAAGCTGGTTGCACGGATGGCAACCTATATGCAGGCGCCCGGCTACGCCGAAATGCTGGTGACGCTGAACGAGTGGGACCCGCAAGTACTGGAAGACTTTCGGGCACATCCTGTGGTCACCTCAATGCTGGGCGGGATAGACAGTGTCGCCACCCTCGAACAACTGGAAGACATTGAGAAGCTGATACCCGAGGAGTGGTTGTCGGCCGCGGCGGTCGGCAGTGCGGAGGAATGTGCCGCGCGGCTGGTACAGGAACTCGACGGCGGAGCAGACGAAGTGTGTATTCACGGCTCAACGCCCGATGAATTTTCTGCGGTGATCGACGCCTACCGCGCGTTAAAAAAATAACAGGAGTGTTGCAAATGGTGGATGTCGTTACCCAGCCAGACCTGGTCACAGCCGATTGGATGACCGCGGCCCTGCGCCAATCCGGACACCTTCAAAACGGCGTGGTGAGAAATTTACAGTACAGGATCATAGGTACTGGGAAAATGGGTGATAACGCCCGGTTTACACTGGATTATGAGGGCGAGCAAGCGTCTTCTCCCGATACCGTCATCATCAAATTTCCCGCCGAGGATGAGACAACACGGCAGATCGCGGGCCTGCAGGGCGCGTACTACAACGAGGTGATGTTTTATCGCCATCTAGCGGGCCGCACCGATATGCGCACCCCGGCCATCTATGCCAATGAGATTTCCGACGATCGCCTTACCTTTACCACTGTGATGGAAGACATGGCGCCCGCGGAGCCGGGTAGCCAGTTGATTGGTGAGTCGATAGAACACGCTCGCCTTGCGCTGCGTGAGTCGGCGAAACTGGCGGCCGCTTTTTACGGTGACGAGAGTGTCGGGGAGTTCGATTTTGTGATGGCGCAGGCGCGGGATGACGGTGGCGCTTTCGCGCAGACCCTGTTGCAGGACAACTGGCCTAAGTTCCTCCAGCGATTCGGCCACGGGCTGAACGCCGAATGCGAGGCGTTTGCCGCCAACTATGTAAACCATCACACGACATTTGCCACGCGCTTCCAGGGCCCCAAGACTTTGGCCCACGCGGACTTTCGCAGTGAGAACCTGCTGTTCACTGGCAATGAGGCGGTCTGCACCGTGGATTGGCAGACCACTATGGAGAGTAGCCCGTTAACCGATCTCGCTTATTTTATGGGCGGCAGCGTCGATACCAATGATCGCCGCGCGTGGGAGCAGGACCTGGTTCGCGAGTACCGGGAGGAACTGGCCCGCCTGGGCGTGGGTCTGGACTACGATGCCTGTTGGGAGCAATACCGTGAACAGGCGATGCACGGGTTGATGATCTCGATCCTTGGCGCGAGTTTCTCCGAGGCCGACGAGCGCGGTGATGCCATGTTCCTGACAATGATTCAGCGACACCTGCAGCACTGCGTGGATATGGATGCCGGAAGTTTCCTTTAATGCTTTGCAAGAGAGGCCAATGTCAGTAACGACAGAACCCAAACCGTTCTATTACGATGACTATGTCGTCGGTGATGAGCACCCGTGTGCCACCTATGCGGTGGAGCGCGATGAGATTATCGCATTTGCCAGCAAGTGGGATCCCCAGCCGTGGCACATCGATGAGAGCGCCGCCAGGGAGTCGTATTTCGGCGGGCTGACAGCGTGCTCGGCACATATCTTCTCGATTTTCTGCATCACCAGCCAGCAGTGGCAGAGTGGCGTACAGCAGATGGCGATCGCCGGGTTGGGGTTTGATAACCTGCGGATGCACAAGCCTGTTTATGCGGGCGATACCCTGCGCTGCGTTACGCTGGTGGAGGACAAACGTGAGTCCAGGTCCAATCCCGCCGGTGGCATCTGTGTGTGCGGGGTCAAACTGATCAACCAGCACGACGAGGTTGTTTTCAGTGTCAGCGCATCGACCATGATGATGAAGGACCCGGCCAGGAACAGCAGTGTGTAATCCGCGCGACTCGACCAGCGGTCTGTGGGGTTAGTGTGCTGTATCGGTAAAAAAACCGATGTTGGTTTTTCTATCCAGCCTCGCCCGTGATATTTTCCAGCGCCCGGCTAAACATGGTATTCATGGCGAAAGATACGTTACGATCTTCCCTCACATTTATTCCAGGAGACCGGCGTGGCAGATCTACTCGTCGACAAGCACCAGGGCATCATGACCCTCACGCTCAACCGGCCCGAGGCACGCAACGCCTTCAGCCCGGAATTGCTGATCCTGCTGTGTGAGGCCTGGCATGAGTATCGCGATGACAAATCGCTGCGCGTGGCGGTTTTGACGGGTGCGGGAGACGTGGCGTTTACGGCCGGCGGTGACCTCAAGATACTGATGCCGCTGTTCACCGGGGCGAGGCAAGCCGAAACAGAGGTGGAAAAGCACTTTATGGCGGATATTGTGCGCATCATGTCCGCCGCGCTTTTGCGCCCTTTCGAGCTGTACAAGCCGGTGATCGCCGCGGTGAATGGTTATGCCCTGGCCGGGGGTACTGAAATACTCCAGTCTACGGATATACGCATCGCATCGGAGAACGCTACCTTCGGCCTCACCGAGGTCCAGCGTGGGCTGGTGCCGGGCGGTGGCTCGATGGTGCGCCTGGCGCGCCAGATTCCCTACTGCAAGGCCATGGAGATGCTGCTTACCGGAGACCGACTGTCGGCAGAGGAAGCTTGGCGAATTGGTTTCATTAACGAGGTGGTGCCGCCCGAGCGCCTCATGCCACGCACATTTGAATTCGCCGAACGCCTGGCGAGAAACGCGCCGCTGGCCATGCAGGCCTGTAAGGAGACGGTGCTGCGTACCAGCGGTATGGAACTCGATGCCGCCTATACACTGGAGCACGAACTCTCACAGGTGGTGATGGCATCGAAGGACGCTCGCGAGGGCCCGCGCGCATTTGCAGAGAAGCGCGAACCGAATTACACCGGCGAGTAGCCAGAACTTCTATTCATTTTTTAAAAGAGAAAAACATTATGAAAATCGACGCTTCAATGCTGGTCAGCAACCCCGTGGATGCGATAGAGCAGGGCAGGGAGTTGGAGGCTGCCGGGTTCGATGGGCTCTATACCTTTGAGGGCCCGCACGATCCCTTCCTGCCGCTTGCGATGGCTGCGCAGGGTACTGAGCGCGCCGAGCTGATTACCGCCATCGCTGTGGCGTTCTCACGTAACCCCATGACACTGGCCAACCTCGGCTACGATATGCAGTTGCTGAGCAAGGGGCGTTTTATCCTCGGCCTGGGGACGCAGATAAAGCCCCACATTGAGAAGCGCTTCAGCATGACCTGGTCGAAGCCGGCCTCGCGCATGCGGGAAATGGTGCAGGCGATTCGCGCCATCTGGGATTGCTGGGAAGGCAACAGCAAGCTGGATTTTCGCGGCGAGTTCTACACGCACACAATAATGAACCAGAACTTTAACCCCGGTCCACACCCCATCGGCCTGCCCAAGATCTACCTTGCCGGCTTCGGCGAGAAAATGGTGCAGGTGTGTGGCGAGGTCGGCGATGGCTTCCTCGTGCACCCACTCAATACCCGTAAGTTCTTGCTGGAATACTCACTGCCGGCCCTGCAAAAGGGTCTGGATATCGCCGGGCGCTCGCGCGACAGCTTTGATGTGTCCGTTCAATGCCTGACTGCGATAGGTAACACGGAACAGGAGCTGGAGCAGTCCAGGTCGATGGTGCGCCATATGATCGGCTTCTACGGGTCTACCCCGGCCTACCGACCCGCCCTCGATGCCGAGGGACTGGGTGAATTGCAGCCCGAACTCAACCGACTGTCAAAGGAGGGCGACTGGGCGGGGATGTCCGCACTGGTGACCGACGAGGTGCTGGATACCATCGCTATCTGTGGTACGCCCGACGAGGTGGCACGCAAACTGGTGGATCGTTACGGCGATATCGCCCAGCGCATCAGCCCTGTCGGTTACACCACCGACAAGGAAGTGGCCAAGGCCATGGTTGTCGCATTGAAGAAGGTGCTGGATTAAACAGGCGCGCCTGCCAACGCCCTGTTCCATACGTTCGGGATCACTGATCCAGAGGTGTAAGCATGTCAAAAACCGTTGAAGTGTGTGTCGGTCTCTACGGGATGGAGGGGATTTGCGGCGGCATGGGAGGGGCGATCCAGGCGATGAAGCTCGCCGAGGATTGTGGCATCGACCAGGTCAGCATCACCGACCATGTGGTAATGGGCACGAAAACGGACAAGTACCCTTACGGTGAATTTCCGTCCCCGCCCGCTGCTCCCTGGTATGAGCCACATACGGTGTTGTCCGCGATCGCGGGCGCAACGCAGCGCATCAAATTGTCCGCCGGGGTCATCATCAGCCCACTGCGTTCCGCGGTGCTGTTTGCCAAGCAGATGGCGACGCTGGATGTGATTTCCGGCGGCCGTGTGCAGATCGGCGTCGGCAGCGGCTGGCAGCGTGAGGAATTTGAGGCCTCGGGCCTGGATTTTGACAATCGCTACCAGATGCTGGAGGACCAGATCCGCGCGTGTCGCGCGTTGTGGACGCAGGAGTCGGTCAGCCTCGATCTGGAAACGGTCAAACTGGATACCATTTACTGCCATCCGCTTCCGCAGCAGGCCCGCCTTCCTGTCTGGTTCGGGCTCAAGCCACTGGCCAGAAATGCGCAACGCATTGCCGAACTGGGTGACGGCTGGATTCCGATCGTACAGGATCCGGATGAGATCGCGCGCGGCATAGACACGCTTCACAGGGCATTTGAACAGGCGGGGCGCAAGCCGGGAGAGCTGGCCGTGCGCGCGATGCCCAGCGTAGTCTTCGGCGCGGGAGGTGTGCCTGACCTGGAGGCCACGCTGGCAGGAGCCCAGGCCTATATCGATGCCGGCGCGACCTGTCTTGAATTCCTGCCGCTGTACTTCGCACAGGATAGCGGGCAACTGGAGAGTGTGTTCCGCGCCATCGCCAGTGTGAAGGGCTGACGGGCATCGGTAGTGGCTCAGTTTGAAATTTAGCGTGAGTTGAGAGCCTGAGGGGCAGGGTGGTGGTCAGGACCGTGTGGCGACAGGACGTCGCCACCCGAGCCTGCACATGGATGTGCGCTTTTTGGCGTGTCCTGACCACCACCCTGCCCCTCAGGCTCGTGCCGCCAAATTTCAAACTGAGCCACTACCCCGCGGATCGTCGAATAACGCCAGCTCAACCATCGCGCACAGGGTGTGCCCTATCACGATATGCGCCTCCTGAATCCTCGGGGTATCACCACTGGGGACACAGATACAGTGGTCGCACAGGTCGCGCATCTTGCCCCCGCTTTCACCGGTCAGCCCGATGCTCGTGATGCCCTTCAGGCGCGCGGCCTCCAGCGCCATTAAAATATTCGGGCTGTTCCCCGAGGTCGATATACCCAGGAAGACATCACCCGCCTGGCCATTTGCCTCCAGCTGGCGGCGAAACAACTGGTCGTAGCCGTAGTCGTTGCCGACGGCTGTGAGAATCGAGGTATCTGTCGTCAGTGCCAGGGCGGGCAGGCCCGGTCGATCAAAGTTGAACCGGCTGACAAACTCTGCGGCGATATGCTGGGCATCTGCTGCACTGCCGCCATTGCCAGCCACCAGCAGTTTATTCCCCGCCTCGTAGCGATCGATCAGCAGGTGGCCGATGTCCGTGATCTGCTGCAAAAACGGGGTATCGCCCAGGATACGCTGCTTGACCGCAACGGACGCCTGGAATTCGTTGACAACGTAACTCAGGTCGGGACGTTCCATGCGCAAGCTCCATGTGGTTCAAACTGAAAAGGAACGACATCGCCGTCCAACTGGTTCAAGGCCCGGATCAATTGCACGCGCTCTACCGGGTCGACAATAAAGACAATAAACCCGCCGCCGCCAGCACCGGAGACCTTCCCGGCCCAGGCGCCTGCTTCGCGCGCAATCCGCATAACCTCCTCGATCTCCGGGTTGCTTATCTTGTCGGCCAGGTTGCGCTTGGCCTCCCAGCTGCGGCCCAGTATTTCGCCGAAGCGGCGGATATTGCCACGCAGCAGCGCATCCTTCATCGCGCTCGCGTCCTGCTTGAGCTGGTGCACCGCCTCCACCGATTTTCCCTGTCCGGATTTAAAACTCTCGATCTGCTGGGCAATAATCATATCCGAGGAACGGGACACACCGGTGTAATACAGGACTGTTGATGCCTCCAACTCACTCAGTATCCACTTCTTGATACGCAACGGGTTGACCGTAACCCGGTTGTGCTCATGGAACTCCATAAAATTGACGCCACCGAACGTGGCCGCATACTGATCCTGTGCGCCACCTCTCAGCCCGATGTCCTGGCGCTCGATTTCGAAGGCCAGGTGCGCGACATCGTATTCGCCCAGCGGCAAGTGCAGCAGCTCGGCAAACGCCGTGAGGATCGCGACGACCATTGTGGAGGATGAACCCAGGCCCGAGCCCGCCGGGGCATCTGAGTGCGTGCTTATTCTCAGCGAGAGCGGCTCACCGGCGTTAAAATCCCGGACAATCCGGTTGTACACGCCCTTGTGCAGGTCCAGCAGCCCATCATAGGGGTAGCTCACCGCGCAGGGCGCACTGAATATCTCCTCGCGATCCGTCGCGACAAACGTAACGGTGCCATCATCACAGGGCTCGATCGTACAGTACGAACTCAGGTTGATCGACGCGTTCAGGACAGCGCCACCGTAGAGATCACAATACGGTGCCACGTCGCTGCCGCCACCTGCCAGGCCGAGCCGCAGCGGTGCTTTTGACCTGATTAACATGACTGACTCTCTCCGGGTACCAGGCGCTTATAAACTGGCTTCAAGTTTGCCACGCTGTTGACCCAATTGCGTTCATTTTCAACAAAATCGCGACCTGCCTCCCGAATTGCAGGCCAACTTTCCTCCCGATCCAGCAAATCGAGCAGCGATTTCACGAGGTCATCGAGATCGTCAGCTTTGAACAGGGTGCCGGTGATGCCATCGCGCACCAGTTCCTTATGCCCCCCGACATCCGAGGCCAGGAACATACTCTTCTGCGCCATCGCTTCCAGTGGCTTCAGCGGGGTAACCAGGTCTGTCAGGCGCATCGACTTGCGCGGATAGACGAGCACATCCGTGACCGAGTAATACGCCTCGACTTCCTCATACGGCACCCGGCCTGTCATTATCACAGCGTCCTGCAATCCCAGCTGCGCGATCTGCTGTTTGATAT
This sequence comes from Halioglobus sp., assembly GCA_020443325.1. Taxonomy (GTDB): domain Bacteria; phylum Pseudomonadota; class Gammaproteobacteria; order Pseudomonadales; family Halieaceae; genus Marimicrobium. Next base: position 17,053 of record JAGRIK010000179.1, read on the forward strand.
CCTCGGTGACCTGCCCGCCACCCACCAGCAGCAGGCGGATATCGGGGCGGGCGGCCAACAGCCTGGGCATCGCTGCCACCAGCAGGTCCAGTCCTTCATAGGCGTAAAACGACCCAATGAACGCAATGACTTTCTTCCCGCCCAGTTGCAGGCGTTGCTCAATCTCTGTATTGCGATCCCCCACCGGCTGGAAGCGACTGGCGTCAACCGCGTTGGGCACAATCGTAATTTTCTGCGCTGGAATACCCCGCGCGACCAGGTCCTTGCGTATGCCCTCACAAATACACGTCACCTCATCGGCGCGCTTGAGCACCCAGGTTTCCATTGCCCTAGTCAGGCGATACCGAAGGCCTCCCTCGCGACTGGTGCCATGACTGACAGCGGCATCTTCCCAGAAGCCGCGAATTTCGTAGACCACGGGCAAACCCAGCGCCCTGCCCGCCCTGATCGCGGCCACGCCATTGAGTGCCGGGGAATGCGCGTGTATCACATCTGGTTTCACTTTGCGCGCAACCTCGATCAACCGTTTGGTGAGCACGCTGATGACCGACCACTGCCCGATAACCGGCAACCTTTCAGCCAGGTCTTCTGATCCCTGGCAGCGATAGAATTCCAACCCGTCGACCTGTTCTACGGGAGGCGCTGCCTTACCCGGATTATGCTTGGGCCCCGTCACCTGCGTCGTCGTCCAGCCCAGCGCACGCTGCTCATTGAGAATTGCGCGGGTGCGAAACGTGTAGCCGCTTTGCAGCGGGATGGAGTGATCCAGTACGTGCAACACGTGCATTACCGAACACCCTCATCGTTAATCAGGTAGTCTTCCATACGGCGCAGGTTGGTATCCCAGTTATAGTGTTCCAGTACGCACGCTCTCCCGGCCGTATTCATCTGCCGGGGTTGCGCCAGCAGTTGCGATGCAGCTGCGATCATCGTATCGGCGTCATCGGCCACCACCGAGAGGACATCCGGGTAGTCGACAATGCCCAGCAATGCATCCTGCGTTGCCAGCACCGGCAACATCATCGACATTGCTTCCAGCGCCTTGTTCTGGATACCCCGCGCGATCTGCAACGGCAGGCAGGCCGCCAGTGCGTGCTGGAGATAGGGACGCACATCGGGTACACCTCCCGTGACGCGCACACCGGGCAGTTTATCCAACTGCAACACCTCGTCGGTGGGTTTCATACCGACGATACAGAACAGAAAATCGGGTTCCCGCGCCAGCACCGACTGCAGTACATGCTCGCAAAACCATTTCACGGCCTCCACATTCGGCCAGTAATCCATCGCCCCGGTGAAAACCAGCACCTTCTGTCCTGGCTGGTAAGGATTTTCAAAGGGCAACTGCGAATCGAAGTACGCACTGTCGACACCCTGCGTGCGATAGTGGATTTTATCCGCACTCTCGGGTGCCAGCTGCTTGAACAGGGCCGCCTCCTCCTGTGAGACGAAAATGCTCACATGCGTCGAGGCCGCCATCTCGCGCTCATAGGCGAGCAGCTTGTCTGCCTCGCGCTGGTAAAGCCAGGACACGGGCCAGTGTTTTGCCTTGGCATAACTTCGCCATTTCTCGCTGTCGACATCTTCTGCATCGAAGACCACCGGGACATGAGCGGGCAGCAAGCCTTTTACAAATCGCCCCATAACACCGCTGAATACCAACACAGCATCGGGGCACTCGCGCTCGATGCTTGAACGCACCCATTCCTGCAATTCGGTATTGCCATAGTAACTGAGGCTCAGTGCCTGACCCGTGAGCAGACCGGCAAGGCTTCCCGTTACCCGTTTGCTTTTCGGCAGATCGACGATGCAGCTGTCCTCGCATTTCTCCTTGACCACATTCACGTATTGCCAGTCGTCAGGGTCATCTACAAACGTCCCCAGGTGTACCCGCCAGCGAGTGGAGAAGTAGTTGAGCATATTATTGGAGGAAATCTTGTCGCCCTTGTTGGGGGGAAAAGGCAATCGATGAACCAGGTACAGCAATTTTTTCATTCTGTTTCTTTTCAGATTGACTACAGCAAGGTCTACCCTTGCCCCGCCGTAAGGGCACAGTTATATTGATCACCAGATACTAATGGGCAATCAGGCATAGATAAAGCGCTTACCGGCCTGCGGAAAACATATTTTTATGAAAATTGTGAAACAAGCCGCCATTCTCATTGGGGGCAAGGGCACTCGTCTAGGCGACGCCGTTCGCAGTACACCCAAACCACTCCTTCCGGTGTGCGGCCGCCCGTTTGTCGAGCATGTCATGCTGAACCTGCGGCGCTTCGGTTTTACAGAGTTTGTTTTACTGGCGGGCTACCAGTCTGAGGTGGTTTCTGAAAAGTACAGCGATGATTCGACGTTTGCACAGGAGATCCAGGCCACCATAAAGGTCGTGGTAGAACCCTCCCCGATGGGAACCGGTGGTGCGCTCCAGTACGCCCGCGAACATTTACGGGACGAATTCCTGCTGCTGAACGGCGATTCCATCTTCGATTTCAACTATCTCGACCTGTCAAACTGCAAGCGTGATAACGAGCCCGAGGACTGGCTTTGCCGCGTTGCGCTGCTGCCTGTGGAGAATGCCACGCGCTATGGCTTTGTCGAGTTGGAGGGTGCGCGCATCAGCGCCTTTCGAGAGAAACCCACAGTACCGCAATCCGGCTTGATCAACAGCGGGGTGTACTGGATTAAATCAGCAATGCTGGATGAGATCCGGCAGACACCCTGCTCGCTGGAACAGGAGGTATTCCCGAAACTCGCGAGCGAGGGCCGTATGATCGGTCGCGCCTACCGCGGTTTCTTTATCGATATCGGTATCCCGGAGGATCTGGAAGCGGCCAGGGCGCAGCTTTCGAACAAGCTACAGAAGCCGGCCGCCTTCCTCGACAGGGACGGGACGCTGAACCACGATGACGGCTATACCCATAAGATCGAGGACTTTCGCTGGATCGACGGGGCCATGTCCGCCATCAGGAAGTTGAACGATGCGGGCTACCTGGTATTCATCGTCACTAACCAGGCGGGTATTGCACGGGGTTACTATAACGCCGCCTCTGTCGACACGCTGCACGAGTGGATGGCCGGGGAGCTTTCCCGCATCGGCGCACACATTGACGATATCCGCTACTGTCCGCATCACCCCGAGGGCACAGTAACAGGGCTTTCGAAAGCGTGTGATTGCCGCAAACCGAGTACCGGCATGCTCGACAGCCTGATCGCACAATGGAATCCGGACCTGTCGCGCAGTTTTATGCTGGGGGATACCGATAAAGATGCTGAAGCGGGAATCGCTGCAGGCGTACACGCGAAAAAAATAGAGCCCTCGTCCATACTGCAGGAAGTTGAACTGCTGCTCAGCGAGCGCTAGAAAACCTGCCGACCAAAAGACACCCCGGTATCACATCCGTGGGATAACATCGCGTCAACCATCTGGTCGCCCAGCTCACGTCGATAGTGTGCGGGCTCCCAGAACCATTGCAGGGGCCCGGTGCGGACTCCCGCTGCCGGTACAGTTTCATGAATATAGGGCGAATCCCCGGAGAAATCCCACAGCTGTACCAGGCCACCCGGATACTCGGCCGCGAGGTGTTCGATCGATTTCAACCAGTCATTGTAGGCCGGCATGTGTCCCTGGGCGCGAAAGAGCTCCCAGAATTTCTCGTGGAACGGATTGGTAAAAAGATAAACCGTAATGCCGCGCGCCGTTGCGATGTCCAGAAACTGCCCCAGTTCTTCGACGGCAACATTCAATTGCCCCTCAGTATTACGCAGGTACCAGGGCCTGCTGTATTTTTTGGTTAGACTCGTCATCTTCTGGTCAAACAGGGCGCGCGGCCCCTCGATCCTTACCGCCTCGTCAAAATCCCGCGCGGGATTGAACCCCGCCATATCGCGATCCGCCGAGGTACTGCTCTGCAGGGCGACAGTTTTCGCCGAGGCCACAAGAGCATCCAATGAGTACAGAGACTTGAAGTAATCGCGCAGAACGACCCGGTAATAGTCGGGGTTTTCCTCCCCGGATGCCAGTAACCGGAACTCTTCACTCGCGCTTCCCAGCCCGTTCGGCGCATCCGGGCGAGGTTGAGCGCTGGTGGAAATAAAATCGGTGAAATCCAGGCTCAGGAATACTGTCTCAATCGGCTGCTGATAGATCAGGTTCAACGCGTAGGCGAGTTGTGTATCCACTTCTGCCCCCGGCATACCCAGATTGTAGACATCCATTCCGGCGCGTTGAAAACACGTGTGCGCAGGCGCGATACCCAATTCCACCCGGGAGTTTCCGACGATCAGCGCATTGTGTGTAGAAAACAGGGGCTGGTACTTTTTCAACACCCGCGTGTGTTCATTAATTTCACTTTTATACTGGTTCAATCCGGGCACACGCGCCGCCCCGGTAATGCCGTAAGGATCGACCAGGTAATTCACCGCCATCACCAGCAAACTGACGCCCAGGCTGATGGCCAGTGTTCGCAGAAGATAGGATTTCGCTTTCATCTTAGAACTGGAAATACAGGAATTCTGAAACTTGCTGCAGCGTCAGTATGCCCGCGACTCCGGCGAGCGCAACAGCCACCGCCCATCGATTGTTATAGTCCCAACTCAACAGTTTGCTGCCTCGTATACTCCTGAATGCCTTGTCGTTCTCATAAAGTACAGGCTCGTGGTGGCTGAATATCTGGGCGACATTGGGCAGGATAAGCGCGATGGGCGCGGCAATCAGAACCCAAAGATAATTGCTTATGATGAAAGCGCCACCGCCCTGCGCGGGCACGAAGCCCAGCGCAGTCAGTTGCGTTCCGAACGCACCCAACCGGGCCAGAATACCTGCGGGGACCTCAAAACCCGACATTCCCAGCATCGCTAGCGCAATCTGGTTGCCGTGTTCCAGGGTTGGCGCGCGAAAGTAAACCCATGAAAAAACCACTGCAATGAACGTGACTGTCCAGGCAAGCGCCCGGTAGGCCAACCGCTCCGACCAGTTCCAACCGAACTGCGACATCAAATGTCGCCAGCTGTGATTGACCATCAGGTAGCCACCGTGTAAAGCGCCCCACACCACAAACGGCCAGCCGGCGCCATGCCATAGCCCACCCAGCAGCATCGTCAGGAACAGGTTTACATAACGCCGATACTTGCCCTTGCGATTGCCGCCGAGCGCAATGTACAGATAATCACGCAGAAAATGCGAAAGCGTCATATGCCAGCGTCGCCAGAACTCAATTATGCTGGTCGATTTGTAGGGTGAAAAAAAGTTGACCGGCAGGCGCACACCAAATACCCGGGCAGCTCCGATAGCCATATCGGAGTACCCAGAGAAGTCGAAGTACAGTTGGAACGTATACGCAAGGGAGCTTCCCCAGGCGCGGAAAAAATCCACATTACCGCCGACCGAACCAGCGTCGTAGACCGGGCCGACATAGGTCGAGAGACTGTCCGCTATCACGGTTTTCTTAAACAGCCCGATGGCGAAAATGGAAATGCCCACCGCAAAATTGGACCATCGTGGCGTGAGATTTTCCGGCTTCATAAACTGGGGAATAATGTCCCGGTGATGCACGATAGGCCCGGCTATGAGTTGCGGGAAAAAGCACACGAATAGGGCGTAATGCAGGAAATTGTACTCATGCGTTTTACCCTGCCAGGCATCTACCAGATAGGAAATCTGCTGAAACGTAAAGAACGAAATTGCCAGGGGCAGGAAAATGGTCCCTATGTCCCAGTGCGTACCGAGGGCCGCATTGACGTTGTCGACAAGGAAATTGGCGTACTTGAAATAGGCGAGCAACCCCAGGTTCACACTGATGCCGAAAACCAGGGTACTGCGCCGCCGCCAGAAGTTTTCCCGTGACAGGACCCGACCGACCGCGAAATTGAAGCCGATTGAAAACAACAGGAGCACAAGGTAAGCGGGCTTCCAGTAGGCGTAAAAGCCGAGCGATGCGAACACCAGAAACCCAAGCGCAGTGTCCAGGGAGAAATACCTGGCACAGACGAAAAACCCGAGCGCACACAACGGGAAAAAAAGGAAAATGAACTCGTAAGAATTAAAAAGCAAGACTAAAGATTCCCAGTGAACGCACGCCCTACAATGCACCAACTGTCGCAGATTCTTTACAGGCACACCACCAAAAAACTCCCTTTTTATTAAGCAGGTCACAGTCGGCAGCGCGGGTTAGCGCGATCGCGGGGCGGCCGCACAACCTGGCCGCCGGAGCCGCCCCCTTTCCCCGTTCGAAATTTTCAAGGATGTGAACCGGTCAACTTACTCTTGCACAGGTCCAATGGTAGGATTACGGGTTATGAAATTTTGTGAATGAGTTCACTTAAATGAAGCAGCGCCCGGACACCAGCTATTGCGCCAGTAACGGTTTCACCCGTCACAGTATCCTCGGCAGGTACTGCCCACCCGATAGCTCAACCAGGGCTGCCGATTGCATCGATGCAATGCAACAAGCGCTGCGCTCACCTTTCCCGGTGGCCACTGAAACCGCACCCTCTTTTGCGCTGGCCACCAGCGGCTCATCCCACGCGCTTACCAACGGTGGCGTCGCCAGTATTGCCGGCCGTCCCTGGTTTCGCGACCCGGAGCTTGCCGAACTCGCAAGGGCCCAGGGCAATGGCGCAGCGCTGGCCAGTGGCTATGAAACGTATTCCCAGGACGTATTCAAACAGCTATTTGGGTCATTTTTCTGTGTGATCGTGGATACACAGGCCGACCGGGTGCTGGTGGGGATTGATCGCCTCGGGCAACACTCCATGTACTATCACGCGAGCGCGGACATGCTCGCCTTTGGCGGTTCCGCCAAGGAAGCGCTGGCCTGCACCGGGAGTGAAACGTCCCTGCTCAACCAGGGCGTCTACAATTATGTCTATTTCCACATGGTGCCCAGCCCCGGAACCGTCTATCGGGATCTCGGGAAAATACCCAGTGCGCACTACCTGGATTACCAGCAAGGGGAGAGCCGCCTGGTCAACTACTGGTGCCCCCGCTTTACCGATGCTGTCGCAAACAAGCCCTTCGAGGAACTCACCCAACAACTGCAAACCAGGCTTCGATCCTCGGTGCAAAGGTGCCTGCCGCATTCGGGAAAAGTGGGCGCCTTTCTCAGCGGCGGTCTCGACAGCTCGACGGTCACAGGCGTGCTTTCGGAGTTGAGCGACAGGAGCGCTGCAGCGTACTCCATCGGGTTTGAGGCGGAGGGCTATGATGAAATGGCCTTCGCCCGAATTACAGCCAAGCATTTCGGCGTCGAGTTGAATGAGTACTATGTGACACCCGAGGACGTGGTCGAAGCACTGCCCAGGATTGCTACCAGCTATGATGAACCCTTTGGTAACTCCTCAGCCCTGCCGGCCTATTTCTGTGCCAAGATGGCCGCTGAAAACGGCGTGGATACCCTGCTGGCTGGCGATGGTGGCGACGAGTTTTTTGGCGGCAATGAGCGCTACCTGAAGCAGCGTGTATTCGAGCACTACGGAAAAGTACCGACGCTGTTGCGCAAGGGTTTGATCGAGCCGCTGGTCAAGTTGACGCCCTCCGGCGTGCCACTGGCCTCAAAGGCGGAAAGCTATATCACGCAGGCCAATACACCGCTCCCGGACCGACTTCAAAGCTACAACTTCTTGCATCGCCATGCAGCGAGCGAGATTTTCCCGGAAGCTATCATGCAGGACGTGGACGAGGCCCTGCCCCTTAACCTGCTGCGCTCTATCTATCACCGGCCTGATCCGGCTTCCAGCCTCAACCGAATGCTCTATCTTGACTGGCAGATCACACTGGCAGACAACGACCTGCGCAAGGTCAGCCACATGTGCTCGCTCGCCGGTGTCGATGTCGCCTACCCGATGCTGGACGATGAACTGGTCGAATTTTCCTGCACCGTGCCCAGCGAGTGGAAGATAAAGGGGACGGATTTGCGCCACTTCTACAAGGAGTCGCTAAAGGGCTGGTTGCCGCAGGAAACCATAGAGAAGACAAAACAGGGTTTTGGCCTGCCGTTTGGTGTGTGGATGAGGACCTACCAACCGCTGCGGGAAATGGCCTATGACAACCTCCTGAAGCTGAAAAGCCGGGGACTTATCCGGCCCACATTTATCGACAGGGCGATGGAGATGCACCAGAGCCAGCACGCCGCCTACTACGGTGAACTTGTATGGATTCTCACCGTTTTCGAATTGTGGATGGAAGGGCACTCCGGCAGCCATTCGCTGTAACGCCCCGATTGGTCGACCTTCAGCTGGCCTGCTGCCGCTTCAACCATTCGATCGTCATCCGCGACACTTCTTCCTGCCACGGTCTTTGGGAGAACGTATGATCCGCTTCCAGCACGGTATTGATGGTCACTGCGGGCTTTGCGGTCGCTGCCTTCCATGCCGGATCAGAGGCTATCAGCGTGGAAAACTCCCGCGCGGTCAGGTCTGCTTCGCTCAACACGATAAGCGTGCCATGCTGAAATCGCTCCAGGCCCTCCAGCATGACCTCAACAAACGAGCGGCCAGATGCTTTACTGCCACTGCGCAACACGTATTTTCCCAGTAGCGCCAGGCTGTCTTTCGCCAGTTCCACGAACGCGGGCAACAGCTTGATCTGTCCGGAAAACAACCTGCGCCACTGGTCCGAGCGGGAGAGCGATGGACGGTAGTAGTGCGCCAACTTGACCTGGGGCGAATAATCCCCGCTATGCACCCAGGGATTCAGCAGTATCAACCCGCCCACGCGGGCGTCCCGATGCGCAAAAATAAGGGCACTGGAGGCGGCATCGCAAAGGCCCCACAACACGACCCGGGAAACACCCGGAGCGCTTGCAATCAGGGCATCGATGGCGGCGGAAATATCTTCCTCGATCTCGTCGAATTCACATTTATCGCCCTCGCTGTCGCCCATCCCACGGTAATCGAAACGCAGGGAGGCAACGCCCGCTTCGGCAAGGCTTCGCGCGAGCAGGGTAAACTGGCGGTGGCTGCCCACCCGGTACTGGGGGCCGCCCACAAGAATGAGTACGCCAACATCAGCGGTCGTGTCCGGAACGGCAGTGATCCCCATCAATCGATCACTGCCGACTTTGAACGTCACTGCCTTCTCGCTGTAGTTTGTCATGTCTGCGCGAAGACTTCTGCGGTGCTGAGTTGCAGGGCGGGATTGATCGCGGCATCGACTGTGCGCCAGAACGGATCTCCCTGCACAGCGCCTTTCGCAATCCAGAGCCCCTGCTCCTCCCAATTTGCAATGACGCTCTCGGCAGCAACGGGAAAACTGTCGCGCGCCAGGGCGCCAATCTCCAGCCAGTGTATGTTCCGGCAGACGGGCTTGAGGTCACTGAGCCTGACCTTCGCCATCTCGAGTGCCAGGGATGAAGACAGGTCATAGCCCGCGATCTCCATGGAGCGTCCGGCCCGCAGTTCACTCCACAGGGTTTTTCGATCGAAGGTTGCCGTGCTGCTGACAGCGGTCGCTACCGTCCGCAACCGCAGGAACTGGTCGATCTGTTGCTCGCCATTCAGGACGGGCTGCCAGAGCACCAGCTTCCCGGTATCTGTCCTTTCCTGCGACAATTCACAGGCCAGTAATGCTCCGAGGCGCAGCCCCCAAAGATGCAGCGGGCCGGCCCCCATCGCCGCCAGGGTATCGGCAGCGACCATCGCGTCCTGCAGCCAGGTCTGCCAGCTGGCATCCTTGAAATCCCCGCCAGCATCACCCGTTCCGGTCAGGTCCAGCAACATGACCCGATTGCCCATCGCGGCGAGTGCGCGCGCCTGGCTGGCCACAATATGCCGTGATTTATTCATTTCCTCCGCAAAGGGCGGCAAAAAGAGTATCGAGCCACACGGCTCTGCGGTAGTCGGTTCCAGCAGCAGATAAAACAGTGTCCTGCCCTGGTGCTCGAGAAAATGACCGTTGATGCTGAAATTCCCCGAATCCATGGGCTAGTCGAGTTTAGCTGCCACAAAAGCAGTCAGGCTGCCCACGGTGGCAAAAACATCCGCATCAATCTCATCGTCATCCACAGTGATGCCGTACTGTTCTTCCAGACTGGCCAGTATTCCAACGACGGACATCGAATCCATCTCGGGAATGGCGCCCAGAATGCGGGTGTCAGGATGGGCTGCGATCGAGCCCGCGGGAATACCGAGCGTTGATTGCAGGATCGCAATGACGTCTGACTGAATATCCATATTTACTACTACTAGTGGTTACGGTGGCCTGCAGGCATCGGGTTTCATGCTAACCCTGCAACACCATCTTCTCAAGCCGGAAATGCGATCAGGCTATCACAATCGACTGAAGTATTGCCATTACCCGCCTTTTCACCGATAGTGTTTTACAGACCCAATACCCGGCATCACCCTGTTGGCTGACCAGCATAACCAAATTCAGATTGAGAAACTGCATCTGCCACTGGACTCCGCAGACACACCGCTGCGCCGGGCATTCTCAGCACACGAAGCCAGGAACCCGCAGTACGGTGAAGACTGGCTGGCGAACCTGGCCCTGCATGCGCTGGACGAGCACGATAAGGCGGTGATTTATATTGCAAGGCGAAGCGCTGAAGATTTCATAGCCGTTCCGATCAAAGTGAATTCACACCATAAGCGCGCCAGTTCACTGAGCACGTTCTACACAGCCGCGTACTCACCCGTAATCTGCTCAGATGGCCCGGATGCCCTGTTGCTGGCGCTTTTCCGACACCTTGCGCGGAGCGAAGATATCTCTACGCTGACACTTTCACCAATGGCGGTCAGCGACCCCCTGTTCAGTATTATCCTGAAGTCGCTCAAACTCGCCGGATGGAGAGGCTGTCACGATTTTTTTTGCTTCGGAAACTGGATCCACACACTGGCGGAACCCTCCTATGCGTCCTACCTGGCATCGCGACCGTCAAAATTGCGGAATACCATTGCGCGAAAAACCAAAAAGTTTCTCGCCGGGGACAAAGGGCAACTCGAACTCGTCACGCAGGGCGAAACGCTGGAGAAAGCCATCGCCGACTACGTCACGGTTTACAATAACAGCTGGAAGAACGAGGAGCCTTATCCGGACTTTATTCCGGAACTGCTGCGCCTCGCGGCGCACCGCGGATGGTTGCGCCTTGGCATTGCAAGGTATGAGCAACAGCCCGTTGCCAGCCAGATCTGGCTCGTGTACAGCGGCACAGCCTATATCTTCAAGCTCGCCTACCACGAAGATTATAAACGCCTGTCTCCCGGCACAGTGCTCACTGCGTATATGATGCAGCGAGTGATAGAGGAAGATAGCATCTGCCGGATTGACTATCTTTCCGGGGATGACAGCTACAAGGCTGACTGGATGTCTGAGCGCAACGAACAGCACGGCATCGCCGCCTACAACCCGCGGTCCCCACAGGGCCTGGCCCTGCTGACGGGTCACACGGTAAAACACCTGTTAAAACCATTTATTAAACGCTGATCCGCGATGGCCGGTGCGGGCGTATTACCCGGTCATTGTCCTTTTTGCAATTCCGTAACCCAGTCGAGAATTGCCTGGTTTACGCGCGCCCTGGAGTCGCCGTCCGAGAAAGTTTGATCGGCATCGGGAAGGTCAAGTCGTCTGCAGGAGGGGCGTTTGTAAACCGCTTGCCAGGCAGGGCTGCCTTTTATCAGCTCATCAAACTCGTTGCTCACGAGGCTGCGACCGCTCATCAGGAACAGCACCGGCCCCTCAAACTGGCGCAGGCCTGCAAGCATTCGATCAATCGGGCGCCCGGGATTATCCCCGGCATTTCCCCCTGCAGCGGTGGCACCCGGTCGTGCGCCGGAAGAGAACACGCGGGCAATCCTGCGCGTCACCTTTTTAATACCCGCCGCCGCATAATCGAACAGGTTGTATTCGAAGCGGACCAGTTTTTTCCAGAACTGTGCTTCGCCCAGGCGTTTGGTGTAGTGCTTCCTGAGCACCGCTGAACGAATCTCCTCCGTGCTTACCCAGGGGTTGCCCAGAACCAGGCTCTGCACACCCGTGACCTTCCAGCCGTGTATCATCGCACCGGAAGCGGCATCGCACCCGCCCCACAGCACCACTTTCTTTACCTCCGGAACCGCCTCCCGGAACGCATTCACCGCGGCCTGCAAATCCTCGGCCATCTGGTCATACCCCAGGAACGCACCGCTGCTGTCACCCAGGCCGCGATAATCAAAACGCATCACTGCGACGCCACGACTGGCCAGGCTCCTTGCCAGGCTCACCATACCCCTGCCCACCCCGGCGCGGTATTGCGGCCCGCCAGCAACAATCGTCAGCACCCCGATCTCGGATGGCACTTCCGGCTTGTGCACAATTCCTATCAGGTCGTCGCCCAGGCAATCAAACACCAGCGGTATTTCTTTCATCGTATTCGCGTTCATGGCAGCAGACTGCTTGTAATGGAAATCAACTCGGGCAGGGCGTCTCTCTTGTGCAGTTGCCAGACTTGCGGCCCGGTAAAGGGATGCACCTGAACCTCATTCTGCAGGCTTTTAAGCTGCTCGATTGCCTTGAGAGTCGCCCCGGTAAGCGCCTCGCCCGGCTCGCTGACGTTCTCAAGCCAGTGGATCTTTCCCGAGCAGAGCGCCGTCATCCCGGCCAAAGAGAGGCTCTCCACGTCGTCCATCAGGACACCGCCCACCGTATAACCGGAAATTTCAACGCGCTCGCCGGCGGCCAGTTTTTCCCGGATCTGGGCGGTGGTCTCAGGCGCAAGGTTTTTCCCCGCCAGCGCGGCGACACGCTGTCGCAGTATTTGCGTCACATACCTTGCACCCGACACAACCGGTTGCCAGAGCACGATACTATCGATCGCGACACCGGATTTTGCCGCGAAGTCCAACGCGATAAACGCACCGAGCCGCAAGCCCCACAACACAACAGGCAGGCTCTCCTCCCGCTGCAGTTCCTCGATGGTCCGCCGGATGTTCTCCTGCCATATCTGCAGTGAGGCGTCGTACAGTTCACCCTGGCTGTCGCCGGAGCCATAAAAGTCGATGAGGGTGCAGGCGTAACCCGATGCGGCAAAATTCCTGGCCTGTTCGGCGACCAGTGCGCGGCAGCGGTTCATCTCTTCCCCGAAGGGCGGGACGAACACAATATGTGCCTTGGGGCGCTCACTGCAACGGAACTGCACCGTAAAGAATTTCCCGCCTTCATCGCCCATAAAGCGGGGCAGCATCTTTAAATCACTCTTCTTCATGCCATCAAATTTCCTGTTCTTTAGAGCACCCGGGCGCACCTTGCCAAACGGCACTAGCCACCATTCGACTGGTGCAAATGCACGTCTTCACCAAAGATCATCCTGTCCTGGGGGATTCCAAGTAGCGAGAGAATCCGTTTCTGCCCTTCGGGATCACTCAATTCCCGAACCTCAAAGACCTTGAACCGATCGGGATACTTGCGCTGCAACCGATCCGCCTCCAGGTAATAATAATCCCAGTACATACCGATGGCTTCTTTTTTGGAAGACGCTTCAAACTTCGGAAAGCAGCTATCCCACACCGGGTCTTTTTGCCACTGGCTGCCGTCGTGCACCTGCCAGTGATTGTACTCCGTGTAGAAAGGCGTCCTGGTCAGCCAGGACTTCACCCTGTCGGCCAGCCACAGAGATGACCAGCGCTTGATGGCGGACTTCTTCATCCAACTGCTGACTGTCGATTCCCTGTCACGTTTCATGCACACGGCGACGCACTCGGGGAACCGCTCGAACAAATCCTCAATATAGTTCAGGTAATAGTAAGCGATGTCACCGATCAGTTTCACCTCGCCCATGGATTGCAGCCTGGCGTATGTATTCACGGAAGACGGTCGGGAATAGTCAATCGCCAACCTCGCTTTGTCACCACCGGCAAGCAGGTTGCGGAACTCACTAACCGCATTTAGGTGGGGTTGCGGATTGCCACTGAAAACCGCGCACGATGGATTCATCTCGTGGAAACAGATTGCGCCTGGCTGGCGGTCGACCAGGGACGCCAGGGACGCCGTGCCCGAGCGACCTGACCCCAACCCTATCAAAATCTTGCTACGCGTATCAGCCATCGCAGGGCACACTAATCGCTGGCACTTTCGGCAATGACGGCCTTGATATGATCCACGGCCTCGGCAATGCGCTCATAGCAGGCCTGGTAACTCGCCCTGGATTGACCGTAGGGATCTGCAATCTCGACAGGCCAGCCGGCATGGTTTCGATGGGCCCCCAGCAGGTAAACCTTCTCCGCTATACTGGCGTCCACTCCCCGCAATCGATCGTAGTGCGCTTTTTCCATCACAAAAATGATATCGCTGTCACGCAGTTGCTGTTCAGTAACACAGCATGAGCGAATGGCCTTCATGTCAATACCGTGCTGTGCCGCAACCTCGACCATAACCGGGTCTGCCGGCCTGCCGGATTCCCGGTGAAATCCGGCAGAAATCACAGAGATCCCCGAATCTTCCGCGTAGGCCCTGACCATTACATCGGCCAGCGCGCTGCGATTGATATTGCCGTAGCACAGGAAGAGCATTGATCCGGCCTGGGAGATGGCCCTGGAAACCTCACCGTTTTTCCAGGCCCGGCGCTGGCGGGAAAAGAACCTCATTTCGTTCGCCAGTGTGAGAAGCCTCTGGACATAGCCCTTGCATAGCCTGCTGACATCAGCGATCCCGGGCAATGGATCCCGGATACCCTGTACATCGAAACGGTGCCCGGGATTGAGGAATAACCCCAGGCCCTTGACGACATCCCAGCGGCTGGGAATCGACGCGATCCGCCCATCGGTACCGCCACGCAGGACAGCCTCATACCAGGCCAGATCCCGGGACAGCAAGCGACAGTAAATGTTGTTGCGGTACGGTTTACAAGGCTTCAATTCATCATCCAGTTCCAGATCCAGCAACATGGAGGGGAAGTCCGCCCCGGCAGCGACAGCCAGCGGCAGAGACCCCCAGAACCTGCCGTTGATTTCCATCAGGCAAAAGTCCTGTGTCCGGGGATCCAGCTTGAACTCAACCATCGCAACACCGCTCCAATTCAGCGCCGCTATGAGGCGCTCAGAAGCCTCCAGCAACCGGGGCGTGACCGGCTCACTGACGCGCAGACTGCTACCCCCGCCCGTCAGTGGCACCTCGTGCAGGCGTCGATGCTGAAACGCGTAACCAATCTTGCCCTGCCTGGCGATCAATTCAACACCCACGCCGATACCCCAAAAGAACTCCTGCAACAGCACGGGGCCGAATTGCAGGGCATGCGCACACCCCGCCTGCAGTTCAGACACATCAAACGCATAGCTGACCTGCAGTTGGCTGGCCCCCCCTGCTGCGGACCCGATCGAACGTGCGGGCTTGAGCACGACAGGAAACTTGAGGACCTTTTTCAGTTCGCCAAGATCATCAATCGACGTCAGGGTGACACCGAGTGGCCGGGGCACTCCCACCCGGTCAGCCAGTTCCAGCGTCTGCGCCTTGTCGAGCGCGACTTCCAGGCTGGCAGCCTCGGGCATGGCTATATTGATATGCGACAGGCGCTCGCGACGTTCCGACAACACCACAAGCGTCCGCTCCGTGACTGGAATGACCAGATCGTAGTCTGTGGTCCGCACATGCTCGAGCAGCCAATCGACAAACGCTTCAGGCGCAGCCATCGGATCGGGGTATTGAAATATCGTGTTCACCGCGTTTGAGTAACGACTCAGCGGTCGCAGCGTATGGCTCGCGGCGTCGACCGTGCAACCGCGGCGGGACAGGGAGCGAGAGATGGTCAGGCACGGGACCAGGTCCGCATCCAACACCAGTACTCTGGGTCTGTGCTCTCGCTTCATTGTGAGGACTCAATCACTGGCGGCTGCTTTATCCTGAAATTCCCGATCGTTGGCGCACTCTTCGAACTGTCCCAGGACGATGCGTGAAATAAGAGATCGTGAGAGCGCGACCCGAAAAACGCTGGAAAACACACCCGTGCAACACCGAAGGGGATACGAAGGTGGTTTATGCCAGCGATGGCGATCATATTACACAATTTTCTATCCAAATTGTGAGCGCCTTCCCATGTACCCTTCACTAATCCATAAAATACCTGAGACACGGCAGGAGACAAGCCTTTACAATGGACTCCAACAGGGCGCGTTGCCACCTGCGGAAGCGAGATTCCCAGCGCTGGTGGTCGCAGTTAAACCCGTTTCAACCTTAAAAATGAAATGAGTCGGCAATGGTATCAGAGGACACGGACCCTTTTTTCTCCATCATAATTTCCACCAGGGACAGGCCTGGACTTTTCCAGGTCGCGCTGCGTTCTGTTCTGGAGCAAACGTTTGCGCGCAAGGAAATTGTGGTCGTGCTGGACGGCTCTACAGC
Source organism: Halioglobus sp. (assembly GCA_020443325.1). Taxonomy (GTDB): domain Bacteria; phylum Pseudomonadota; class Gammaproteobacteria; order Pseudomonadales; family Halieaceae; genus Marimicrobium. The sequence continues at coordinate 33,353 of JAGRIK010000179.1, forward strand.
TCAGAACCTAGCCCTATACGCGGAACTGGAGAGCCAGCACGAGGACGTCAGTTTCCAGAAACTTGTGCATCGGCCAAACGGCCACGGCCAGAGTTACACCATGAACTTCGGTGCCAATCACTCCCGGGGACGCTATCTGTGCTTTCTGGATGACGATGACCAGTGGACGGACGAAAATTACCTCCAGCATGTCTTCGACAATATCACTGCCGCAGGCAAGCCGGTGGATTTACACTACAGCAACCAGCGCGCCGTTGATTCACATGGCGTTATGCAGACCAAGAATGTCTGGCTGGACGACCTTATTCCACGAGCGATACACCAGCCAAAAAATGCCGACGACAGCTATCTTGTCGACACGGAGTTCCTGCTGTCCGGCAGCGGCTTCGCCCACCTGAACTGCAGCATATTCGAACGGGATTTCTACGAGTCACTGGGGGGAATGGACGAGAGCATCCGCTATGAGAACGACAGGGATATCTATATCCGCTCAGTCGATGCTGCCAGCGTTATCCTGTTCAGCACCCGCTACACCTCCCTGCACAACATTCCCGACATCAATGCCAAGAACAACATGTCGACCGTGAGTTCCAGTATCCAGAAGAAGCTCTACCAGATGCGTGTCTACGACAAAGGCATCGCCCTATGCAAACAGGACACTGTCATACATTTTTGCTGTCGGGGAAAAACGTATGAACTGAAGCACGCCGCCACCATGCTGGCCGAGAACAAGCGCTACAGAAGCGCTGCCCAGTACGCCAGGGCGGCCCTGCTCAACGGCTTCAACCCCCGCTGGCTGGCCTATACCCTGTACCTCAGCGTACAGGCGTGGATCAACCCGCACAGCCCTGCCAATGACAACCATGTGTAACCGCAGCCAGTACTTCGGGTAGATTCATGTTCGAGATCGTTCCCAGGGTTCGAAAGACCGCCGCGATACTGCTACCCAAAACGCATATCTTCCTCTTGAGTCATATGCGGGCTTATACCAGTCTTTTTGGCCATATTATGGGCTCCAATCCCGCGATCTGCGGTTACTATGAAATGCACATCGGCTACCACAGCTGGAAGAGCCCGATCAGGCAAAAGCTGCTGTACTTCCGACAGGAAACAGCCAAGCCGGGCTTCACCTGCATGTTTGACAAAATACTCCACAACGAACACAACGTGGCGCTGGATGTTCTCAACAGCCGCAGGGCCAGAAACCTGTTTTGCCTGCGGCGACCACAGGACGTTATTCCCAGTATATTGAAGCTGTATCGGGATATAGATCCTGCTCATGAGTTCAATTCCGAGGCTTTTGCCACCCGCTATTACGTGGATCGACTGGCCATGCTGAACAACATGGCAGAGCATATCGAACGCGGGTTTTTCTACTTCGATGCAGAATCGCTCAAGCTGCGTTCCGGTGAGTGCCTGGGCAACCTTAGCGATTGGCTGCAACTGAAGACGCCACTTACGGATACCTATTCATTACAGAAGTACACGTCCCGGGAACGATACGGAGACAGCTCCGAGGCACTCAGGGCCGGCCGCATACGCAAGGACACGCCAAAGTATGATCAATGGCCGGTAAATGAAGCGTTAATGAAGGATGCCTACAGCGCTTACTGCGATACAAGAAGCAACCTGATCACATTGAGCGACAGAAACACTGTTGTGGATTCGACACCCCCGTGAACGCAATGACGAATTACAGACGCCCATTGGGTCACGCCCGGCCTCACGCACGAACCTTACGCCGGCTGGGCAATTGCGATAACATCGAACAACGATTAACCATTCCAGAGCGACAAAATGCCTGCATTCCCAAGTAAAGCCAATATTCTCACCTCCGCCTGTATCGCCCTGGTAGTCGGGTTTACAAGCCTGCCCGGGCACGCCGAGACAAAAGCACCGTGGGTCGGGGAAACCCTGGAAGGCGAGAAATGTGTGGGGAAGAGCATTGGATTCGGTCCCTACGACTACCTCAGGCGCGCACAACTTGCAGCGGAACTGAACGTCGTGGAGAGTGCACACTTCACCCCCGAGGTCGAAGGACTGGATAGCGGCAATACAGCGCCTGCGATCAACGATATCGCTTACACGCTGATGGCCTGGCCCAACCATCACAGGGCCCTGCACAGTGCAATGAAGTACCGGATGCGGTTCAAGGATTGGCCGGAAAATTCCCAGGTTCCACCTGCAGAGTGCCAGATGCAAAGAGCCATGGAGTTCAGCCCCTCGGACCCGATCCCGTATATGATGTACGGTTTACTCCTGCACAAATGGCAACAGTACGAGAAGGCGTTATTCGCCTATCGGGTCGCCAACAAGCTGCAACCCAACGACATCCTGACGCTGTACAACATGGGCCTGACGCTGGTGGAACTGGAGCAGTACGACGAGGCAATAAAAACAGCAAACACTGTGTACGCCGCGGGTATGCCGCTCCCGGGATTGAAAAACAAGCTGGTTGCAGCCGGGCAGTGGCCAACAGCAGGGAAAGCGGCGACAGCTGAAAAAGCGCCACCGAAAGTTGAAGTGCAAAAGCAAAAGCCCAAAAAATCAGTCGACGGCAGCGAGTAGCGGGTCCACATTGCGGTAACTGGCCAGCAACCGTGCTGCAAACTTGAGCGGGTGCCTGTCCCAGGGCGTAAAACGGGGAAGCTGGTACCTGTCGCTCGTTGTTGTGCTGACGCCCCAGTGCGTCGATACGGCCGCCTTGAAACCGAGTTCCCTCACCATGTCGCGGTGCTCCATCTTGTAATCAAGGTCCGGCCGGCCATTCGGATAGGCAAATACATCGACCGGTGCCTGTAACAGCGCTTCCAGGTACTGCTTGCTCTCCTGGACTTCCCTACGAGCGATGTCTCCGCCGATACTGGAGAGAATGGGATGGTTCACGGTGTGCGCGCCGATGGAAACGCCGTTTCGCGCCAGGGACTGCACCTGGGCGTCCGTCATCATCAGGTCGTCAGGTAATTTCCCGCCGTGCTTCTGGATGCGGGTGACCAACGCCAGTCGCTCCTGCGGATCGAAGTGTTTAATCTGTTGCAAAATACTGTCGACAGCGTCCAGCCGCTGTTCAGTGGAGCGCAGCGGGTAACAATCGAGATTAAGTTCCCTCAGGTCCAGCACCTCATCCGGACAATTTCGCAACACTTCTATCACGGTGTCATTCCACATACGCCCGCCATTCAGGAAACCCGTGCTGACAAATACTGTTGCCGGTACACCGTACTTTTTCAACACTGGCATGGCGTGGGTTTCATTGTCGGCATAGCCATCATCGAAGGTCACGCAAACAGCGCCATCGGGAAGCGAGCCCGACTGCAATCGCTCCACCGCCTCAACTAGCGGCAGCGGATGGAAATACTCCCGCAGAATGCGCATCTGCGCATCAAACTCTTCAACAGTGGGCTCACCGGCACGCATCTCATCGCGCTGGGGAACCACCCGGTGGTAAATCAAAATGGACAGGCGCTGCTTGCGATGTGCGCTGAATACCAGAGGTACCATTCGTGCAACAAGCCCGGGAAACAGGTCTTTCACGAGGCGTCCACTCTTTTCCCGCGCACAGGTGCCCGCAGGCCGCGCCTTGGGAGCTTGCTCACTTGTGCCGCAGCCCCTGCGTTTTCATGCGGGGTTTTCGCCATACGATGGAGCGTTACGGTAATGGCCATGAAATGCCACGCCAGGTCGAAGTAGGAAAGGCTCAGGAAAGCGCCACCCGCCATGAAGGCTACGATCGATATCTGGATCATCCGCGCAAGGAAGTTGTAATCGGCTCGCTCCGGATCATTTGCAGTCAACTTGATGACGTGGTGCAACTGTCGCCACATCAGCAACAGTATCAACAGGAACATGATCAAGCCGGGCCACCCCCCATCATTCAGCACGCTGAAATAAATGCTGTGCGCGACAAACGCCCTCTCTGTATAGATGCCGTAGCGGTAATAGTTCTCCAGTGACCATGACCCGAAGCCCCCGCCTGTAACGCGATCATTCGCCACTGCAATGCTGTATTCCCAGGCGCGGATACGCCCCATCGAAGATGAGTCATCCTGGTACTCGGCGATGGAGTCCACCCGATCATGCCAACTCTGCGGCATAAACATCACCGTAAGTGTGGCCAGGAAAACGAATACCATCGATGTCACCAGTTTGCTATTGGATTTCCACCAGTAGTACGCGCCCACCGCAAGAATCGCCAACACCGCCCCACGCGACTGCGAACCGATCACTGAGGCGAGGCTGAAGAAAATGCAGAAAGGCATTATCTTCCTGACCCAGGGCCGTGGCGGGAACCTGCGCAGGTACACCATGAGCGGCACGACCATCAGTATGGCTACCGCCAGCGCATTATTTTCCTGGATCTCACTGCCTGCGGGCCCGAATACGTGATAGCCCCCGCCCGTCATGAACGTGAATATCCCGCCTTTCACACTGTAGAAGCCGATGGAGAATACGATCACCCAAATCAGCTGGTTCACTCGCTGGAAATCCCGCATCAGCATCAGCGTGACGAACGTAATCAGCTGAATCTTGAGTACCTTGACCCACTGCAGGTAGGCCAGGTCGGGATAGAAAGCAAAGACTGAGCATATCGATAGCCAGACCAGGAAGAGCACCCAGATAACCACAAGTGGATTCGCCGGCAGCCCCTTCTTTTCCTTGCTGAAAAGTAGCGAGAACAGCAATACGATGGCCACGATCTGGGCAAAGGGCATGTTATAGGCAAACCCCCAGGCCAGGCGGTGCGGGTTCATATAGCTCAACCAGGACCAGGCGAGCACGCCGTACCAGGGATAGCGCAGTATGAACGGCAGCATACCGAACACGACCAGCGTGATAATCACGTCGCGCATCAGGTCTTCTCCCGGTCTGCCGGGCTAGTTAGCGAGCTGACTGACAACATAGCGAAATTTACCCGAAGCCTCGCGTTCAATTTTACTGACATAGACGAAGTTGACGACCAGTGAATCTCCCAGCCGGCGCCTGAACTGCTCCGTAACCGTGTTCTCGAGTTTGGCAGTATCACTGGAGGAAGTCACAACCTGCAGTGTAATTCTGGTCAGGGTCTCCTGTACGATCCTGAACTCTTCCACCTCGGGTATTTCCCGCAACACATAAATCAGGGCCAGGCCGTGCAGTACCGTACCGTCCGCAGCCTTGACGAAATCCGTGGTGCGGCCCTCAATCTCGGCCAGCACCGGCAACCCGCGCCCACAGGTACAGTTCTCACTGGACAAGCTGCCCACATCACCCGTGCGATAGCGTACAAAGGGAAAGTCACCCGTGCTCAGGTGCGTGATGACGATCTCCCCTTTCTCCCCGGGTGGCAACACGGTCCCATCCCCGGACACTATCTCGACGACGATATCTTCAGCCGTAATATGCAGCGCACCCTGCGGGCACTCGTGCGCGATAAACCCGGCGTCCCGCCCACCATACCCGTTCGCGACGGGAGCGCCAAATGCAGTTTCAATCGCCTTGCGCTGATGCGGATAAAGCCGCTCAGACGTAACGAACACCACCTTTATGCCGAGGTTATCAACGGAATAGCCATTGTTGGTGACATACTCAGCCATCAATGCCAGCGACGAGGGATAGCCGAACAGCATTCGAGGCCTGAATTTCTTGACGCGCTGCGTAAACTGCAGCAAGTTCGCATTGGACATCTCGAATGCGGACAACAGTTCGGTGCGCAGTAACTTGTCGCGCACGAGGCGCACCCTGTCCTGCGAACCCAGTTCTATCGGGGAGCCCCACACGACGATCTCGGGATCGCCAATATCGACGTCCCACCACCGGGTGGCCCGCCACTTTGCCGCGACATCGTGACTGACCCGCTCCTTGCCACGGTAGAAGATCAGCGGTTCACCGCTGGAGCCCCCGGTACTGAATTTTTCCAGATTCCCGGCATTATCCGCTTTCAGGCGATCCATGTTAGAGCGGATATCCGGCTTGCCCGTCAGCGGCAACCGCTGCAGGTCAGAGACACGGGTCACACCGGCAGGATCGAAATCGAGCTCACTGAAGAGATCACGGTAGTACGGGACATGGCGCCCGATGCGCACGAGAAAATCCCGCAGGTGTTGGGCCTGAAGTTGCTCCAGCTCCGGGGGTGACAGCCACTGCGAACGCTCCATCGCGCGCAGGACCTCTACCGAGTTGTGCCCTTTCAGGCGCTCGTGTAACGGGAACAACCCGCCAGACACCAGTTTCGTATAGAGGCTCATACTGCCACCGCGTGGGTATTGTAAAGTGCCAGCCACATCGGCCTCACCTCGTCCCAGGCGTACTGCGCCACTGCGCGGCAGCCCTGTTCCCGCAACTGGCTGCGCAGCGACTTCTCGGTGTAGAGCTTGATCATCGCCTGCGCCATCGCCGGTGCGTCATCCGGTGGCACCAGTAACGCGGTATGCCCATCCTCCACAATATAGGGAACTCCTCCCACGTTGGTCGATATGACCGGCACCCCGCATGCGAGTGCTTCCAGCACTGAATTCGGCATATTGTCCACCCGGGAGGGATTCAGCATGGCGTGCGCATTGTGGTAGAGCTCAACCACCTGCTGACGCTCCAAACGCCCCAGGAACACCACTGCGTCACCCAGACCGAGCTGTTCAACCAGACGCTGCAGTTCCGCCCGCAGCGGGCCACTTCCGGCAATCCTGAGACGCAGGGAGGGAACCTGTTCCCTGGCAATCGCCAGTGCACGAATCGCGGTCTCCAGTCCGTAAATAGGCTCGAGGTTGCGCGTAATCGCAAAAGTAAACTCTGTCTCGGGTGGCTCAGACACGGCGGGGGAAAATGTCTCCAGGTCGATAATATTGGGAATTACGGAAGCCGCCAGGCCGAACTCGCTGAACACCTGGCGCAGGAAACCCGAGGGCACCACCAGCTGCGCCGCCCTCACCATGGACGGTTTCACCCAGCGGGCCGATGCACCGAGGTATTCCCTGGCCTCGCCGCCACGGTAATTGACAATCACCGGCTTTTTCCGCAGCCGGCCAATCCAGATCACAGGTGCCGCGAACAACTGCCAGGACCAACCGGAGTTTGCCATCAGGTGGATCACATCCACCCTGCCGGCCAGTCGCCAGATACGAACCAGGTACGGGACGATGCGAAACAACGCGCGCAACCCGCGTATTTTTCCAATCAGGGCTGGCCGGTAGGGTGCGTTGGTCTGTACCAGCTCAACGGCCACTCCCTCTTCCGCCAACAAGCGCGCCAGCTGCAAGGTTTGCATGGCCATACCGCCGTTGGGCGGTGGCAGCGGCCCGACAAGCCCCAGACGCATGCGCTTCATCTCACCGTAAAGTTGTCATTGGCAATCGCTGCCTGGAACATCATCAGCGACCACAGGGGGGCGCTGTACTCGCGCAACCCCGACTGGTGGTCGTTCACCAGTTTTTCAAGGTAATCCTGGTTAAACAGCCCGGTCTGCGCCAGCCCGCCTTCCAGCAGGGATTCACGCAATCGCTGCTTCAGGGGACCGCGGAACCATTTACCCAGAGGCACGCCGAACCCCATCTTCGGGCGGTACAGCACATCGTGCGAGAGATGAGGCTCCAGCGCTTTCTTGAGGATGTACTTCCCCTCCTGCCCCCGCAATTTGTAATTCACCGGCAAGCCCGATATCCACTCCACAAACTTGTGATCGAGCAGCGGCACACGCACTTCCAGCGAATGCGCCATACTGGCCCGGTCGACCTTGGTCAGGATGTCGCCAACAAGATAGGTTTTCATATCGAGATATTGAATCAGCGACAGCGGGTCGTCGGTGGGGCTGCGCCGGGCGTGGTAGTTGAACGTCTCGACCGCCCGATATCCCTGCAGTTCACGGTGCAGCGCATCGCTGAACATGGCCTTGCGCTGCTCATCCGACGTCAGCGATACAGAGTGCAGATAGGCCTCGACCGAATTGCGCGCCAGTGACTCAAAGGTTGTCTTCGCACGAAACACGCGCGGCGCCCAATCCAGTTTGGGGTACAGTCGACCCAGGGCACCGAATACAGGTTTGCGCACACCCAGCGGCAATGCACTGCGCAGACGCTCCTCATTCATATGCCAGCGATAGCGCCGGTAACCGGCAAAGTTTTCATCTCCGCCGTCACCGGACAGGGCAACCGTCACACGCTCCCGGGCCAGTTGGCACACCCGGTAGGTAGGTATCGCAGAACTGTCGGCATAGGGCTCGTCGTACAGCCCCGCGAGCGTATCCAGCAGATCGAAATCATCACTGGCTACCACCCGCTCCAGATGGTTGGTCCTGTAGCGCTGCGCCACTTCCCTGGCAAAATCCGTCTCGTTGTACTGCGCGACGTCGAATCCTATCGCGCAGGTATTCACCGGATCTGACTGCAGTTGCGCCATCGCGGCCACTACCGCGCTGGAATCCACACCACCGGACAGGAATGCTCCCAGCGGCACTTCGGCCACCAGCCGGATATCGACAGCTTCGCGCAGGCGGGTGAACAGTTCGTCACACAGATCGGCTTCCGAACCAACGCTCACCGGTTCGAACGGCACATCCCAGTACTCATGCTGTGCCGGTAATGGCTTGCCGCGCTCAACCAGCAGGGTGTGGCCGGGGCGCAGCTTGAAGACGTCGCGGTAGATAGTCTTGGGTTCCGGGATGTAGCCCAGCGTAAAGTAATCTTCCACCGCCTGGGGCTCGAGTTTGCGCGACAAACGGGGGTGCGCCTTGAGGACTTTCAACTCAGAGCCGAAGGCCAGCGTACGGCCGTCAATGAAGGAGAAAAACAGGGGTTTTACGCCAAGTCGGTCCCGCGCCAGGAACACACACTGTCGAGCTTTGTCGTACAGCGCAAACGCAAACATACCGCGAAAGCGTGTTACACAGGCCTCACCCCACTCCTGCCAGGCGTAAATTATGACCTCAGTATCGCAGCGGGTCCGGAACTGGTAGCCGCAGGCCTTGAGTTCCTGCGCCAACTCGCGGAAATTATAGATTTCCCCGTTGTACACGAGGCAGACATTGCCATCGGCACTGAACATGGGTTGTTGGCCAGAGGACAGATCTATGATCGACAGGCGACGATGTGCGAGTGCCACGCCTGGCTCCAGGAATTCGCCGCCTTCATCTGGGCCGCGATGAAACTGGGACTGGTTCATCGCCTGCAACAGGTTACGATCGAAGTCGCTGCGTCCAACAGTATCGAAAAGCCCGGCAATACCACACATAGCCTATCCTGTAATTTCTCTCGCTGGGTCCGCAGTGCGCCCCAGTAGCTCATCATAAATCTGCAGGTAGGCAGCTACCGTTCGATCCCAGTCAAAATACTGGCACACACGTTGACGCGCATTGTCACCTTGCCTGATGCGCTCGCCGTCATTCCTGAACAGGGTCGCAAGTGCAGTCGCCAACGCGAGGGAATCGCCCACAGGAACCAGGCTGCCATTGCAACCTTCCTCGACCAGTTCCACGTTGCCGCCAACTGCGGTCGCAACAACTGGCAACCCGCTGGCCATCGCCTCGAGCACGGTGTTGGATATACCCTCGCCAAGGGACGGCAGTACAAATACATCCATCGCCTGCAGCAGGCCTGGCACATCCTGCCTGTCACCCGCCAACCAGGCGACATCCTGTAACGCCAGCTGCTCAATCAATTGCTTGAGCGGGGAGTAAAGTGGCCCGTCTCCAACAATGACAAGGCGCAAGCGGTCACCCAAACCCGGATCACTTTCCCGCAACTGCGCAAACGCACGCAGCAGGGTTTGCTGGTCTTTTACAGGCGTCAAACGCCCCACCGTTCCAGCTACCAAGATACCATCAAGCCGCTGCCACTGCGCTGGCAATAATGCCAATGGCTTCACAGTTTCGGGAGCGAATCGACTGTGATCGACGCCGTTGTAAATCTGCGTGACCTTGTTCGCACGAACACCCACCATGGTGACCAGCCAGCTTTGAATATCCCTGCTGACGGCAATATACCGGTGAATGAATAGACGCATGAACTTGCGAAAAAGCAGATACTTCCAGTTGCTGCCATCGAGATCATTGATCTCCCGACCATGCTCGCCGTGCACGCGCTTCACGCCAGGAAGAGCAAGACTGCACAGTTGGGATTCCAGCGCAGCCATATTGCGGCTGTGGATGATAGCGGGGCGAAGTTCCTTCAGCAGGCGGCGCAGCTTGGCGTAGCAACGAAGGTCGTATCCCTCGCGCTTGTGCAGTTGAATGACTTCTACATCCTCTGCGGTAATACGATGAGCAAATTCATCGGCTGTCGTAAGGCAGATAATGACGTGTCGATAACGATCAGGCTGGGCCCGGTTGATAATATTGACGAGCCCGTTCTCCAAACCACCGGTGGACAGCGCATAGATGATATGGGCAACGAGGGGTCTGTCTCCCATTACTCTGCCGCAGGTGTTACTTGCCGCAGAGTCTGGTATACCAGCGGTATATACTCAGCGACAAACTCCTGCAGTCTCGCGGGCGCGTTACCGAGCGGTGATTGCAAAGGCGTCACCACGATTATTCGATAGGTCGCGGCATCACCAAAACCCAAACGCGCCAGTGTTTGCTGCAGCTTTGCATGGTAATCATTGGAGGTACTGATCCCACCGACGACATACCAGGACCAGGCAAGCAGTTTGCCACTGCGTCCTTTTATCTGCGCCACATCGACCACCACGGCGCCATCGGGACCCTCCACCTCGATCTTGTCTTTCGCAGTGACACGCCAGCCGCTATCATCCCGTGTAAACAACGCGCTGCTACCTATAGGGTCAGCCCCCACAAGTGTGCCATCAGGATACTGCACGATAACACCGAACACATCCTCGCCCGCCTCAAAGTAGGCGGCACTTTGGCCAGACACCCTGGAGGGAGCACTCCAGCCCCAACCGGTAAAACCTGAACGGCGAAACTCACCATCCGCCGCCGGAAGCCGCACTGAACTTCGTGACGCAGAGGCTGGGCCAAACACTTCGTGTGCCAGCAGTGGTGCAACGCCGGCCAACAACAACGTGCTGATGAAGGTTGCAAGCAGCAGCTGGTTTGTCCCTCCGGCATTGCTCTCCCGGTCGACAGCAGTACCCTGCACGGGCGCTTCGTCCAGGTGATCCTCACGAAAGAAAGAACCGACCCAGAACAGCAGGAAAATCACCAGGCCGAAAAATACCCATCCGTAGACGAGGTGATCCGCACCGGTCGCAATCGTCATGTCACTCATATGGCCCAGCATGACTATCATGTAGGCGCGCACCGTGTTTGCGAAAACCGGCATGATCGCAGAGACAAGAATGAAGAGCAGGCGGCGCGTCAAACTGCGGTACGTGAGGTAGGCGTACAGTACACCTACAGTGATCGAAGCGATGATATAGCGCACACCACTGCAGGCCTCAACCACCGACCAGCTGCCCGTGGGCAGCGTAAAGAACAGCCCTTCCCGATAGACCGGAATGCCAGTCATCTCGATCATCCACACGGTGGACGTGGCGGTAAACTCCATCATGGGAGCCACCAGGCCCTCCCCTATGGGCACCGCAAAGAAGAGGAAAAACAAGGGGAATGCGACCACGGCACCCAGCTTGTGCCCCAGAATCGCCCAGACACCCACTATCATCATCGCGACCAGCGCGAACTGCTGGATTACTGCGACATCCACTAACCAGGCGAGAAGCCAGCCGAACCCCAGCGGTAACAGCAACAGGCCGACCCACCAGGCCGGCCGTGGATTGATCGGCAACAGAAGGTCACGGCGCGTCCAGATCAGCCACAGGGAGATGGGGAGTATCAGAAACCCGTGGGCGAAGGTGTCTGACCGCGACCAGATATACACCATGGACCAGGCAGTCTCATGAAAAATCGACAACAGCGCCAGACAGAAGAGCCCCGCCGCCCACAGGCTGCTGCGTACCGATACCTGACCCCTGTTCCAGGAAGCGTTCACCGCCCCTACCCCAGCGACCGGGCTAAAAAAGGGCCAACACTATTCGCCACGGGTAACGGCAACCGTGTCCATACTTTAATCATGAGGCGATACTTGGGGTTCAAAGGATTCACGTCGGGCACTGCATCGGATGTCACCAGGTAATACTCGTAGGGGAGTGGCTGCGGCTCAAACCCGAAATTCTTCTTGAAACTGTAGGGGCCGGTGCCTGCCTTGCTGCGCCCGAAATCAAAAAGGGTATACCCCTGCGCGGCGGAGTGGCGCATCAACTCCCAGTACATTACATGATTGACGCCCTTGATCGTTCGAGCGGCAGCCGTGCTACCACCGTAGTAGGGTATGACTTCATCCCTGAAGTAAAAGCTCATCACTGCCGCGACATCCTGCCCTTCATGCGTGACCATAAGCACACTGCAGGCGCTGCCGAATACCTGTCGCAGGATGCGTAAATATTTCTTTGAAAACACCGGGGTCCCCAGGTTTCTAACGCTCTCTGAATACACCCTGTACAAGCGCTCTACGCCATCATCCCACTCGCTGCACAACCCCTCCTTGATGCCTTTGCGCACCATCGCACGCTGTCGGTTGGGAATGGCTTTCAGGTTTACCTCGTCGCTGGGATCGATGGCCTTGCGGAACGTGAAATACAATTTCTTGACCGGCCAATCCGCTGTGCTCGCGTTCATATTGCGCAGTTCCAGCGCGCCCACCTTGAGGCGCTCTGCCAGCCTGCAGGCCTCCTCGCGCAAGGCCGCAGCGGCCTGCTCGTTATCGGCGACAATTCCCCCATAGACACAAAAAGGCAGTGATGACAGCGTATTGCCAAACAGGGCGCTTTTGATCTGCGCCAGAGGCAACACACCCACAATCTCGTCGCCTTCCAGGGCATAGAGAAAATAGGTGCTGTGCCCGAACGCACGCTCCAGCACAGTTTTCCAACCTGCGAGATGAAAGAAAGTGGCATTCGGCGCCTTGTTCACATACGCATCCCAGCGCTCCATCGACTTTTCATCCAGCTTTTCAACGGTCAATGTCACTGGCGCGTCTCTCCGGACAAAAATATGGCATCCATACGACCCCAGCGAAAATCGCCGAGCAGGCGCTCCAGTCGAGCATAAGTGCGGTCAAGGTTGAGATAATGCCGAAACCGGGTGCGCATCCCCAGCCCCTCGGGCCGCGGTTGCTCCGGGTCAATTTCCCATGGGTGGAAATAGAATATTCCAGGCTCGCCATCGGTGTCATTCACACGCGACATGGCCCAGCGCGAGAAAGCATACGGGAACAAACGAAACCAGCCGCCCCCACCGCAATTAATATTCCGCCCGGCTAACGGCACAGTCGTGATGGGAATTTCAAGAAGGCGATCTCCTGCCGTGTCAAAGGCGAACCGGGGCGCATCGGGAATCCCGTATAGATCGTGCCGGATCGGCACAATACTGGAACTGTAGCGATACCCGGCCTCTGCGAGTTCCTCCCAGGCCCAGGATTCACTGGCACCGATAGAGTAACTGGCGGCGCGATAACCCAGAACCGGCTCACCGCTGATGTCCTGCAACAGTTTCCGCGTGCGCTCTATATCCTCCCGGAAGGCTGCAGGCGTCTGCGTGTTTACCCTGATATGCTCCCAGCCGTGACTGGCAATTTCATGGCCATCACTCACTATTCTTTTGACCAGCGACGGGAAACGCTGCGCGACCCAACCGAGGGTAAAAAAAGTGCCCCGCACCTCGCGCGCGGCGAACAGGTCAAGAATTCGGTGCGTGTTGTTTTCCACGCGCAACGGCCACTCCTGCCAGCGGGATTTGCCGATATGCGTTTCAAATGCGGAGACCTGGAAATAATCCTCCACGTCAACCGTCATCGCATTAATGACACCGGAGGCATTCATGCGAAAGTCTCCGCCCAGTCATTGATGGTCCTGACAATTCGCTGCGCGCTCTCGCCGTCCCACAGCTCAGGAGTACGCCCAACCTTGCCACCCGTAGTCATTACATCTTCGTAGCATCGCAGTATCGCGTCGGCATCGGTGCCCACCACGGTATTCGTTCCCTGGCTCACGGTGATCGGACGTTCGGTATTGTCGCGCAGCGTAATGCAGGGGATACCCAGCGCCGTTGTCTCCTCCTGTATACCGCCCGAATCAGTGAGCACGACCCGCGCGTCCTTCATCAAGCCGAGCATTTCCAGGTAGCCCTGTGGGCCGATAGTGGTAATAGCGGAGTCAGCCAACAGCCCTTCAAGGTTCGCAGCGGCTATACGGGATTCAGTGCGCGGATGGATCGGGAACAACAGGGGTGTGCGCTGGCTGATCGTTGCAAGCACCTTGAGCAATCGCTCAAGCACAACGGGATCATCCACGTTGGAAGGCCGGTGCAAGGTCACCAACCCGTACTCCGTCGGGGAGCCCTCCAGCCCGCCACAGTTTGCACTGGCCAGGGTCGTGCTCGCCGGTACAGCCTTGCTGAGATTGTACAGCAGCGAATCAATCATCACATTGCCGACGAAGTGCACCTTATCGGAGCCAATGCCTTCAAGCGCCAAATTCTCTCGCGCATCTGCTTCGGTGATAAACAGCAACTCTGAGAGCTGGTCGGTGAGGATCCGGTTAATCTCCTCTGGCATGCTGCGATCACCACTGCGCAACCCCGCTTCCACATGAATGACCGGAATGCCCTTCTTGACGGCCACAAGCGCACAGGCGATCGTGGAATTCACATCACCAACCACGAGCACAGCCAGCGGTGGCGATGCATCCAGCACTGGCTCAAAGCGCTTCATGATGTCCGCAGTCTGCTGGGCGTGCGTGCCGGAGCCAACCCCCAGGTCAACATCCGGCTCGGGAATATTCAGCTGGTCAAAAAATGAGTGCTTCATCGCCGCGTCGTAATGCTGGCCCGTGTGCAACAACCGTGCGGACAGCGCCGATTCAGGCTGGGCAAAGGCCCGCATAATCGGGGCAATTTTCATGAAGTTTGGTCTGGCACCGACGATACAAAGAATGTGTCGGGACCCCAATAAGGCGCCCATAGTCGTTTTCCCTAGAGGCGGATATTGAGAGTCGCCATGATCCTGTTTTCCTGGTATTCGCTGAAGTCGTTATCGGACTGCTGATCCGTGTAGCGATAATTGAGCGATAAGCTCATACGCTCATTCAGCGTTCTACCTACGGTCACACTGGTAATCCATGCCTCGGAATTATTCGAGAAATTGGAATTCGGCTGGCCAAACTGTGGCTGACCAAACTGTGATCGTGGCTCATCCTGCCTCCAGCTTACCGTGGCAGACATGCTATACAACCTGGAGATGAAAACCAGCGGCGAAACGGTCAGGGCCACATCGTCGTAAACAGACTTCTGCCCGGTATCTTCCTGGGTTTGATCTGAATGGCTGCCGATAAAATTGATCCTGGCGCGACGGCCGTCATACGCGTAGCCGACGGTAAAGCGCTCATCGATTATTGGGCCCTGTGAATTCTCAGAACCAAAATTCTGGATATTCTGGTTGAAATCGTTACCTTCCGTAAGAATGTCACGACCAAACGTGATCGATTTTTTGTAGGAGGCGGTGAATGTGCTGCGTTTGTGTTTTTGCGAAATACTCAGGCGCGGCGTCTTGCCAAAAAAACGATCCCCGACACCTACGCTAACAGTGGTGCGCGGGGTGGGCGTCCAGTTCACACCGAGATCCCAGGTTCTCCCGTCGGTGTCCTCATCGTTGTAGGTTTGGAAGTCATTCCACTCCCAACCGTAAGTGCCGGTAACCTGCCACCGTCTATCGATTCGGTAACCTGTTTGCAATCCGGCAGACTTAAGTTCTGCATTTTCGCGTGGAACCACAGTGCCGTCTTCCTCGACGAAGACATCGTCGTCATCGTAGGACACTTTCCTGTAGTCGCCAAACAAGTCCCAGGATATCCGGGAGGCATTACCACTCGCCAGACTTGTCGACCAGGAATCACTGCTGCTGTTGCTGAGATCGTCTGCAGTGTTGATCACTTCATTGTAGTTGTAGCGCAGGGTGTAAGTCGCTATATCCTTCAGGCGTCGCGACAGCACCGGGCTCAATGAATAGCGATAGTAGGTATTCGTGTTGCCGTTGCCGTCAAATGAATCAGCGCCGCCAGCCGAGGAGAACACTTCGTTCTGGTTCGCCCTGCCACTCGCACCCAACTTCAGCCAATCCTCTATCAGCACTGCGGAACCTTTCGCATTGATTCTCGGCGCAAACTGCTCGCGACTGCCGAACGAACCGCCGGCACAATCATTGTCCTTGAGCTGGCTGTCTGTGAGCGTATTGAACTCCACAGATCCCGCTACATTGAATTCCGCATTCCGTCCCTTGCCCTCGATTGAACCCCCGGGTGTCAATGTACCTACCCAGGCATCCTGTTTATTATCTTTACTCAAACACACGTTATCGGTATAGGTGAGGCCGGGTGCGACCCCAGCAGTGGTGGTAAATTCGGCGGCGAATCCACTGGCAGGCAGGGCACAGCCCACAACAATCGGCAGTGATCGAAACAACTGGTGTGCAGGACAAGTGCGCATCCTTATTGCCCCGCCCCGGAAACTGGCTGGCCCTCGCGGTGACCATAGCCGTAAGGACCACCGCGATACTCATAGGTGTAATAGGAATAGGGGTTGGTTCGCTTGCGGGCCCGATTGAGAATCATGCCCACCATTTTGTCCTCACCGATGTGTTCGATGGCCTGGGTGACAGCATACTGGGGAGTCGAGTCTGAACTTACGACGAATACGATCTGCCCCATAAAACTCGCCAAAACCGCCGCCTCAGTGGTCAACAGCAA
>JAGRIK010000180.1 GCA_020443325.1 Halioglobus sp.
TCATAAACTGAAGGTTCGAATGCTGCTTCTTGTACAAAAAATCTTGAAGTAATAACAGCCAAACTTAGGAGTAATATTATCGGCGAAATCCACCATATCTTTTTCATACTATCTTCCGAAATTTAACAGTTTAGTATGTGTTGTAGTCGAATGTAGACATTCTGTCTACATCTGGCTATGTGTAGGCGAATATAGCTATGAATTCTGGATCGACATGTACATATCTGGATATTAGTCAAAGAAAAGCTCCACATCAGCGCACTTCTCAGCCAGTCCCTCGATAATCCTGTTTTGTACGCCCAGGGCAACTGCAGTGTTGTATGGCATCACCCATACCTTTTTCCGGACGCTCCACATAGCCTTGTTCTGCTTTGCTACCGCTCGCAACGCTCGTTCTTCAAATGCGATGGGTATGGCTACGAGCTGTCGTCGCTTGAAGGCGTGCACGCCATTGAGTGAGACGCCGGAAGGAGGTTGATCGCGCTCGTCAACGACGATCTCAATGGTTGTGTAGAGTTTTCTGGCATCGCGCCGGTAACGGACGGCGATCAGGTTATCGCCCCAGTGTTTCTGAAAACGCCGGGTGCCAGGCAGGCCGGGCCTTATTGTGCGAATGACTTCCATGTCGTCTCTCCCACTCTCTTGACGTCCAAGACTAGCACAGTCGTTTTTGGGTGATGGTTTATATTAGGTAAAGTTGGCCACAAATGAGGAAAATCGGTCACAGCCGTCGACAAACTGACCCTCGCGATCGTTTCGCAAAACCAAACAGCTTCTTCACGGTTCCATGCATTAATCCCACCAGGGGTAGAAGTCGGGCATATCGGTAGATGTCCGATCCTCAAACACCGGTGCCCGTTTCTCGAGGAAGGATTGCACGCCCTCCTTGCCACTTTTCTGGCTCGCGTAGTAGATCGCCAGTGAATCCACCTTGTGTGCCTCGATGGGATGCGCCTGCGCTGAGCAGCGGTACATCATCTGTCGTGTCATGGCGATGGCTACCGGGCTGTGCTGCGCGATGCGCCGGGCGATTTTATAGGCTTCCTCAAGTAGTTGATCTGCTGGAACAACGGCGCTGACAAAACGCCCAGCGAGCGCCTGCTCTGCCTTGAGTATCTCTGCGCTGTACACCCATTCCAGTGCCTGGGAGATGCCGACGATGCGCGGCAGGAACCAGCTGGAGCAGGCTTCGGGAGTAATGCCGATCTTGTTGAAGACGAAACCGATCCGTGCGTGTTCGGAGGCGAGGCGAATATCCATCGCGCAGGTCATGGTGGCGCCGATACCGACGGCGGCGCCGTTGATGGCGGCGATCACCGGTTTGTTGCAGTCGTAAATTGCCAGTGTTACGCGGCCTCCTGTGTCGCGCACACCCTTGATCATTTCCGGGTCGTCGAGGCGGTTCTCCATATCATCCATGGTCGGGTGCAGGGCTTCGTTCAAACCGAATACATTGCCGCCCACCGAAAGATCCATGCCGGCGCAGAACGCGCGGCCTTCACCCGTCACTACCACTGCGCGGACCTCATCGTCATCGCTGGCGCGGGTGAACGCATCAATGAGTTCTCCGGCCATCTCCACGGTGAACGCATTCAGGTGGTCGGGGCGATTCAGGGTCAGGGTCAGGATGTTGTCAGCGACTTCATAGCGCAGCGTGGTGTAGTTCATGTGGGTCTCCTGTTGTCGATGGGTCTTGGTGTCTGCGGGGCGATCTGGCAAAAAGTGCGGGCGCAACGTGCGACTACTTTCTACCCCATACGCCAACGGTCTCCTGCACTCGTTCCGCGTAGGCGCGCAGGTCAGGATAGTCGTTGGCGATGTCGGTTACCCACGTAGCGGGTTGATTGTCATAGATACCGGCCAGCATTGCCGCGATGGTGAAATCGAACACGCACGGCTGCTCGGAAAACAGGAATCCCTGCATGGGGATGGCGCCTTGCAGCGCATCCAGGTCGCGACGCGCAAAGCCTTTTTGCTCTTCGAGGGTGTGGCGACCGAGTCCGTGCAGGTTGTAGGTTTTCGCCACTTGTTTGCGCGCCAGCCCCGCCACAAAACCGCGTAGTACTCCCGGCACGAAGCCAAAAAAGCCGTCCACGATATTCGGCCACCACGCGTCGTCCAGCCAGCGGCTGGCGACCATCAGCCAGTACAGGTGATCCTCCGCCAGTCGGCTCAGTGCGACGCCGCTGCCTTTTTGTTGGGGGCTGAGGCCTGCGAACACTTTGCCGCCAGTGGTTTCATCCAGGTATTCAACGATCAATTCGGAGTCCGCAATGCGTTTGCCATCGACGATGACAAACGGCAGTTTACCCTTGGGGGCTTTACGCGGATCCTTCTCGCTGGACACTGTGTAGGGCAGTTCAAGCGCAGCGAGCAGCATTTCGACCTTGAGACAGAACGGGCTGACGTTGCGCATACCAAACGCGGGTGGCAGTGTGACCAGTTCCATCATGTGAGTATCCTCGTGGCGCGCTACGCGGCGAGCTTCTTCGCCACCCAGTACCACACGGCGGCGTTCAGGTTCAGGCCGATATGGCTGCCCGGCACTTCAATGTTATGCACATTGTGATTCCCGCCCGTCTGCAGTGACGTGCGCCAGTTCACCACGCCATCAGCCTTGGTATAGATAGCGGTTGTGGGTACCGGCGGCGGGATGGCCAGCGTGTCTTCACTGTCGCGACCGTCCGGTCGAGGATTGAGACGCTGGTAAAGGCGGTTGGCATGTGAGGCATTGTGACGGCCCTTGCCGAACGGACTACCCAGTGTAATGACCTGGGCGATCCGCTCGGGATCAGCGCGGGCAATTTCACGCGCATAAATCCCGCCGAGGGAATGTCCGATCAGTGAAACCTTGCCATTACCTGCTGAGATCAACGGTTCCATGGCCGCGCGCAGGCTGTCTTCAGAAAAACTCTGGGTGCCGAGATTGCGACCCTGGCCCCAGCCAGTGGCCGTGTATCCCAAGTGTCTCAGAAACCGGATCAGCGGTCCGTTACCCTTGTCGTCTCCCAGGAAGCCAGGAATCACCATAACGCTCTGTGGGCGCCGTGCGGAGGGCAACTTTCGCAGCAACGGTGCCGCCATCGTGAGGAATGCCACATCCGTCAGTGCCCGCGGTGCGTCGCTGAGGGCCAGCAGAAGATTGGGCGGCTTCATGCTCATGCGGCCTTCCTGGTCCTCGCGCGCGCGGATTTTTTGGGCTTTGGTTTTTTCGGCTTGGGTTTTTTCGTGGTCGCGGTTGCTGTTGCAGCCGCCAGCAGCTCGTCAAAGCTGGCCTGCAGGCATTCCCGGTAGAAGGCGGGGTCGGGCATCATGACCCGGCAACTGGTTGCGCTGATCACAAACTGGCCGCAGTAGCTGCTGATAACGTGGAACAGGCCGAGGCCGTCCTGAACCGGTCCGGTGCCGTAATTGGCAACCATTCTGGCGCCGGTGTTGTACAGCGGAATGGGGGGGCCGGGAACGTTGGTGATGACACAGTTAAACTGCGGGCTCATGCGGTTCATCAACCCCCAGCGGCTGGCGAGCCGCGCCGCCTGGGCGGTGAGCGCGGCGGGAATGAACTGGGAATAATCGGTCATGGTCTTGGCGCCGATTGCATTGGTCAGTTCCTTGGCCTTGCTGCTGCTTTCGTGCACCGCCTGCAGTCGCTCCAGTGGATTCTCCACGTCGCTGCGCACCTGCACCGTCATGGTGGCGACGATATTGCCGCCTGTCTTGTCCTTGTCCGAGCGCACATTGACCGGCGCCATGGCGGCCAGCGATTCTGCGGGCAGTTCGTTGTGCGCCTGCAGGTACTTGCGCAGGGCGCCGCCGACTATGGTGATGGCCACATCGTTTACCGTGGCGCCGGGGATCGCGTTCTTGATCTTCTTCACATCGTCCAGCGGCACGTTGATCGCATCGAAGACGCGGTGGGGCGAGACACTGTCGTTAAATCGTGTGCGCGGTATGTCCTTGATCCTGCTCAACCGGCCCTTCGACAGGCCGGCCACAACTTTGGCCAGGCCCGGCACGGTGTTTCGGGCAACGCTGACAAAGTGGAAGGGCTTGCGGATGTTGTTGAGCTGCGAACGGAGCACCATTTCAAGCGCTGAGGGCTCGCTGTCTACACTGATGGTGGCTGCCGTGTGGGTGCGTTTGTAATCCGGCGACAGGTCGTGTGTTGCCGCCGTCAATTCCATCCCGGAGGTGCCGTCGATCGCGGCGTGGTGGGTCTTGGAAAACATCGCGAAGCTGCCTTTTGGCACACCCTTGACGTTATCCAGGCCCTCGATGATATACAGCTCCCACAGCGGGTGGGCCCTGTCCAGTGGCCGTGCCTGTAGCCGGGAGATGAGAATACACAGCTGGCGCCAGTCACCGGGTTTGGGCAGGGCGATGTGGCGGATATGGAATTCCGGGTCGTAGGCCCCGTCGGTCACCCAGTAAGGGTGATCCAGGTTCATCGGTACGTTCACCAGCTTCTGTGTCATGACGGGCAGGCCCATCAGGCGATTGTTGGTGTTCTCGATGATGTCCTTGAATCGCACCTTGCCACCGGGCGCGGTGGACTGATCGTAGATAGACAGTCCCGAAATGTGCATCGGGGCGTTGGCGGTTTCCAGGTACAGGAAGGAGGCGTCGAGCCCGGTGAGTTGTTTCATGGGTGTTGATCCCTGGCAGGTAAACGGATCGCGAGCGGGGCCGCAGGCGGCTGCGCGCGAATTCAGTCGGTCAGGCTGACCCAACTCACCTGCTCCGTCAAGTGTTTACCGCCCGGGAGACCGGGTGCCCGCAGGGTCGGCGATTTTCGATGCCAGACATGCTAGCCTAGATTCTGCGATTCGATAGCGGAGTTCCCGATCATGAAATATACAGCCACCGCCCTGATGGCGCTGTTTGTGCTCACGGCCTGTACCACGACGGATGAAATCATCATCGACCAGAAAGGCGTCAATATGTCCGCCTACCAGAAGGACCTGGCGGAGTGCAAAAGCTACTCTGAATCCGTGAAGACAGGGGAGAAAGCGGCCACGGGCGCTGCCTCTGGTGCGGTGGTGGGCGGTTTGATCGGGGCCATTACCGGCGGCACCTCGGGCGCGGCCAAAGGCGCCGGCGTCGGTGCCGTTGGCGGCGGTGCCAAGGGTGCCAGCCAGGGAGTCGAAACCGAGGTGCAGGTGGTCAAGAACTGCCTCCGCGGGCGGGGTTACCGGGTACTGAACTAGCGGCACCCATTTTCCGCTGTACATCCGGCCTTTTGCCGGTTTTCGTTCCGGCCTCCAACTGTGGTATGTTTTGGCTAAGACAATGCCAATTGTCGTCTCAATAACAATACGGAACAGGTGGGGCTCGCCATGACGCTAAAATTACTACGTTCTCGCAAAGAGCATCTGGACGGTCGCATCCACCCGGATTTCGCGCCGGTGGAAGCCACATTGCGCGACCTGCTGCGCAACTACCGTGGCGGTGCGGCGGTCAGTGTCTACCACCGTGGCGAGTGTGTGGTCGATTTGTGGGGCGGCTACAAGGACGATCAGGGCACGCTCTGGAACCGCGACACCATGGCCCCGAGTTTTTCCACCACCAAGGGCGTGGCCGCTACCCTGCTGCATATCTACGCCGATCGCGGTCTCATCGATTACGACGCCCGGGTGGCAGACTACTGGCCGGAATTTGGCCAGGCGGGCAAGGAGGACATCACTGTGCGGCAGGTGATGGCGCACCAGTCGGGCCTGTACCACATCCGGCAGATGATCGATCATGTGGACCGTATGCTGGATTGGAAGTATATGATCCGCTCGATCGAGCAGGCGAGGCCCGCGCACACACCCGGGACCCGCACGGGCTACCACGGGCTGACCTTCGGGTTTCTGGTCGGGGAGATTATCCAGCGCGTCACGGGCAGGAAGTTTTCCGATCTCGTGCAGAAGGAAATAGCCCGGCCATTGCAGCTGGATGGCCTGTACATCGGCACCCCGGAGCGAGAGATACCGCGGGCCGCGCAGTTGATCTTTCCCGATTCAACGCGGCGGCTGACGCAGACCTCGCTGGGCAGCAAGCTGGAGGTTAGTGCCAGTCGTCTCAGCGGCCTGTTGCAACGTGTGGGTGTCGACTCCGATCTGTCCAGCATCTTTGATGCGCTCGCGCCACGCGGGGTGAGCGACTTTGATTTTGGCTCGCCGGAGTCATTGCGCGTGGCCATTCCGGCCGCCAATGGCCTGTTTACGGCCCGCTCGCTTGCAAAACTCTACGCGCTGCTGGCGAATGGCGGGGAACTGGACGGGGTGCGCCTGTTGTCCGAGGACAGCATGGAGCGGGCGACGACTCTGCAGAAACCGACCGGCAAGCTTTCAGTGATTCCCTTCGACATGCGCTGGCGGCTGGGGTACCACGGCGTCGCGACCACGCAGGGTTTCCCGCGCGCGGCCTTTGGCCACTTTGGCTTTGGCGGTTCCGGTGCGTGGGCCGACCCGAAGCGCGGCCTGTCGGTGGCGCTGATTGTCAACAGCGGCCTGGGTACGCCCTTTGGTGACCTGCGCACCGCGCGTATTGGCGGCGCCGCATTGCGCTGTGTCAATGCGCGCTCCAGGCCCGCGGGCCTGCTGAAGGAGCAGGTGGCGATCGGGGCCTCCTGATACGCGCTCGCTGGCCAGGGCTGCAAAACGGGCCGCAATTCCTACACAAAATCGCGCCTGTCCCTGTCATCACGGGAATCGTATACTGGCCTCTTTTAGCCGTAGTGAGCCGATGCCTAGCAAACCCTACCTGAATCCTGCCGTACTGGACGCAATAGACCCTGCGGCGTTCCAGTCACAGACGCCTTTCCCGTGGGTGAATCCACAGGGCTTCATTGTTCCCGAACGTTATACCGAGTTGCTGCAAAACATGCCGGATCTGGCGCAGTTCAACGCGTTTTTTGGCAAGCAGCGCAAGCACGGCCAGGCCAGCCACGATCGCTATATCCTGGACTATGAGCGGGGGATGGAACTGGCGCCGGTGTGGCGCGATTTTGTGGAGGAGTTGTGCAGCGACAGCTATCGCGCCTTCATCTGCCGGCTGCTGGACGTCTCCAATGTGCGCTTTCGCTTTCACTGGCACTTCACGCCCAACGGCGGCGAGGTATCGCCGCACTGTGATTCCAAGGGGAAGATCGGCTCGCAGATTTTCTACCTGAACACCGAGGACGATTGGGACTGGAGCTGGGGTGGGGAGACGGTCATCCTGGACGACAAGGGGCGCATCTCATCGGATAATGCACCGGCATTTGAGGATTTTGATGCCGAATACCCGGCCGAGACCAAAGACAATCGCAGCATTCTTTTCGGTCGCCGCGGCAATTCCTGGCACGGCGTGCGGCGCATCAACTGTCCTGAGAACTACTACCGCAAGGTGTTTATCGTGGTGTTTGAGGAGTATCGGCCACTGCGTATGGCGGTGAAGAAAGCCCGGCGCCTGTTTACCGGCTCACCGCTGGTGACAGAGAAAGAACGCCTGATGTACTGATCGCGCTCCCCGGCGACGCGCTAGCGCCGCTGTGCTGCAGCCGCGAGTTCCTGGTACAGCGCAACGTAGCGATCGAGGCTCAGTTGCTGGTCCACATTGTCCACCACGTAGCGCTGCCCACGCTCTGCGTAAGCTGTTGCCAGCGTGTCGTTTTGCAGCAGGCCGGTGAGCGCAGCGGCGATGGCCTCGGGCTCGCGCTCCACCAGTTGATAATGCTCACCGGGCTGGCCGATTCCCGCAGAAATACCGAGGAAGGGTGTGACCAGGCACGGCAGCCCGGTTGCCATCGCCTCCAGCACCGAGTTGGGTGTGCCCTCGCGGTTTGATGCGAGTATGAAGACATCGGCGGCGCGCAGATAGTTTTCGACATCGTCCACAATGCCAGTGAAATGCACCTGGTGTGCCGCCCCGGAACCTGCCACCAGCGCCTCAATCTCCTCGCCGAATTTTTGCAGCTTGGGGTCGTGGGTATCGGCGCGCGGGCCAACAAACATCACATGGGTGTCAGGCAGGTGCGGCAGGATCCGGCGCCAGGCCTGCAGGATTTTGTCGGGCCCCTTGCGCGGCATGATGGCGCCCACCGCCACGATCACTTTGTGTTCCGCCGGGATACCGAATTTTTCGCGCAGCGCGGTGCTGGCCTCGCGTTCGGCCGCGGTAGTTGACGGGTGGAAACGTTGTAAATTGACGCCATTGGGAATGTATTCGATGCGCGTGGTGACGCCGATACTGCGCAGGAACTCTTCGATCGCCTGGCTGTTGGTGACCAGGGCATCGAAGGCGTTGTAGACCTGCTGGTAACCGCGTCGTCGCAGAATCCGTTTGACCGGCTTTTGTTGCCAGGTGGGGAACTGGGATACCGAATACACGGTGGCGACACCGCTGTCCTTGAGGCGGCGCAGCCACGGCAGTGCCTGCGGCCGCATATTGGTCAGCAGCTGTGCGACAGTGGGCCCCTGCCGCTCGCGCTGGCAGACATCGAGCAGGGCGTCGTAATAGATTTGCGTGCGCGTGCGGTTCTTGCTGTCGGGCAGGCGTATGCGTTCCAGCGGTGCGCCGTCCAGCGTGATCTGTGGCAGCCACGTCCCCGGCGCAGCGTCATACCAGCTCTTGTCCGAATCGGCTTCGCTGCGCTCCTGGATCTGCGGGGTACCCGTCATGACGCGCACATCCAGGCCGCGCGCCAGCAGGCCCGGGATATAGCTCCTGTAGCGGTTCTGGGCCCCGCCATACGTGGGATAGAAATGGGGCGACGTCAGCCAGAGTCTCGTGGCTTTGTGTTGGTTGGACGAGATGGGACGTACTCCTGAGGTGACTGGGTGAAGCCCGTGCATTCTAGCGGAATGCGCGCGTGTGGAAAACTCTGCGCCTACACCTGACGGGGAGGCACAACCGTTCGGTAACTCAGCAACAGCGCCAGGGGCAACCAGAACAGCATCCATTTGTCCCTGGGCCGGTCGATCAGCGTATCCACACCCGTCATCATCGTAGCGGCGGCGAACAGGAGCAGACAAAAAACGGTGTAGTCTCCTCCCCGATACCCCAGTGCCATGGCCAGGCGAAGCGCGACTGCAAGCAACAGCAGCAGCAAGCCGAGCCCGATGATTCCCCCGTGCCAAAAGGTTTGCAGATAGGCATTGTGCGTGGTTTCGAAAAGGTCCCTGCCTATCACCACCGATATGTTCGACGTCAGCCCGTGTCCAAAGATGGGCGCCAGGCGGGCCTCGCTCCAGGTTGCCTCCCAGATCAGTGGCCGCGGGCCCATACCCCGGAGAAATGCCTGCTCAACGGTATCGGGAAAAATAACGGCAAGGGCCGCACCAAACACCAGCAAAGCGACCATCGCCGTATAAAAACTTCGCCTTCGTTTCAGCGTCATACCTGTCTGGATAACCAGAACGATAAACAGCGAGACCAAGCCTGTCCTGCTCTGGCCAAACCAGGCGTGGGAGATAAAAACGGCAATTGCCAGGAACAGCACTATTCGCCAGGAGAGCAGCCGCGTGCGCAGCGCAAACCCCATCGCGAGCACGCCGAACACGCCGTAGACATTGGTGAATTCATTGACATTGGTCAGCGCTCCCACACCCATCAGGCGGGTTCCGGGAATCGCGTTGTCGCGGTAGAACAGCGCCAGGCTGATCAACGCTGTCGCAGCGGCAACCAGGATGCAAAACTGCAACATGCGCTCAAACAGGGCGCGATTCCAGTGCACCAGGTAGTACGTAATCGCAATGAAGGTCAGGATATAAACGGATATCGTCGCCTTCTGGCCCAGGCGGAACCAGTCTATCGGCTGGTGCCAGAATCCGCTGAGTAGCAGGTAGATCATATAGAGGGCGATTATCCGAAACAGCGGTTGCCGGTAGTTTTCCCTGACACCGCTGGCGATGACAAACAGCCCCACGAAAAACACGAAACGGGCAAAAAGTCGGTAGTGGCTACTGTAATTGTCCAGAAAAAAGTAACCACAGGTGAAGAGTCCGTAAGCGAACAACAGTAGAAACGGGTAAGCTCGCTTTAAAGTGTCTGGAAAATTCAATGTTCTGCTCTGATAGCTTTGTGCTGGAGTTCGTAGTCTTATCGTAGTGCCTGGTCGCGTGGTGCCGTGCCTAGAGCTTATGTGCCTTCGGCCAGCGCCGCTTCAGGCAGACCCATTGCTCTGGATACTCCCTGATCCAGTCTTCAAAATGCCGGTGGACGATTTCAGTTACCGCAACGGCCTGGTCCTTGACGGGGGCATCGGGAATGGGGCTGACCAGGGGGTCGTAAACGGTTATCCGGTAGCGTCCCCCGGGCAGGCGCTCGGCGCGCGATACGACGATCGCTGCATCCGTGCGCAGTGCCAGTCCGACCGCGCTGGTGTTGGTGAGCGCATCCACACCGAAAAAGGGAATCAGCTTGCCGGTATCGGGCCGCGTGTCGATCGCCATGATAATACTTTCGCCCGCATTCAACGCCTTGAGCAACGGGCGCGGTCCTGCGTCGGCGGGTATCAACTGCTCCCCGAAAGATCGACGAAGGCCCAGCATCAGCTCCTGCATGATCGGATTGGACTCCGGCGCATAGATGGTGTTTATCGTGAAGCCGAACTGCCGGGTCACCAGTGCGGCGACCTGCCATGCACCCACATGTGCGGTCATAAAAACCGTCGGGCGCTTGCTCTGCATGTGTTTGAGTGCCTCTGGTTCGAGCACGAACTCGATGCGTTGCTCGCGCTGTTCCCAGATCTGCTCCAGCTTGAGCAGTTCTGCGGCGGAGTAGCCGAGGTGGCGGAATATCTGCCGGGTCGTCTGCTCTCGCCATTCCGGCGATTTATCGGGGAAGGCGATGGCCAGGTTTTCGCGGGCTTTCGCCGCCTTGTCTGACACCGAACCGACCAGTCCGAATGCAAACGCGGACAGCCGCAGGGCATGCTCGATGCTCAGCTTGCTCATCAGCCAGAAAATAGACCGGAATACTGCGGCTTCCACCCGCTGCGTGGCCGCAGCCAGAATCGGCGCCTTCCGCGCCAGGCGCTTTGGAATCAGGTAAAACTCGGGCACCCCGGGTGACTCAACCCTGGCCCGGGTCTGAACCGAATACGCGGTCCCACAGCGGTGAGCTGACGCCATAGCGACCGCCCTCACCGGAGTAGTGGTGTTTCAGGTGATAGTGCTTGAGAAACCTGGCGACCTTGTTGCGCATTGGGAAGTGATGTGTCGAATAGTGGATATAGTCGTAGATCAGGTACCCGATGATAAAAAACGCACAAAAGGGCTGTATCCAGGGCTGGGGGATAAACAGGCCAAACAGCAGGTACAGCACCAGCATGATGGGTATCGCGCCAGCCGGCGGCATCACCAGCCGGGTCTTGTCTTTTGGATCCTCATGGTGGTTGCCGTGAAAGAGGAATACCAGCCACTTGCCCAGTTTGCTGGTGGCAGGGAAGTGAAACAGGTAGCGGTGCAGGCAGTATTCGGTGAGGGACCAGGTGGCGACGCCCGCCACCCCGATGGCCAGCACGGGAAGCAAAGGGAGCTGGTATACCGCGAGGCTGCGCCAGATCAGCCAGCCGGCGATAGGCCCCCACATCAGCAGCGGCGTAATGGGGTGAACGTGGGATAACCGCTCCAGAAAATCGTTCTCGAACAGGCGTATGGACTGGTGTTGATTCTCAGGCTGCATAGGAATTGGTGTCGGCGTCACGGCCGCTCTCCTCAGGTTTGTCGGGTTTATCTTTGGACCACAGGCGTTTCGAGCAGAACCAGTCTTCCGGTTGCTGGCGGATCCAGTCTTCAAACTGGTGGTGAACCTGCTGGATCATATCGATGGCCTGTGCGGTCTCGTCCGCGCTGGTATCGCGGGGACGGACAGGGGCGTGGAAGGTCACGCGATAATGCGCGTCCTTAAGTCGTTCAACCTGCACGGGCACCAGGTCGCAGTCGAATTTCAGGGCCAGCTTTGCCGGCATGATGGTCGAGGACTTGTCGTGCCCGAAAAACTCTACCGGTTTGCCTTCATCGACCCGTCGATCCATCACCATGGCCACCGTGCGGCCCTGTTTCAGCGCGCGCATTAACAGGCGGGCGCTGTTCTCTGCCGGCAGCAGTTCGCAGTTCAGGGCGCGGCGCGAATCCAGCAGCATACGATCCAGCAGGGGATTCGTGGGCGGCGAGTAAAGGCTGGCGTTGGGGATATTCAGCTTCGCCATCGCAGAGCACACCACTTCCCAGTTGCTCTGGTGAGCCGTCACGATGACGCACGGCCTGGCGGGATTCTCGTAAGTCTCGATGGGCTCACGTATGTCGATCTGCAGGCGATCGTCCTCAGCGAGAATCGTGGCCAGGTGCGGATACTCTGCCATCACGCGCCCCGAACTTCCCCACGCACGGGTCACCAGCGCGTCCAGTTCGGCGCTGCTCAATTCGGGAAACGCGATCGCCAGGTTGGTGCGGTAGATCGCCGTTTTATTGGCGAGCCTCGGGCCTATCCAGCTCCCGATTTTTTCACCGAATCGGGAAGCGGTATCGATCGGAAGCAGGCGTGCGAGTTTGGTAATCACCCACACGAGGACAAAATCCAGCCGCCACAACGCCTCGCGGAGCAGGCGATGATTGCGTGCCCATTTGCGCAGTGGATTGCCGACAATAAATTCTGCCACGGGTAGAGCTGCCTGGAATCAGTGGATTTAAGTACAGGGGCGGATTATATCGCACTATCGCCGCGTTATTCGCGGTCAAAGTGGTGGTAATTTGAGCAGTTGAAGTCCTTCGCGCAGCCCCACGGCGGGCGTCCAGCCCGTGGCCGCAGTGATCGCAGTGTTGTCTGCCACCCAGTCGTCGTGGCGCAGTTCACGCAGC
Source organism: Halioglobus sp. (assembly GCA_020443325.1). GTDB lineage: Bacteria > Pseudomonadota > Gammaproteobacteria > Pseudomonadales > Halieaceae > Marimicrobium. Next base: position 12,828 of record JAGRIK010000180.1, read on the forward strand.
TTGGGCGGTGTCAGCATGGGTGCGCTGCCAGTGATGCTCGCAAGCCTGCTGTTCAGTGCGGCTGCGGTGTCCAGGAGCCAGCGCGGTATGCGCAACAGGCGAACCCGGCGCGACCAGTGCTGCGCGGCAATAGCGGCCAATTCGTGCCAGTTGTAGCCGTTGGGCCTGCCGTCACAGAGGGTCAGGGTCTGCCCGCTGGCCGCGTCACTCTGCAGGCAGGCAATAATGGCGTCCACCAGGTCTGAGACGTGGATCAGGGACATGCGCACCTCGGGCGAACCCGGCACCACGGCGATGCCGCGCCGCATCAACTGGAAGATCGGCAGCATCTCCTTGTCACCGGGGCCGTAAACCGCCGGTGGTCGAATCACGGTGCGGTTGATATCCGCAAATCCTTCCAGCTGTTGCTCGCCCTCCCACTTGCTGTGGGAGTACCAGGACAAATTCGGCTCGCGCGCGACGATGGACGAGAGCAGCAGCAGCCGGGGCGGGCGGGGCTGCGCCGTTATCGCGCGCAGCACGGCGGCGGTTCCGGCGACGTTGACGCGATCGAAGTCTGCCTGTGAATTTCCCCGGACGGCACCGGCACCGTGTACCACGGCGTCACAGTGTTCAAGGAGTTGTTGCAGTGCGGTGTGGTTGGCGAGATCTCCCTCTATGAGGGTGACACCGAGTTCGGCCAGGTGTGTGGCTTTGGTTGTATCCCTGACCAGTGCACGGACGCGGTAGCCCCGCTCCAGCAGGCGCTGGCACAGGGTGGAACCGATAAAACCGGTGGCGCCGGTAACAGCAATGAGGCTGCCGTCGACGATCAGGCTGAAGCCACCCTCAGGCGCACTTCTTCAGCGGCGGCGTCGAGCCTATCCAGGTCGTTGCCGTTGATGAAGTCCAGACGCGCCTTGGCGCGTGACAACTTGCCGGACGACGTGCGCGGCAGCGAGTGAATGGGGACCAGTTCGACATAGCAGTCCAGGCTCATCTCCATGCGCACTAGTGCCGTCAGGCGACGCACGAGGTTATTGCGCTTGACGTGGTCTGTTTCGCGACACTGGACCATCAGCACGCAGAGTTCCTCGCCCTCACTGTTGGGCGCTGAGAATGCCACCGCATCGCCAGCGCGCACTTCGGGCTGGGTTTCAGCGACATGCTCAAGATCCTGCGGCCAGATGTTGCGGCCGTGAATAATGATCAGGTCTTTTTTGCGGCCGGTGATCGTGAGTACACCGTCCACGAGGTAACCGATGTCACCGGTATTCAGCCAGCCGTCTTCACACAGTGCGTGGCTGGTTTCTTCGGGCAGGTTGAAGTAGCCGGACATCACACTCGGGCCGCGCAGATAGACCACGCCACTCTGCCAGTCGTCCAGTACGCGGTTGTCGTCGCGGATTTCGACTTCAAAGTTGGGCATCGGGATACCGCAGTTAACAAAATGCCGACCTCGGCCCTGGGTGTCGTCTTCCTCCATCAGTACCGCTTCATGGTGATCGGAGAGATGGTCGCTGTCGATGTAGTGTGTCGTGAAGCCCGTCCACAGCGGTGAAAAACTGACGCCCAGCGTGCATTCCGCCATACCGTAACAGGCCAGGAATGCGCGGCGATCAAAGCCGGCGGGCTCCATCATCTCGGCGAAGTACTCAAGTGTCTGCGGGCGGATCATCTCTGCGCCGATACCCGCGACACGCCAGTTGCTGAGGTCGTAGGTTTCAATGTCATTGGGCCTTACCCGGCGCGCGCACAGGTCATAGCCGAAAGAGGGGGCGAAGGAGATGGTTGCCCGGGTCTGCGTCATCAGCGTGAGCCATTGTCGCGGCCGCATCGCGAACTCGCGGGTATCCAGGTAATCGATGGACACCTGTGCAGCCATTGGCACCAGCACGAAGCCGACCAGGCCCATATCGTGGTAGAACGGCAGCCAGGACATCATCCGGTCTTCTGCATTCATCTGCAGGCCGTGGGAGATGATGCCCTGCAGGTTAGCCATCGCCGTGAAGTGTTTGATCACCACGCCCCGCGGGAAGCGCGTGCTGCCGGAGGTGTACTGTATATAGGCGATATCGTCGGGGTCGACGACCGGCAATTCCTGTGTGGATGCGGGAAGTGCATAAAACGATTCAGGTGTTTCCACCATACGGATATTCAGGCCCTCGCTGGCTTCCTGCAGGAAGGGCAGGTAACCCTCGGAGGCGACACCGATGGCGGCATCGCTGGCTTCCAGCAGGAGGTGCAACTGCGCGACATAGGCACAGTGCGCGCCGACCTTGACGGAGGCGGGCAGTGCAACTGGAATCAGGCCCGCGTACTGGCAGGCGTAAAAGAAGCGAATGAAGTCCGGATTGGTTTCCGCGACGAGTGCAACGCGGTCACCCTTCGCAAGTCCGAGTCCCAGCAATTTGTGAGCCAGCGCAAGCGCTTCTGTGCGCAGCTCGGCATACGAGATGCTGGCGTAGATGGCGCCGCGACCAGTGTAGAAGTTGGAGCCGGTTTCACCCAGGGCTGCATAGTCAAGAGCCTCGGTCAGGGTGGCAAAGTCGGCTGGCCGAAAGGGTAGTCCGTGGTGGGTTGGCGTGGTATTTACGTTAGCATTTGGCAATGTAGATTCCTCGTTTTCGACGATCTCTCCGCCGGTGTACCAATTTCCAGAGCACAGGTCTCGCTCACCCCTTCAATCAAGGGGTATGACGCGCAATTCAATAATTCCCCTGTGAGCCTGTGGGCCGCTTATCAGTCATTTGCACAAGTACTTGTACATGGGAAGGCCCTTTGCCCAGACCCTGGAAATAGGGTTATCTGATGAGGCGTAATCCTAGCATTCAGGGCTTTGCGGCTTATAGGAAATAATACCAAGGGCCGGCGTGAACTATGCCAAAGAAAGGGCATGCTTTCCGTGGCAGAAAACTTGCCGGCCGCACGAATGCAGCGAGGAGACGGCGTTTCCCGAGGATTTTTTCTCCGGTTATTTTACTTCCGGTTAGATTTATAAGTATCTGATATATATAGATAATATTGATAAGGGTTGAGGTTGGCTCCAGGGGCTGGCTGCTCGCCTACTGATTCGGGGATTTGTCAAGATGGCGTTATCGCGTGTGGTATCCAGCTGCTAAATGGTGTGTATAAGTGCCAATTATCGGCCCGTCTGGGGCGCGAATCCGGCGCTTGCGCTACTGCGCCTTCCACCAGGCCTGGAACATCAGTATCGACCACATCAGTTCCGAGTGGTTGGCCCAGCCGTACAGGTGCTGCTGCCACGCATTGCGCACATTTTCGACGTCAAAAATGCCCTGTTCCCGCAACGCCTGTTCTGATACCAGGTCTTCCGCCCAGTCCCGCAGCGGGCCGACCAGCCACTCCTTTATCGGCACACTGAACCCGCGCTTGGGACGGTCTATCAGCTCGCGCGGCACATACTGCGTGAGCAGGTCCCGCAGCACGCGCTTGCCTGTTTTACCGTCAAACAGGTAATCGGTTGGCAGCGACCAGGCGAGTTCCAGAACCCGGTGGTCCAGCAGCGGTGCGCGCGCTTCCAGCCCTACTGCCATGCTTGCGCGATCGACTTTCACGAGAATATCGTCTGGCAGGTAGCCGCAGTAATCGTAGTGGAGCATCGCGAGCAGCGGGTCCTGGACGTCCGCCCAGTAGGACGGATCCGTCAGCGGTGTTGCGGGGTCCACCGCACCGGACACGAACTGGTCCACCGCCAGGCATTTGTTGAATTTATTGGCCAGGATTTCCTGCGGTGTATTGGCTGCCCAATTGCAGGATCGCTGGCTCACCTTCCCCAGCTTGCGGGTCCAGCGTGGCACGGTTTTGCCCTGGTTGGCGTATTTCTGCGCGAAGCGCCAGCTGCCGCTGCCCAGTGCCTCTGCAACGGGCTGCACAATGCTCCTGGCGCTGCCGGGGATGCGCTGCACGTTGCGCCAGTGGCTCAGGCAATCGCGGTAGCGGCGGTAACCGGCCATCTGCTCATCCCCGCCATCGCCGGTGAGTACCACCTTCAACTGCTGCCGGGCCAGTTTGCACACCAGGTAGGTGGGAATCTGTGAAGAGTCGGCGAAGGGCTCGTCGTAAATGTGTGGCAGCTGCGCAACGACATCCAGCGCCTGGTCGGGTGTGACGTAAATCTCGTGGTGGTCGGTTTTCAGGTGGTGGGCCACGGCCGCTGCGTATTCGGCCTCGTTGTACTTTTCCTCGGAGAAGCCGATGGAGAATGTCTTCACCGGGCGGTCGGACTGCTTCTGCATCAGCGAGACGATCATGGAGGAATCAATACCGCCCGAGAGCAGTGCGCCAAGCTCCACATCGGCCACCATGCGATCGCCGACGGCCTGTGCAAGCACGTCATCGAGCTCCCGGATGGCATCCTCGTAGCTGCCGCTGAAGCGATTGCGCTCGCCGCGTTCCGCCACCTCCCGGGCAGACCAGAACTCGGCGGGAGAGGCACTCCAGGGCTTGCAGTCCTGCGCTACCCTGAGCAGGCTACCCGGCGGTAGCTTGCGAACGCTACTGTAAATGGAGCGCGGTTGTGAAACCCAGCCGTACTGCAGGTACTGGCCCAGCGCGTCGCGGTCCAGGTCGCGTTCGAAATCCGGATGCTGCCGCAGGGCCTTCAGCTCTGAACCGAACAGGAAACTATTGCCGCACCAGCCGTAGTAGAGCGGTTTCTTGCCCACCCGGTCGCGCGCGAGCCACAGGCAGCGCTCTTCCCTGTCCCACAGCGCCAGCGCGAACATGCCCTCCAGCATGCTGACCGCTTTCTCGACGCCCAGGTGGTTTACCGCGGCCAGGATCACCTCGGTGTCGGAATGCCCTCGAAACGGGTAGGCAGACACCCCCGCTTCCCGGCGCAGCCTGGCGAAGTTGTACACCTCACCGTTGAACGACAGCACGTAGCGGCCGGACGCCGATACCATGGGCTGGGCGCCCGCGTCCGACAGGTCGATAATGGAAAGGCGGCGGTGTCCGAGCGCTACCGGGAAGGCGGGATCCACCCAGACACCGTCTGCATCGGGCCCACGGTGAACAATGGTGTCCGCCATGCCCTGGCAGCGACGCGCCAGGTCCTCGGGAGAACCGCCGCTGTACTGTATAAAACCGGTAATTCCGCACATCGTAAATCTGCCTGTTATCGTCGAGCTTCAGCTCGGGTGACCACGGAATCGAGCAAGGCGAGATAGTTGTCGACAGCCCGTTCGACGGAGAAATCCCGTGCGCGGGCCAGCAACAGGGCCCTGTCTATCGGGTCGTCCAGTTCCGCCTGCATCGCGTTGGCCATCGCGTCCACATCGCCGACGGCAACCAGCGCGCCGTATTTGCCGTCCGCAAGAATCTCCCTGGAGCCGCCGGGGCAATCGGTACTGACCACAGGGCAGCCACACGCCAGCGCCTGTATGAGCACGCCCGGCAGGCCCTCGTACAGGGAAGACAGCACCAGCAGCGACGCGTGCGCCATAAACTGGAAGGGGTTCCCGACAAATCCGGGCATATCCACGTCGGCCTGGATGCCGAGGTCGTTCGCCAGTTGCTGCAAATCGGGTCGCAGTCGCCCCTCGCCCAGAATAACCAGGCGCACCGGTCTCTGTGCATGCACGAGAGCGAACGCCCGCATGAGCGTTGGAAAATCCTTTTGTTCCGTCAGCCTGCCCGCCGCCAGGATGACGGGCGGGCTACCCGGCGTAAACCAGGGGTGCTCCAGCGGCTGTTTCGCACCGTTGTGCAGCATACTGTCGACAACCGGATTGTGGATGGTCGCGACCAACTGCCGATCGACGCCCACCCGCGTGACCAGTTCCTCTGCCGCGTCGTGCGAGACGGCGACCACGGCGTCGGCGCCCGGGTACGTCCGGTTCACCAGTGCCGGCAGGTAGCGCCATTTCCATTTGCGGTAATTGGACGGCGCGGCGCAATAGGTGGACAGCGCAATACGTTCGCTGACCACAACCGGCACCGTGGACCCGGACATCTGTTTCGCCCAGATGCCGATGAGGTTCGCGTAGGTAATGGCCGACAGCACCACATCGGGCTTGGCCGTCGCCAGGTACCGTTGCAGCGATGCAATACAGGCGATTTCCGGGGCCACTTTTTTCGCCAGCAGGACGGGCCGCAGCAGCACTGGGAAATGCCGGATATTGCCCAGCAGCGTACCCCAGCGTGCCCGCAGGCCGCTGACGGCCTCCAGCTCGATCAGGTTTACGCCGGCCGGAACGTCCGCGAGATAGGCCCCTTTTGCCCGGCACACCACCAGATCAACGGCGCGGCCCTGTGCGAGAAAACCCCTGATCAGGTTCAGCATCGAGCGCTCTGCGCCACCGCCCTCCAGCGAGGGCAGTAGAACCGCTATCCTGGCAGCGGATGCCCCTGCGGGTGATTTGTCGTTCATTCCTTCAGTCTCTGGTTTGCTGGGTATCCACGAGCGGCGCTGTACACCGGTTTCCCGGCGCGAGTGGGTTGAGGCGAGCAAGCGCGTAGTATACACCGAAGGGATTGGGCCACTATCGGCCCTGCCCCAGCGGCGGCGCGTGGCGCTGATTTCTCAGGGGGTGAATTCAACGGTATACTTGCGGCCCCTTTCGTGGATACAGCGCACACGCATGACAGCTGATACCGATTCCAAAGCGCCAATCTCGGTAGAGGTTGTCACCAGGCCTGACCAGATGCGTCAGTTTCTGGCGCTGCCGCACCGGATTTATGCCTCCGATCCGGCCTGGATAGCCCCGCTCGACTTTATGAAGCGCGAGCAGATGTCCCCGAAGAACCATTTTTTTGAACATGCCCGCTGGCGTGCCTGGGTGGCCTGCCGGAACGGCCAGCCCGTGGGGCGTATCACCGCCCAGATCGACGCCATGCACCTGCAGCAACACGGTGACGATACAGGCTATTTCGGCATGCTGGAGGCAGAGGACGATCCCGCTGTATTCGCGGCACTCTTCAGCGCGGCGGAAGACTGGCTGCGCGGCGAGGGAATGCAGCGGGTGCGCGGTCCGTTCAATTTACATGTGAACGAGGAAGTCGGCCTGCTGGTCGAGGGCTTCGCCACTCCGCCCTATGTGCTCATGGGCCACGCGCGCCCCTGGTATGGCCCCGCCGTCGAGGCGCAGGGGTACGCCGGGGCAAAAGACCTGCTGGCCTACCATGTGCGGCCGGATTTCGAGGCGCCGCGGGTGATGGAGCGCCTGGCGCAGCGCGTCTCGGATCGCGTAGTGGTGCGGCCCGTGCGGCGCGACAAACTGCTGGAGGATGCCGACATCATGCTGGAGATCTTCAATGATGCCTGGCAGAACAACTGGGGCTTCGTGCCGCTGGCGCGGGCCGACTGGGCCGAGACCGTGTCGACCCTCAGCAAACTGATGCCCGATGACTACATCCAGATCGCGGAGTACGACGGCGAACCCGTCGCCTTCATCGTCGCGTTGCCGAATCTCAACGAGGCCGCTCGCGATCTCAACGGCCGCCTATTACCGTTCGGCTGGGCCAAACTGTTGTGGCGCCTGAAAGTGCGCCATCCCAAAACGGCCCGGGTGCCGCTGATGGGTGTCAGGCAGGGCTTCCAGCACTCGCGGCTGGGACCCACACTGGCCTTTATGGTGATCGATGCGGTACGCAAGGCGCTGCATGCGCGCGGCGTACGCGATGTGGAAATGGGCTGGATACTTGAGGATAACGACGGCATGCGCAATATCATTGAAACCATAGGCGGCGTGGCGTATAAACGCTACCGCGTCTACCAGAAAGAATTATAGTAATGCACCTGGATCCCGAAACGCACCAAATAACGGCTATTGTACTGGCGGGTGATCGCACCAAGGCGGACTCACTCATCAATCACACCAAAGCCGGCAGCAAGGCCATGATAGACCTCGATGGCACGCCCATGGTGCGCAGGGTGCTCAATTCCCTGCGTTCATCCAAGGTCGTCCGCAAGATCTGCCTGGCCGGGCCCGAGGCGAGCGAAGTGGCCACGGACGCGGCGCTGCAAAAATGGATCGACGATGGCGAGATCAGCTGGACCGAGCCAGGCGTCAGCCCGAGTACCAGTGCCTACGAGGCGATGCAGGCACTCGCGCCGGAAGAAGCCGTGCTGCTGACCACAGCGGATCACCCGCTGCTGACATCGGACATCGTCGACGCCTTCGGCCGCCAGAGCCTGGCAGACGACGTCGACGTCACCGTGGGACTCGCCCCCTATGCACTGGTAGCAGAGGCCTATCCCGGCATCCGTAAAACAGTATTGCGCTTCAGCGACGGCGATTTCTGCGGGTGCAACCTGTTCGCCTTCATCACCCCGGAAGGCCGCCGCGCCGCCAAGTTCTGGCGCAAAATCGAACAGCAACGCAAAAAACCGCTAGTCGTCATCGGCCTCCTCGGCTGGTGGGCAGTCATTCGCTACCGCCTTGGCCTGCTCTCCTTAGAAGAAGCACTCGCCAAGCTCAGCAAACGGCTGGGACTGCGTATGCGCGCGGTGATCCTACCTTACGCCAACGCTGCGATTGATGTCGATTCCATTGCCGACCTGATGTTGGTCAAGGGTGCTCTGGAGAAAGCTGCGGCTGAGGATGCTTAGGGTTTTCCTAGTTTGAACGCGGGTTAGAGTGTTTCGGCTTGAAACGGTGGTCACTTCGGGGTCGGGTCTGCTCGCGTAACCGGTTTTCAGTCGCTCCCGGGATGCCGGACCAACGTGATTCGCTTGGTGATTTCTTCGGGGTCGGGTCTGCTCGGATAAGCGGTTTTCAGTCGCTCCACGTGATTCGCTTGGTGAAAACCGCTTATCCGAACAGCCCCTCCCTCGAATATCGCGCGTATTTCAGTGGCATGCGGCCAGCTTCCAGAGCAACCCCCATAGAACTTTCAACTGCGGAAGACCGTCCGGGCCGGAGACAAAGGTTTCAGGAAGGCGATAGGCCATTTCACAAAGCGAATCACGTGGAGCGACTGAAATGGCCTATCGCCTTCCTGAAACCGCCCCCACCCAACGCCATAACCCCAAAGGCCTAAAACCGATCCATCTGAAATGGCCTACCACCTTCCTGAAACCGCCCCCACCCAACGCCATAACCCCAAACGCCTAAACCCGATCCAACTGCAACGTTTCCCTGTCGCCCTCAACAAACTCACCCAAGTCAGGCCGATAGCGTCTAGGCTCAACGCTCAACTCCCAGCCCGCAGCATTGCGCTCCACCTCATAGCGATTGTACGCCGCGACATCCGCCCCATGCAGCCCCAGCGCAGAGGCTGAGGGAACCGCGATCACCGGCACGATGCCATGGCGGCTGTGGAGTTCGTTGAAATGGGCGCGGTGCCCGTGGCCGTGTAATACCAGTTCTGCGCCGTGTTCTTCCAGCAACGCCTGAACCTGCGGGGCATCGGTGAGGCGCTTGCGCCATTTTTCCTTTCCGGCCACCGGGCAGTGATGCAGGTAGACCACCCGGAACAGCCCTTGATCAGCCGCGTCCTGCAGCAGCGCCGGTAGTCGGCTCAACTGCGCCTTGCCGAGTGTGCCGGTGGCCATTAGGGGGGGCTTGGGACAGCCGGTGGACAGCCCGATGAACGCGATGTTGCCGCGCACTCTCAGGCTGGGGAAGGTCGAGGCCTCTGTGGGAAAGTCGCGGTTGTTATCCGACGCCATGTAATCCTGCCACAGTGCGAAGGTGTCGTGCCACGGTGCTGCGACGCAGGCGTCGTGGTTGCCCGGCACCAGGGCGATATCGGTGGGATCACCCAGTGCGTGCAGCCAGGTTTCGGCCTGCCTGAATTCGTCCGGGAGGCCGATATGCGTGAGGTCGCCGGTGACGAGTAACTGGTCCAGGGCCACTCCCGCGAGGTCGCGTTGCAGCGCCTCGAGGACTTCCGGGCGGTGCTCGAAACGACGCTTGCGGCGCCAGGACAGGTAGCCCAGTGCGCGCTTGTTGAGGAGGTCACGGGCGCGCACATCGTCCAGAGAACTCAGGTGGGGGTCAGAGAGTTGGGCGAAACACTGCGGCATGGTGTCGTGATCCTCTCGCTGTGCGGGCGTCGTCAGACGCGCTTGATGAGCGCACCCAGTTCTGCCAGCTTGATGTCGATATTGGCGTAGCCGCGATCGAGGTGGTAGACCCGGTCGATCGTGGTGTCGCCATCCGCGCACAGTGCGGCGATGATCAGCGAGGCCGAGGCGCGCAGGTCGGTGGCCATCACCGGAGCACCTTGTAAGCGCTCACTACCACGGACAATTGCGGTGTGCCCCTGCAGTTCGATATCCGCCCCCATGCGCTGCAGTTCCGCAACGTGCATGAAACGGTTTTCAAAAATATTCTCTACAACGGTGGCAGAGCCCTCGGCGAGCGCGTTCAGTGCCATGAACTGGGCCTGCATATCGGTGGGAAATGCGGGGTAGGGCGCCGTGGTGATATTGACGGCCTTTAAGCGCTTGCCGCCGGTATCGAGGTGAATCCAGTCCGGCCCCTGCTCCAGTTTACAGCCTGCCTGCTCCAGCTTTCCGAGCACGTGGTGGAGAAAATCCGGGTTGGTATCCAGTACCCGGATGCTGCCGCGCGTTGCTGCGGCGGCTACCAGGAAAGTGCCGGTCTCGATACGGTCCGGCGGCACGCTGTGCTCGGCACCGTGCAATTCGTCAACGCCCTCGATCACAATAGTGCCGGTACCGGCACCGCTAATCCTGGCACCCATCGACACAAGCAATTGCGCCAGGTCGCCGATTTCGGGTTCCAGCGCGCAGTTCTCCAGCGTGGTCACGCCGTCGGCGAGGGAGGCCGCCATCAGCAGGTTCTCGGTGGCGGTGACCGAGGGGACGTCGAAGGCGAAATGCGCACCGCGCAAACGGCTCGCCTTGGCCTTGATATAGCCGGACTCGATGTGAATCTCGGCGCCGAGCGCCGCCAGTCCCGCGATGTGCTCGTTAACCGGCCTGGAGCCTATCGCGCAGCCGCCGGGCAGGGACACATCGGCCTCACCGAAACGCGCCAGCAGTGGCCCCAGCAGCAGGATGGAGGCGCGGATGGTTTTCACCAGTTCGTAGGGCGCGTGCACGGAGTGGACTTTGCTGGTGTCGATGAACAGGTCGGTGCCGTTGCGCTCGGACGTAGCGCCGATCAGGTCCATCAGGTGCAACACCGTGCCGATGTCACGCACGTCCGGCACGTTGGTGATGCGCAGCGGCTCGGCGCTCAACAGTGATGCCGCGATGATAGGGAGTGCGGCGTTCTTGGCGCCGGCCATCCGCACCTCACCGTGCAATGGACCATTGCCGGTGATGATAATCTTGTCCATTAGTGGGCCTTGCTGGTTGGAGTAATGAGCCCGGCGGTGATGAGGCCGGCGTAAGCGGCGATGATCGTGTCGATCTGCGCGCTGGTATGGGCGGCGCTGACACTGTTGCGCAGCAGGAAGTTGGTTGACGGCGAGGCCGGTGGAATGACCAGGTTGACGTAAACCCCGGCTGCCATCAGCGCGTTCCAGCACTCGATAGTGGCGGAGCGATCTTCCATTTCCACGGCGACGACAGGACTCGCCGTTGGGCCTACCGGCAGGCCAAGGTCTTTGAGCCCGTCATACAGGCGGTTCGCGTTGTCCCACAACTTATGTCGCAGCTGTGGCTCCTCGGTAATGATCCGCAGGGCCGCGCGCGTGGACGCGATGATGGACGGTGCGGACGAGGCGGTGAAGATGTAGGCGTTGATGCAGAAGCGGATGGCTTCCAGTTCCGCATGGCGGCTGACGCAGAACCCGCCGATTGCGCCCAGGCTTTTACTGAAAGTACCGGCGAAGAAATCGACATCTGCCTCGACACCGGCGGCCTGGGCTGCCCCGCGGCCGGTCTCACCAAGCGCGCCCATGGAATGCGCTTCATCCAGGAAGAGATAGCCGCCGTACTCGCGTTTCACGGCTGCGATTTCCTGCAGGGGCGCGACATCGCCCAGCATGGAGTAAATGCCCTCGGCAATGATCAGGGCCTGCCCGGCGCGATCACCGAGGCGGCGCATGCGCTTGGCGAGATCCTCCGGGTCGTTGTGCTTGAAGCGAATAATATCTGCACCGCTCAGTTTGACCCCGGAGTAAATGCTGGCATGGCTGTCGGCGTCCAGCAGGATGGTGTCGCCGGGGCCGGCGAGTGTAGAGCACATGCCCATCGTCGCAGCATAGCCGGTAGAGAACACGATGGCGTGGTCCACGCCGTAGAACTGCGCTATTTCGGTTTCCAGCGCCTGGTGTTCGCTGAAGGAGCCGTTGGCAAGGCGGGAACCCGTGGTGCCGGTTCCCCAGCGTGCAGCGGCCTCCTGTGCGGCCTTGATGCAGCGCGGGTCGAATGACAGGCCCAGGTAATTGTTGGTGCCCGCGAGGATCACGTTGCGCCCCTCCACCACACCTTCGGTGGCAGAGAGAATTTTTTCGGTCACAGCCCCGAACGGCTTGACGTGGCGCGCGGCGAGTTCGGCCTGGAAATCGGCCATAGTCTGGAATTTGTCGAACAGCATGAAGTTATCTACCTCTTAACGTGCAGGGTGACCTGCGGGGCGACTTTCAGAGGTTGAGTTCGCGGACCTTCTTCGCCAGATCGCCAATCGTGTTAACGTCCGGGAGAATATTCAGGGGAATGGAAATATCGAAGTGATCCTCGATCTTCTCAATAAATTCCATCACCTCGAGAGAACTGAGTCCCATATCAGCCACCAGTGCGGTGTCTTCAGACAACACCAACTGCTTTTTGTTCTGGAATGCCAGGGCGCTATAGAGGAAGTCCAGGTATTCCTGATAGTCGGTCATGTTAAAGCCGCCCTTGCGTCGGTCAAGGTAAGTCGCTAGATTTCAAAGGCTTGAACTATACCCACGGAAGTATGCTAATGCCAGTAATTTGGTTGATCGACGCCTATCGTGCAGGCGAGCGTGGACAGGTGAACGCCCTGGTCGACGCGCTGGGCTGGCCCTGCGAGACCAAGGTGTTGAGCTATCGCAGCCATGTGTTCCTGCCGCATGTCCTCGGCCAGTCGACCCTGCGCGGCATCCGCCCGGAATCCGCCGCCCTGTTGCAGCCACCGTGGCCGGACCTGGTGATCAGCAGCGGTGTGCGCAATGAGCCGGTTTGCCGCTGGATTCGCGAGCAATCGGGTGGCCGCACACGCTATGTCCACGTCGGGCGCCCCTGGGCATCACTGGATTCCTTCGATCTCGTAATCACGACACCCCAGTACCGGGTGCCCGATCACCCCAAGGTGCTGAACAATATGCTGACCCTGCACAGCGTCACGGAGGAGCGTCTCGCGCAGGCTCGCGCGCAGTGGGAGGACACGTTTGCCGCATTGCCCAGACCCCGTTTTGCCGTGATGGTGGGCGGTGATAGCGGCCCCTATACGCTGGGAGAGAAGGCGGCTGCGCGCCTGGGAAGAGAGGCATCGCAGCTGGCGCGCGCCAAGGGTGGTTCGCTGTTGATCTCCACCAGTTCCCGCACTCGCCCCGCGGCGGTCGATGCGCTGCAGGCCGCCATCACGGCGCCGAATTACTTCTATCGCTGGTCGGATGCGAATGCGGATAACCCCTACCAGGGCATCCTGGCGTGGGCCGACCGCCTGATTGTTACCGGCGACAGTATCGCGATGTTGTCGGAGGCCTGCGCCACGGGCAAGCCGGTCACAATGTTCGATCTGGGGGGTATGCGCGACAGCAACGATGAGTCCGCGCGGGATTTTCGTCTCGGGGGTACCCTGTACGCGCTGTTAATGCGCTGGTTCTGGCGCCCGTTGAGCCGGGATATCACGCTGGTTCATCGCCGCCTGCGCGAGGCGGGTTGCGTTTCATGGGTCGAGGACGTGTTGGTGACGGCCATGGTGCCCGCAGAAACCGATATGCACCGCGCGGTGGCTGCGGTGCACAGGCTATTTGGCGACACCTGAATGGCTGGCAGCATCCGAGCGCTCCGCGCTGCCATCGCCCAATCGATACACAGTGTCAGCGCCCGCCACCAGGGCCTGGTTGTGTGAAATTGCGAGGATAGTGAGCTGGCCTTTCAACGCGTCCAGCGCCTGTGTGACCGCTTCCTCGGTATCCTTGTCCAGTGCGCTGGTGGCCTCATCGAGAATCAGTAGCCTGGGCTGGTTGATCAGTGCGCGGGCGATCACAATGCGCTGTCGCTGGCCGCCCGAGAGTTTACCCCCGCGCTCCCCGACAACGGTATCCAGCCCCTGTGCCAGCTTGTTCACAAACTCCCAGGCTCCGGCCGCCCGCAGCGCGCGCTCCACATCGTCACTGGTCAGTGAAGGCTCCCCCAGTGTGACATTGTGGAGAATGGTGTCGTGCAGCAGGATAGTGTCCTGCGGCACGTAGCCAATCATTTTTCGCCACTGGCTGATGTCGATGTCCGCCAGCGGGATGCCGTCCAGCAGCACTTCCCCGCTCTGTGGTCGCAGCAGGCCGATAGCCAAATCGATGATGGTCGTCTTGCCCGCCCCGGAGGGGCCCACCAGCGTCGTGAGCGAGCCCGCTTCAATCTGCAACGACAAGCCCTGGAAAACGGCGTGCTTGTCGTAGGAAAAGTGCACATTCTCCAGCGTGAGGCATTTATCGAACGTGGGTGTTATCCCGCCTTCCAGGTCCTCCCGGGCGGTTGCAGCGGCGTTGATCGAGTCGGTCAGTGACCAGTAGGCGCTCTCGCCCTCCGCCAGTTTCTGGTACTGCTTCTGTACTTTCCCGAAGTAGGAGAAGGCCCGTCCGAGCGCGACCACCAGCACCATAACGGTGGTCAGGGCCATGTCGAATTTTTCCATCGCGACATAGATGCCCAGGCAGATAAAAGCCGTGAACATAAGCTCCTGGCCCGAATTCAGCAGGGCCGCGCTGAGGACCTGTTTGCGCTGGGATTTGTTCAGCAGGTTGGTATCGTGCGCCAGCACCTGGTCCGCCAGGTATTCACGGGACATCGCCTTCAGGGGCTTCACTGATTGCAGGGTGTCGGTGAGATTCGCCATCAGTGATGTCATCAGCCGTGTTTGCTTCATGCCCGCCTTGCGGGTGATGTTCACCAGGAAATGGGACAGCCCGATCACCACTGTCCCGGCTGCAATGGCCACCAGCGATGCGCGCCAGGACAATGCAAAGGCAACGCCGGCGTAGATGACGCCGGGAATAAGAAAGGTGAGGGCGGTCGTGCCGTTGACAAACGCCGTCGCTGCGCGCTGCGCCTCAGACGCCATCGCATTGGTCAGCTTGCCGACGGGCTGGTGTAAAAAATACTCCCACTTGCTGCGCAGTATCGCGCGGAGCAATTGCAGTCGCAGGTCGGTGCTGACCTGCGCTGCGGTATACCCCACCTGTCGATTGGCGAGCAACAGGAACACCGTTTTGAAGGCGACACCGCCGAGGACAATGAGCAGCATGCTGCCGATTGTTGGCGCGATGCCAAAAAACGCCAGCACGCTGAGAATTGTCTCTTCAAACGCGCTCTGGCCCTCGGCACTGGCGCCGGGAATCGCATCGGTGGCTTCAGGGCCCAGCGCGATATTCAGCAGTGGCAGCAACGCCGACACTCCGACACCCTCCGCAATACCCGACAGCAGAAGGGCCAGCATCATCAGCACGGTTTGCCAGCGATAGGCGCGGAAAAAAGCGAGCATCAGCCCCATCGGACGGTGCCTCCCTGTGCGCTAAAGGCCATGCTGGCTCACCATCGCATGCGGCGCATCAGAAACAGTGCGCACGTCAAAATGATCAGTGTGGGGAGGAGGGCGACAAACGGGATGTTCCATTGCAGCAGTTGCCCCAGCGCGAAAATTATCTGCGTGCCCAGGTAAAAGAGAATCCCCAGCACGGCACCTATACCGATATTGATACCAAAACTGCGATCGCGCCCGGCCGTCGCCCCGGCACTGATGGAGGTGGCAAGCAATACCATCGCGAGTACTGTAAGCGGCATCAGCAGCCTCTGCCAGAAGGCGTTGAGATACTTATCCGGAGGCTGCCCGTTGTTCGCGAGGAACTGGCTGTACCTGTAGAGTATTGACAGGTTCATGCTGTCGTCCTTGAGCGTCAGCGTGGGCAGCTCGTCGGGGGACCACAGGTTCGCAACTTCCAGTTCCTTGTGCCCCCGTGTCCGGAACTCGCCATTGACGAGGACCTTCTCCCGCACCTGCTGGAACAGCCAGCTCCGGTCCTCGCGGACCTGCGCCGTTTGTGCCCACAGTGCGCGAACCAGTTCATTGGATTCGTCGAATTCAAAGAGTTTGATTATCCCCGGTATTTTGCCTTCGGATATCATCGACAGGTGAATGTAACGCCGTCCATCGGTCGACCAGACCCCGCCGGGGATCCACTCATCATCGCCGCCTCCGCGCAACGCTTTTCGCTCCTGTTCCGCGGACTGCTGTAGTTGTGGTGTCACGTATTCCATGCACAGCCAGAGCCCTGTCATCAGCAGCACGGTGGGCAGGGCGAGTGCCGTGAGCAATTTGGTGGGCGGAAAACCGGTACAGCTGATAATGGTCAGTTCGTTGTATCGGTCGAGGTTGGCCAGTGCCACGATGCTGCCCAGTAACGCGATCACCGGCGCCAGGCTGACCAGTTGGTTGGGCAGGATCAGCAATGTGTAGCGGGCGACGTCGATCGCGCTGTAATCCATCTCCGTGTGATCGAGCTCCTGGGTGAAGCCGATCAGCCCGAACACGGCGGCCAGCACAAGAAGTACCAGCAACCAGCCCTTGGCCACGCTGACGCCAATATAACGCTGCAGGATCATCGACGTTTAAGCCTCGGTTGCGTGACCAGGATTATCAGCAGCCCCACCTGTAGAACGTAGGCCGTCCACAGGCCCGGTATTGCCCCGAGTTTGTCCTGTTCCATAAATGTGCGCAGTACGCTCACCATAGCGAACAGTGCGATATACGCCAACAGTGCGATGCTGAAATTGCGGAAGCGCGACTCGCGCGGCGCTGAGCGTGCCAGCGGAACTGCGATCAGTGCCAGCAGGACGGTCGCGAGCGGTATCGTGATACGCCACTGGTATTCGGCGATGTCCTTGGGGTCGGACGAGTTCGAAAGATTCGCCGTTGTCTCGGCCTTGCGCCGGTATTTTTCCTCGGCCTCCTCGTTGGGGAGGTGCACGATCAGCCGATTGAATTTCAGCGTCACATCGCGCTGCCTGCGCTTGTCCAGTAAATAGTT
Source organism: Halioglobus sp. (assembly GCA_020443325.1). Taxonomy (GTDB): domain Bacteria; phylum Pseudomonadota; class Gammaproteobacteria; order Pseudomonadales; family Halieaceae; genus Marimicrobium. The sequence goes on from JAGRIK010000180.1 coordinate 29,961, forward strand.
GTAGCCGTTGTAGAAAGTGGCTTGCGAGGCCTGGTTGGGGTTGAGCGTGGGCATGGCGGCGGATTCTGCAACGATGATCTCGGCGCGGCCTTTGCTGTCGTAGTTTTTCTGCAGGAATACGCCCTTGTGCAGACCGTGCTCAATATCGACATCGTTGGCAATGAAGGTGTAGTCGCTGCCACCCATTGTGACGAATTCCTTCGCGGACATCTGCTTCAGGTCAAACTGCGCAGCCGCCTGTGATTCGAGCGCGTAGCTGGTGCGAAAAGCCCAGGGCCTGCCCAGTACGGAAATCAGGCCGGTGAGAAGCGCCACGACCAGCGCCAGCTTGAACACCGCTCCCAGAATGCGGGCGCGACTCACGCCCGCGGCGTAGAACGCGCGCATTTCAGAGTCGCGGTACAGGCGGCCAATGGCCGACAGTACGGAAAAGAAGAATGCCGAGGGCAGCAGAATCTCCAGGGTGATGAGCGTGTTGAGGCCGACGAGCTTGAAAGCAGTCAGCATATCGAGCTTGCCCTCGGCTGCGAGGGAAAGCTGGCTGGCAGCAGAAAAACCGATGAAAACCAGTACCAGAAGCCCCAACCCGGTGCAAAAGGGACGAAGGATTTCAAAGCTGATGTGGCGATCGATGATCAAGCGGTACGTTTCCTTTGGAGACTGGCCGGCATTGTACATGAAGCGCCAGTCGTCTGGTCATTTTGACCCGCATCGCGCATAATTGCACGCTTTGCGCATGTAGCCGCACCCTTCAGTGAGTAATGACATACATGTTAAATCTGAGTGATGGCGTCAAGAAAGCGCTTATTCTCATTCCGACGCAACCGCTGCCGGCCACCACGCGCGTTGCCCTGCGTCGCAAATATCTCGCGCGCCTGGAACTGGCGAAGGCGCACCGCGCCAATTTCCTGATTATCGGCCACCCGAAAAGCGGCAATACCTGGCTGAAAGTAATGATTTCACGGCTTTACCAGTTACGGTACAACCTGCCGGAATCAAAGCTGATCAACACCGACGAGTTTGCCCGAAAAATCCCCGAAATTCCCCGGCTGGCAGCGACCAATGGCTATTACAGTTACGAGGGAGAAGTGGGCCGGCTGTTGGCCTGCGGTGCCCCCGACAACCCGCTGCGGCACAAGCCGGTGCTGTTTCTCGCGCGCAACCCGATCGATATCGCCGTGTCCTGGTTTCACCAGTTCACCAAACGGCAGTCGCGCGCGAAGCAGGAATTGATCAACCACTTTATCGAGCATCCCATCGATCGCCGCACCGTACAGATGTGGGATTTCGTTCGCTACTCGGATATCGGCCTGCCCAGTCTTATCGAGTACCAGAATACCTGGGCGCGCAACGTCGCCGAACTGGAGCACGGTATGCTGGCGCGGTACGAGGATTTGCGCTCGGAGCCCGTGCCGACACTGCACAGGATTACCCAGCTGATGGGCGAGAATTTCAGTGAGGACGAGGTGCGCGCCGCCGTGGAGTGGGGCTCGTTCGACAATTTGCAGAAGCTGGAAACCAGCGGCACCTTCAGCCAGGGTGGCATGAAGCTGGTCAACGCCAGCGATCCCAGTACGTTCAAAGTACGCCGCGGCAAGGTCGGTGGCTATCGCGACGATTTCAACGCGGAGCAGGTCGCGGAACTCGAGGCGCTGGTCCGCGAGAATATCCTGCCCGAACTGGGCTACTGCCAGGGCAACACGGACACCTGAACGTGACTCCCCGTACCTGGGTTATCCTCAGTGACAAGCGAGGCGACAACGGCCAGGTGGAAACTATCGTCGACGCGCTGCCGTGGCCGGTGGAGCACAAATACGTGCATATGCGGCCCGAGTTTGTGCTGGGGAAACCGCGCTACAAGCCCTCCCTCGATCACCTGGATCACAGCCGCAGCGACCCGCTGGAGGCGCCGTGGCCCGACCTGATTCTCACGGTGGGGCGGCGTCCGTCGATGGTGGCGCTATGGGTGCGCAAGCAGTCCGGGAACAAGACCAAAATTGTACTGGTGGGCAAGCCGTCGGGGTATATGCTCGATTTCTCGCTGGTGATTGCCAGTGCGGAAAACCAGATGCCGCCGATGCACAATTTTGTGCCCACAACATTGCCGCTGATGCGCGTTGCCGCCGGAGAGGTAGCCAGCGAGGCGCTCGCCTGGGAGGCGCGATTCGCGCCACTGCGCAAACCGCTGATTGCGATGCTGATCGGCGGCGAGACCAACCCCTTTATTATGAATCGCAAGGTCGCTGATGAGCTGGTGGCGACCGCGCGCTGGATCGTCGATGAGCTGGGCGGCACGCCTTATGTCACCACCAGTCGGCGCACGACACCCGAGGTTGTCGAGGTGCTGCGACAGGAGTTGCCACCCGAGGCGGTTTTCTATCAGTGGACAGCAGGCGCCACCGACAACCCCTACCGCGCACTGCTGGGGAGTGCTGACGGTTTTATCGTCACCGCAGACAGTGTCTCGATGATGGTGGAAGTCATCTACCTGCACAAACCGCTGGCGATATTCCCACTTCCGGGCGGTTGGCTGGGCAGTATCGACCAGTGGCGCCGCTCGTTGGCACACTGGTTGTTCAATCCCCGGCAGGACTCGCTGTGGGACCGCTGGCGCCATCGAATCGCGCGGGGCGTTTACTATATTGATGTGTTCAAGGTGCTGTGTGCCACGCGGGATTTCCGCGCTTTCCACCGCCTTCTTGTGGACGAGGGTCTGGCGGTCTGGTCGGGCCAGCCCTTTGAGCAACCGGTTGCCCAGTTGCCGGATGATGTCAGCGTGGTGATCAGGCGCATCGAGGCACTCTTCTGACGAGGGGCCTGATTACCGCTTCCCTGGAAACACTCTAACCACGATTTCCGCTTTTTTCTTTCTCCCGCGCGTGTAGTGTGTGTTCCGGGAATAATAAACAAGACACAGAGAGCAAGACACCGCGAGGTCCAGTTGTCGGTCAACAAAGGTGGTGCAGGCATATCCAGGGCGCGGCAGGGAGCGGCAGTATTGCTGGCGTGCCTGCTGTGGCTCCCCATGGCTGTGGCCGGCGCGCGCCCCAATATCGTACTGATTGTTGCGGATGATATCGGCTACTCGGATTTCGGTGCCTTCGGCGGTGAAATTGAGACACCCCATATTGATGCGCTGGCCCGGGAGGGCGTGCGCTTTGCAAACTTCCACGCCGCCTCCAGTTGCGCGCCTACCAGGGCGATGCTGCTGACGGGTGTGGATAATCACCGGGCCGGCATCGGGAGCATGCGGGAATTGATGCCGCTGGCGCATCGCGGTGAACCCGGCTACGACGGTGTACTGAATGCGAGTGTGCAGACCATCGCCAGCCTGTTACAGGGGCTTGGGTATCGCACCTCGGTTGCCGGCAAGTGGCACGTGGGTATCGAGGACGAGAACCTGCCTCCCGCCAGGGGGTTTGACCGTTCCGTGATCCAGGCCGACAGCGGGTCTGACAATTTCGAGATGCGTCCCTACCTGCCGATGTATCCCGAAGCGCGTTGGTTCAGGAACGGCGAACGCATGCTCGCCCTTCCCGAAGGGTTTTATTCGTCGACTTTCTTTGTCGATGAAACGATCGATTTCCTGGAATCCACGCGGTCCGAGGGCAAGCCTTTTTTCGCCTATGTCGCCTTCCAGGCCAATCACCTGCCCATCCAGGCGCCCGCGCAGTTTATCGACGCTTACCGGGGCCGCTTTACCGAGGGGTGGGCAAAAATTCGGGAAGCGCGCGTGCAAAAAATCAGGGCGTCCGGGTTGCTGGACAGTGCGGCAACCCTCGCCCCCGGCCCAACGCAGGCGCAGTGGGATGCCCTGACACCCCAGGAGCAATACTTTGAGGCTCGCCGCATGCAGGCCTACGCCGGCATGGCCACCGCGATGGATTATGAGATCGGCCGCCTGGTCCGTTACCTGCGTGAGTCGGGCCAGTATGAGAATACTGTCTTTGTGGTGTTCTCGGACAACGGGGCGACCGCCGCCGAGCCCTACGACAATGCCTACGGGCGGCGCTGGTTGGAGAGCAATTATCATCGCGACGTTGAGACCCTGGGGGAGAAGGGCAGCTGGGTGGCCGCCGGGAGCCACTGGGGCAGGGTGTCGAATACGCCCCTCGACGGTACCAAGTTTTCTGCCGGCGAGGGCGGAGTGCGTGTTCCGCTGATTGTCTCGGGGTTGCCCGCGATCGCTGCCGGAACGGTGAATCGCGAGTTTGCCTACATCACGGACCTTGCGCCTACCTTGCTAGAGATCGCGGGAATGGCGTTGCCCGTGGTTGTGGACGGCGGGCAGACGATGACGGGCAGGAGCCTGTTACCGGCCCTGACAGGCGGTTCTGCTCCCGTGTACAGTAGCGGCGAAGCGATTGGTTACGAGTTCTCAGGCAATTCTGCGTTGTATCGCGGCCCCTACAAACTGGTGCGCAACCAGCCGCCAGACGGTGACCGGCAGTGGCGCCTGTACAACATCAGCGAGGATCCCGGCGAGACGCTGGATCTGCGTGAGCAGTTGCCTGATCTGTACCAGGACATGTTGCAGGACTACGAGGATTATGCGCGCGACAACGGTGTGTTGCCGATGCCGGAGAACTACTCGCTTGCGCAGCAGGTGATGATCAATACGATAGTATTTTTCTACCTGCCAAAATACCTGCCCTACCTCGGGATTTTCCTGATGCTGGCAGTCGCTGTGTATTACTACCGCCGCTTTACCCGGCACAGGCAAAAGAGATGAATACGCTATGACATCGATGTTGAAACCGGTCCTCTTCGGGCTGGGTGGTATCGCGCTGGCCGCCTGTGGCCCGGTAGAGGACCCTACACTTTTTCCCGCGTATGACCCGGCTAAAGCCGAGCCCCCCCCGGCCAAGCCTGCAGTCGCATTTAATCCCACCCGACACCTGCTGTGGGGCGATCTTCATATTCACACCAGTTACTCAACAGATGCCTACAGCATGGGCGTGAAGGCGACGCCTGACGACGCCTATATCTTCACCCGCGGTGGCACCATCGAACACGGTGCGGGTTATGCGATCCGGATAGACCGGCCGCTGGATTTCGCCGCCGTTACCGATCACTCGGAATATATGGGTGCCGCCCGCGCCGATGACAGCATTGTTTTACCCTTTGAGGAGCGCAGCCTGCGCGAGCGACTGCTCAATGACAGCCCGTTGTCGATGAGCATTGTGCTGGGGAAAATCGCGAGTAACGTCAAGGGCTTTGACAGCTACGGCGATGATCCGGGGACGCGGGCGATTACGCTCAATGCCTGGAAGCTGATGGTCGATACCGCCAACGCGCACTACGAGCCCGGTGTCTTCACCACGCTGGTGGGCTACGAGTGGACGTCGATGCCGGAAGAACAGAACCTGCACCGCAACGTGATCTACCGCGACGACAACGTGCCTGAATTTCCCTACACCTCTTTGGACTCGGACAACCCGGAGGATCTCTGGGATGCCCTGGACAAGCAGCGGGCCGCGGGCAAAACGGTGCTGGCTATCCCGCACAACGGCAATGTCTCCAATGGCCTGATGTATGACCGCGTGCAGTACGATGGCAGCCCGATGACGGCCGACTATGCCGCACAGCGTCTGCGCAATGAGCCGATCAGCGAGATTATGCAGATAAAGGGCACCTCCGATACACACCCGGTGTTGTCGCCCGAGGACGAGTTCGCCGATTTTGAGATCATGAACGCAATGCTGAGCCCCGCGGGAGAGTACAGTGAACCGCGTGGCAGCTATTCCCGCGACGCATTGCGCACGGGTATCGAGTTCTCCCATGCGGAGGGCTTCAACCCCTATCGCTTCGGCGTCATTGGCAGCAGCGACAGCCACAATGCGAGCACGCCGGTGGAAGAAGATAATTTCACCGGAAAGCTGCCGCTGATGGACGGCACCGCGGGGCTTAGGCTGGGAGAGTCCATCCTGTTGCCGGAGTCGATGCAGCGTTCGCGCAAATGGGGCGCGGCCGGCCTCGCCGCCGTTTGGGCCCAGGAGAATACCCGGGAGTCCATCTACGACGCATTGCTGCGCAAGGAAACCTATGCCACCTCCGGCCCGCGTATCAGCCTGCGCTTTTTTGGCAGCTTCGACTACAGCGCTGACATGATGGAGAGCGTTGAATTACTCGAGCAAGCCTATGCCCGCGGCGTACCCATGGGCGGGACGCTCCCCGCCGCTGGCAAAGCGCCATCGGCGCCGACATTTGCACTCTGGGCAGCCAAGGACCCGGAGGGGGCCAACCTCGATCGCCTGCAGGTCATCAAGGGCTGGGTTGACGCCGATGGTGCTTCTCACGAAAAGGTTTTTGATGTGGCGCTCTCCGATGGCCGCAAACCGGGCGCAAACGGCAAGGTACCCCCGGTAGGTAACACTGTGGATGTCGCCAAAGCCACATATACCAACAACATAGGTGCAACCCAGCTCAGCGCGTTCTGGCAGGACCCGGCGTTCGATCCGGCGCAGGAGGCGTTCTACTACGCCCGCGCGATCGAGATTCCAACACCGCGCTGGTCCACCTATGACGCCATGCGCCTCGGGGTCGAGGCACCTGAGCCTACAACTCTTCAGGAGCGTGCGATAAGTTCAGCTATCTGGTACAAGGCCGAGTGACCTGTGCGGATATTGAAATCTAGCAGCGTGTTGAAAGAAGTTTTTCTGACATCTTGGCTTGTTTTCTTCTTGAATAGCAGCGAGATGAATTTTTCGTAGCGCTGTCGGGGGGGTAGTCGTGGGCGACGGGCTAGTGCCCCAGCAGGCGTTTCAGTCGCTCCA
>JAGRIK010000181.1 GCA_020443325.1 Halioglobus sp.
GGCAAAGTGCTCAAACACAAGATCCGCGCGACCCTGGAAGAAGAAACACGCTGAAGGCGCGCATCCGTTAGGCCAGTCGGGCGATCACCTGCGGCAAGTCGGCGATCGTCACGATACCCGGACGGGCGGCGCAAACGTAAGGCACCGCATTCAATGCGCGGTGCGCCGTATACCCGGCCATCTGCTCAACAATGCTTCCGGACGTCCTGGGGAGTTTCATCGTAATATCGAAGGGTGTATCGCCTTCCACCTGAACCCGCCAACCCGTTTCACCCAGCGTCCACGCCGGCTCAATCTCCGTGGTGCAATACCAGTTCGCACGAAATCGCAGCAGTGGCTGCCCATTTCTCATCCCCGCGACGGTAATCCGCTGTGCCGCTACAGTCCCCTTTTCGATAAACGCGTCTTCGGCAATTTCGATTCGCCGGGTGGCGGTCGCAGTCTCCCCGGTTGTCTCAACCCCGTCCAGCTCCAGCGAAAGTGTGTTTGCCAGCATCGACAGCGATTGCTCAAAGCACTGCGCCATATGCGTCAGCAGTCCCGGATCGAACTCATCACCGGGGGGGCGGCCATAGCCCATCACATCGAATATCATATCGGCAGAGCATGAATCGGGGATGCAGGCGTATTCATCAATCGTCAGGCAGTCCAGACGACGCGCGACCGAGGTTAATACCAGTGGTATTGCCTCCGTGATAAAGCCTGGACTGCTGCCGGTGGCGTGCAGCGAGGCGCCACTCGCCTGGCATGCTGCCTCGCAGCGTTGCCGTATCTGCGCATCCATCTTGTCGGGATAAAAACACTCACCGCGTGTGGTCACGATGTTGATGCCCGCTTCGAGCAGGATGCAGACATCGTCAAGGTCTAATCCCTCCTGCATGTAGAGAACACAGTCGGGCTTAAGCGCAACGATATCGTCGATGTTGCGGGTGGCGGCAATCCCCACCGGGTCGAGCCCACAGAGTTCCCCTGCATCCTTGCCCTCCTTTGCCTCGGAGTGGACATACAGCCCGACAAGGTCGAGTACCGGGTGTTGAATCAATGCCTTGAGGCTGCCGCGCCCGACCTTGCCGGTCGCCCATTGGACAACCCTGAGGCGCTTGTCTGCGTCAGGCATATTAATAGTTTCAGATACCAAAGAACCCCTCCTCCTCGCCTACGAATCCCACATGGAGTTCACGGTCGCCCGCTCAGCCAGCATGCAGGGAAATACGTTTACAGTGCACTGTTAGTTCGTCTCCAATGGCTGATGCCAGAATACCGGATTACAGGTAATATACAACAGTGGTGTTTACACTGAGGCGCAGCGCCACGGACTCAGGACAGGACGGGATTACTCTTCAGGTAAGCGTTAAGGATTGAATGGCTGTCGGCGCGCAGCACGCCGTGCATTGAAAGGCGCAGTACCTCGGCGGCGTAACGCTGGGCCATCACTTTGCGCGCCTTCTTGCTCTTGGCATGCGCACGCACCCACACAGGCCACAGGAAATACCCTGTCAACATCAATACTGAAAGCGCCTCGGTATCCATATCATCGCGACTGGCATCACTCAACGCCAACGCCTGCAGCGCGCGCTCGAAACGCTTGTAGAAAACGTCGTCCCTTGGGTCATCCCTGGACAACACATCGTACAGCCAGATGCGCCCGATATCGGGATTCTCAATCGCATAACTGGCCAGGCGCAGGTTAAACGCGGCCATACCGTTAATCACTTCGGGGAGGTGTTCGAGATCGGGCGCCAGAATATCCTCCGGCGGTTCGCCACCCAAATCACCACCCTCAAACACAGCCTCCAGAAGTTGATGACTCACCAGATCCAATGTGGCGCGAACAAGGTCTTCCTTCGCTTCGAAGTGCTGGTAGGCGGTACCGCGATTGACCTTTGCTAACTGCGCCACGCTGGAGACACTGAGGCCCTCGGCGCCATCGCGCGCGAGAATAGTCTTGGCTGCCTCAAGAATAGAGAGCCGTGTGGATTCCGGATCTCTCTTGCGGCGCGGTCTGGCTGTTTTACCGGGCATGCGAATCTCCATCTCAAATGCTGTAATTAGACAACTGATAAAAAATGCATAGTACCATGTCACCCGCCATCGCAAAGGGTGCCTACTATCAAACGCTGACGGTATTTTTCCATGCAGGCGTCAATTGGAGAGTGTCAGTACCCACGGGAGTGTTTCCGGCATTCCCGCTTGTTGATATTTCTTCGTCATCCTATTATGGCGCGATGGTGATTCCCATGGACAATCTGGATAGCGATGCCAGCGACTGCAGTATTGCCAGTCGATACAGCCTTCGCTTACTTAACCAGTCAGGCATGTCCAACTCGCCCCGAGAAGTTACGGCGGGAATCCATCCTGCGAAGAACTGGGCCGAAAGCGGCTTGATGACACTGACCGGCAGGACCCCAACGCTGTGCCCGGTGCCGCTTGCCAGCTGCGCGGATGGCGCCCTGAACGCGTTCAGGGCTTTGTGCGCGGTACCCGTTTATCCAGACGTTTCAGGTACGGATTTGTTGGTAGAAAGAGCCGCTATCACAACCCAACGCGGTAACGGTTCCTCGTCTTCCGGTGGCCACTGCCGATTACTACCCTGCCTCGATGGCACGATTGCACTTAATCTTACAAGGCCGTCAGATTGGGACCTTCTGCCCGCGTGGTTGGAAACGGATTCCGTCAGCGACTGGCCAGCCATAGAAACTCTACTGCAGCGGCGGGATACCAACACATTGGTCTCCCGCGGGAGATTACTGGGGCTTGCAGTGACCAATGCCCGAACGAGGCGACAGGCACCTTACAACTGGATCAGCTTCGACACCATTACCGATGCTGACTCCCAACGCGAGCGAAAGCCCACTGTCGTGGACCTCTCCTCCCTCTGGGCCGGACCACTGTGCAGCAGTCTCTGGCAGGCAGCGGGCGCCGATGTCATCAAGGTGGAAAGCTCTCAACGCCCCGATGGTGCGAGGATCGGCCCCAGGGCTTTCTTTGCCATGCTGAACCAGGACAAGCAATCAGTGGAGCTCGATCTGCATACCCCTGCCGGACAGCAGGCCCTGCTGGACCTGATCCGCAAAGCGGATATCGTGCTGGAGGGTTCACGTCCGCGCGCCCTGCGGCAAATGGGTATTATCGCTGAAGAACTGATCGCCGAGCTACCGCACCTCACCTGGGTGAGCATCACCGGATATGGTCGCACGGAACCGCAGGCCAACTGGATAGCCTACGGTGACGATGCCGGCGTGGCGGCGGGGCTGTCTAATATACTGCATCAGGTGACTGGCGAATGGCTGATCTGTGGCGACGCCATCGCCGACCCCTTAACCGGCCTGCACGCCGCACTGGCAGGCTGGGCGAGTTGGCTGCACGGTGGCGGCCATCTCCTCGATGTATCACTGGAGAAAACCGTGCGTTACTGTATTGCTGCAACCGCACCCGCAGATGGAGACTACTCTGCTCGACAGCAACGCTGGACACAGTACTTGCAAGCGCACGCCTTGGAACCCCTCCCTCCCCGATGTAAAAGAGTGGCATGATCAAAGACACACTTATAAAAAATGCCGAGCTTTTCGGTGTGGATACACTGGTCGATGTCCGTATAAAGGGCGACAGGATTCAGCAGATTGCTACCTCCCTGCTATCGGCTCCTGATGAACATTACATCGACGCTGCTGGCGGCCTCCTGCTACCCGGGCTGCACGACCACCACATCCACCTGCTCGCCTTGGCTGCTTCGCTGGAATCCCTGTCGTGCGGCCCGCCGGATATCCAGTCTGAAGAGGACCTGGCAGCCCTGCTCCGGGAAAAGAACCGTGAGGATGAACGCGGCTGGATTCGGGGTATCGGCTACCACCCCAGCGTGGCCGGCGACATCGACAGGGATTGGCTGGACCAACATATCGCCGATCGACCGATACGCATTCAACATCGTGGGGGTCGTCTCTGGATATTAAATACCATGGCACTGGCGGAACTGGGCCTATCCGCAAGTGACACACCACCGGGCATGGAACTAATCGAAGGCCGACCGACCGGCCGACTGTTGGAGGCTGATCGCTGGCTGCGAGAGCGTATGAACACCCGGCCGCCGAATCTCACCATCGCCAGTCGCCTGCTCGCACGCTACGGCATCACTGGCATCACCGATACAACTCCGGGCAATGGTGCGAGTGAGTGGCGGTTATTCGGGGAGGCACAGGCTAACGGCGAACTGCTTCAACGAGTGCGTATGATGGGCACACCCCAGATTCAGCACTGTGAGGAAACAGCGTTCCTCCGCCGGGGTGAACTGAAAATTCATTTGCTGGAATCCCGATTACCGGATTTCGAGTCGGTGGCCCGCGCAATACAGGACGCCCATTTCAACGGTAGATCCGTTGCGGTGCACTGCGTCACGTTGACCGAACTGGTATTCGCGCTGAGCGCGCTACACGATGCGGGCGCACTTCGAGGCGACCGTATTGAGCACGCTTCGGTCTGCCCCCCTGAGCAATTGCAGGAAATTCAACACCTGGGCCTGCGCGTGGTAACCCAGCCTCACTTTATCGAAGAACGCGGCGACCAGTACCTAGCCGAGGTGGAGTTGCACGACCAGCCCTGGCTGTATCGGGCCGCGGCATTTCTGGCTGCCGACATCCCCCTGGCGGGGGGCAGTGATGCGCCCTTTGGTCGTGCCGACCCCTGGCAGGCGATGGCGGCCGGTGTGAGTCGAAAGACTGTATCGGGCAAGGTGATAGGTCAGGAGGAAGCGCTAACGCCCGAACAGGCGCTGCAACTGTTCCTGTCGCCCCTGGAGCGCGCGGGTGGAGAAGAAATAAAACTGGCCGCAGGTTCGCCAGCGGACCTCTGCCTGCTGCAGACTTCGTGGCGACTGGCCCGGGCACAACTTCACCATCAACTGGTACGCGCCACCTGGCGAGCAGGCCAGTTGATTTACATGTCAGGCTGAATCCCTGATCTCGTCGATCAACCCCCATTCCAGTGCCTGTCGGGCGTTGATCTTCTTTCCCGACAAGGCCAACCACGCGGTGCGCTGACGGCCAATACGGTGAGGAACACTGACACAGCCCCCGGCGCCCGGAATCAACCCGAAACCGAGTTCAGGAAGTTGAAAGAAAGTTTTCGGCGCGGCACTGACATGACGCGCAAATGCCGGTATCTCCAACCCGGATCCCAGGCAAGCACTGTGCAGATGACAGCTCACCCTGTGGCTACAGCGAGCGAGCAGCCGGCTGGGATTGTGCACGCTTCTTATCCAGTGAGCCGAAGCGGGATCCGTTGCCAGGCCAAACTCACGAAGTTCTCCCCCGACACTGAAACAGGCACCGCGTCCGCTCAACTCGACCCGTTGAATACTGTCGTCAAGCAACACCAGTTCAAACAATTCAATCAGCGCTTGACGCATTTCCACGGTAAGCGAGTTTCGATTTTCTGGCCGATTCAGCTGGGCTTTAACGACATCGCCCTCACGCACAATACTCACCGGCTCACCCTCTCCTCCGGCAACCAGACGCGGCGCTTCGTCCCTGGCCTGCTGCCACGCCTGATACTCGGGCCCCGCCTGTAATGTTGCATACGCCAGCGATTCAACCGTCATCGCCGCCTCTATAGGGAGTGACTCCACAACGCGCAATACCTGGACCAGCGTCATCGCCGCAATGGGGGTATGCCGTATGTTGGCCAGCACCGTGTCAAGCTCGGCACCTTCATTAATCACCACGTCAGCATTCGCGGCTGCCCCTTCTCCCAGCGCTATCACCGGCACGGACTGATTGAGTAACCAACCGGCTTGCTCAGGCAATTCCTGAATCGGGAAAACCAGGTACGGCGCATCTTTCATATCGACACAACCTGTTCAGCGGAAGGACGTTTCCAACACTATGCTCACTCAAACTGAAACTGACAAGTAGAGAACTACCGCGCAGATTGGATCGAGCGATCAGGTGCCCTGGCGCAATCAAAAAAAACCGGGCAGCCTGGCCCGGTTTTCCTTGCCTACCCAGTGATCAGAACCGCTTGGTGATGCCCAGCTTGAATATCCGACCCAGCGTAAAGCCTGAGTAGTTGAGCAGTTGCTGGCGGCGATACTCGGGTGGATCTTCGTCGAACAGATTATCCACATTCACCCGCAGTGATAGCCCCTCGGTCCACTCGGAACCGGTGTCGAAGTCATAACCCAGGTAAAGGTTAGTCACCACGAAACTATCCACCTTGTCCTGGTCTATCGCCGCAGCAGGGTTGGCGTCGTATTCATCGGTGTAGTTCACCGTTACCCTGGCCCGCATGTTCCTCATGCTCCAGGCAATGTTGGCTGATGCGTATAGATCGGGCGCATATTTGAGCTGATCTATAACTGCGCCGTTCTGTTCCAGGTCAAATTTTGACTGGTAGTTGCCCAAAACCCCATAGGCGAAACTGCCGTATTCGGTGTCATGGTAATACTGGACGCCGAGGTCAATACCTTCCAACTTGGCCTCATCGGTATTAGAGATACGCCGGTCTACGATAGCGCCTACGTTCTCATAGCTAGTAGAAGCAAATTGCGCTGAATTCTCAACCGCTCCCACCGCTGCGTTGTACTGTGCCTCTGTCGGGTTAAAGATGAACTTGTCCGGATTCAGCAACACTGCCTGGGGATCCTGGGGGTCTGGTGAACCCAGCAGTTCCTTGAAATCGATGGAATAGTAGTTGAAATTCACGACCAGCCCCTCTAGTGGCATAAGATCGAAACCAGCAGCCCAGATATCCGCTGTTTGCGGCGCCAGGGAACTATCCGAACCTTCAAGAAGGAATACGTCATCGCCGGTTTGATCGTTTATTTCACCATTGGGATCCGGCACGCTGGTAACCCTGCCAGGAACGTAGCGACCGTCGGCCGTTCCAAGCGCATCAAGGGCCGTGGGCGCATTGTAAGACTCACCCATTTTTCCATAGATTTTTATCCATTCAAACGGCGTCCACGAAAAGCCATAATTCGGATTGGTGGTACTTCCGAAGTCATCGTAATCGTCATAACGCGTAGAAACCGACAGATCCAGAGACTCAAACACGGGGATCGACAATTCACCAAAGACCGACTGAACGTCGCGGCTTTCTGAGCGATAGCCCGAAAGGCCATTGAAGGTCGCACTACCCTTGCGGTTCTTCGCATCCTGCTGGGAATACTCAACACCGATAGCAGCTCTAAGCATGCCGGCAGGCAATTCATAGACTTCGCCGTCGGCAATCGATCGCACCATGAATAATTCCTGTTTGGTATCCGCCTGCGAGGCCCAATTGAGAATATCCTCAACCACCGCGCCATCCGCAGCAGCAACATTCAGGGGATCGAGTGCACCAGATTCAACATAAGCGGCCTGTTTGGTCAGATTCACCGCAGGATCAATGCTGTGGTTTGTGGAGTAACCGTAGTGCAGGGTGTTGCGCAACTGCCAGGTATCCGTCAGGTCGAGCGTGACCTCGGGGGTTATGCCCCAGGTTTCGAGCTCGAGTTTCAGCTCGGCATCGTTGTAGGCCGCATTGGGGCCATAGGAAAACCCGACTTGTGCCGTATCGTAAAGGTCTCCCGTGTTTACGCCCACCACACCCAGTTCCGTAGGCGTTGGCTCGGCAACAGTACCGCCCCGCGGATAACCCGAATAGGTGGTTTTACGCTTCATATAGTACGCTTTGGTTTCAAGCGTAATGCCTTCGGTGATCTCCTGTATGATCGCGCCGTAAACATTGTCCCGTTCCTGCTTCGGCAGCAACGATGATTGCGCCTCAATATCACAGGGATCGCCCACGGGGGTGACGCCTGCTCCCGGTGCCGCCGGATTGCTCGTCCACCCGGCGCCGTACCAGAACCACGTCGTCACCGCGCCCACAGGCTGTATACACTCTGTTCCTGAGGGCGTCAGTGTCAGGCCTCCGCTGTCGTCCGACCAATTGCCGGTGCGAGCCCAGTCCCTCTCTTCCCGCTTGATATTGTCGCGATCCGTCGTGCCTACTGAAATATAACCCGAGCCACTATCCCAGGAAGTACCTGCGAGGACGGACCCCTGCCAGGCACTGAAATCGTCACCGGTATCGTAACCGAGATCAATCTGCACACCGTCAAACTCTTTCAGTGTGATGAAGTTGATTACACCACCTACAGCATCGGCACCGTACAACGATGAGCCACCGTCGGTGACAATGGCGATGTTGTCAATCACGTTCGCTGGAATGATGTCAGGGTCCATATCTGACTGCGCCACCCCCACGGGTGTGATGCGATGACCATCAACCAGAGACAGCGTGGCACCGCCCGTCGCCGAGTTGATACCGGGGAGGTTGCGCAGGTTCGGACGGTTAATCGAGTTCCGGTCTGCTCCCCGTGGGTCCTGCTCCGGTAACTGGTTGAAGAAGTTACTGATCTGCGGCACGGTCGCGAGTATCTCGTTGGTCGTCACTGCGCCCGTTTCGGTGATATCTTTTTTGTCGAGGCCGATCGTCTGTGACCCGACGGCTTCAACACCGCGAATCAACGTACCAGTAACAACAACCTCTTCCAGTTTTTGCTCTTTCTCCTCCGCCGGGCTTTCTATCACCTGGGCGACTAGTGCGCCTGGCATGAATGCCAGGGAGGTCGCCCCTGTGAAGGCATAATGAAGATACTTTTGACGCGACTTCCGCGGGATATAACGCATGGTGTGATCTCCTGTAGGAGGATAAGTACTTATTTTATGTAAGGGGGTTCACACCCCCCGGTAGAACCGTATCCGAGTCCTTCCCGGCATTAATGCTTCACGGCTCCGCCGTGTCTTTCAGCTGCTCGAGTCTCGGGATTCAGGGGACTCGCTCCGTTATCTTTATTTGACAGCGATACTTCCCCAACAAGGGGCGACACATCGCAATGTTGGGATACTATCCCTGTCCACACCTTTAATCAACAGAGTT
The DNA here is from genome assembly GCA_020443325.1 of Halioglobus sp. Classification (GTDB taxonomy): domain Bacteria; phylum Pseudomonadota; class Gammaproteobacteria; order Pseudomonadales; family Halieaceae; genus Marimicrobium. Next base: position 8,917 of record JAGRIK010000181.1, read on the forward strand.
GATCATAATAATATTTTGTCATTAATTCACACTAGGTGCGGCACACGCGAAATAGCTCGCCAAAGGCCACCAGCACAGCAACTTCTGACGTAGTCATACCCCAGCAGTTCTATGAGGTAACTGGATTTCGGCGGTGGCGGTAGCGCAGATAGTGCCCAGTTGATTCGTCATTTCGAATGTTGCCTGCACAATGTTGCGCCCCTCTTCATCGACCATCTTGTCGACGACCTGAGCATTCATAACCGTGATATCGCCGGTAAACGCGGGTCCCCGAAACGCACTGGTGGCGTGGATGATCGTGCCCCACTCGCCAGCCCAACCGGCGAAATAGTCCAGAATCCAGGCGCCCATCGATGCGCCGTAGCCGTATCCGCGTGGAAAACCGATCTGGCGTGCGTAGCGCGGGAACAAATGGCCACGGGAGGGGCCAATGTAGGCGCCGTCCGTCATCTCGGGATTATCCAGTTCAAGTACTGGATCCTGTTCTTTGCCGGCCATATCGCCGGTAAATCCCAGCGCTTCCATATCGAGATCCGTGCGACGGCGCACGCCGCACCAGATCGTGAAGAGATAGGCGCGCCACTCGGTTGTGAAACTGGCAACACTGTGCGGCCCGATCACTCGGGTGGGCAGTTTGTCACCGATACTGATATCGTCCCAGTAGCGCTTGCCATGGCCGAGTTCGTGCAGCATTTTGATCCAGTCGTATTTCTGGTCTTCAATTCTCGCCAGTTCCTCGTCGCGCCAATCGGGGTCATCTGATCCCTCAACCGAGCTCATTTCTCGCGCGAGGTCGGGGCGATAGCGAATAGACGTCGAACGCTGCTTGGCGATCAGGTCACCTTCCTGGTTGTAGTAGTAATTGTCGCCCCGCTGGAAACAGGTCGGCCCCGCGAACCGGGTATCTTTCACCGCGTAATCCAGTGGTACCCGGTGATTGTGTAGCATATCGCCGGGGTAGACCCGTGGCCCTTCAAACCACCATTCGTCACCCCCAAAAATCAGGTGCGACTCAGGAATAAAGCCTACGCACGACGGTCCCGTACCGTGCGCATCATCCATGGCCACAGCAAATGACAACGGCGCAACCATACGACCAAACTGACTTTGAGCCGCATAGTCTATGTCGTAATGAAGCCTGTTGGGGTAGTGCATCGCCTGCACCCAGCGCCGGATATCCATATTTGCAAACGGCTCTCGCATGCGCGCGGGTTGTATCGGAACGCCCATATGGCGATCGAGGTCTGAGCAATCCAGTGTTTTATCGTTCACATCCACTTCCTTTGGCCAAATTAGGATCTGGGATTCTTACCCGCTTCGAGCTGCGCGTTTTCGGCAGACTGTGGCAGCAGTGGGAAAGACCTCGTCCAGTGTGCAGTAGCACGACACGCTCTCCGATCGAAAGCCTTCGATCTCTGTTTTGTGAAAAGCGTAGCCCGCACCCGTCAATGCTCGCTTGACCAATTCGGACAAAAGTGTTTGATTTGAAAGATGTCAAATAACCCCGCACCAGACACCTTCGAGGTCATCCACGCACGGATCCTGCGTTTTTTCCCCGACCTGGTGACCGAACTGTCCGGCGATCCCGCCTACTGCCTGAACAAAGCGGGAGTCGACCCGAACATACTGGTTGCGGATCAACCGAGCGTGACCTACCGCCAGCTGGCCAACCTGCTGGCGTTTGCAGCTGATGAGTTGCACTGCCCGGATTTTGGCATGCGCCTGGCCGAGCAACAGAGGGGCACTGCAATGTTTGGCCCCCTCGGACAGGTGATGCAGAGCTCTACTACCTTCGGCGAAGCGCTCGATTATGTCTGCTCACACAACTATGCACACAGCCTGGCGGCTCGCGTTCGGCTGAAACACCTCCCGTCGGAGGAAAAGGTCTTTATCGCCCATGACATACTGCTGGACGGCATCCCCAACAGAAGCCAGGTCATGGAACAACTCCTGCTGGTCGGTCACCTCGCTGCGCTCGAAATGACCGGTGGCACAGCACGGGCACGATGCGTCTACTTCCGACACCAGCCGGTGTCTGCGCCGAAAACATATCGTCACTATTTCGGATGCAGGGTGATGTTCGATCAGGATGAAGACGGCCTGGTCTTCTCCCGGCAGGATCTGGCTCGCCCTATCATCGATCCGAATGCACACATCCTGGAAGAAATGGTCACTTTTATCGACAAAAACTTCACCCGCCGCACACCACCGACGCACGCCGAAGTGCGCGGCATCATTATGCGACAACTCGGGATAGGAGACTGCTCAAACCAGGCTGTGGCAAAGGGACTCAACCTGCATCTGCGCACGCTACATCGACGACTCAGTGCTGAGGGAACCTCATTCCAACAGGTAAAGGAACAGGTACGAAAGGACGTAATGCTCTACTATCTCCAGCAGACAGACATTGAACTCTCGAGAATTTCTGAACGGCTCGGGTTTGCGGAACAGTCCATCATGAGTCGCCAGTGCAAACGCTGGTTTCGTGCATCCCCAACGCAGGTCAGGCTGCAGGGACGGCGAGCCAGCAAGGTGCGCTGAGCTATTGAATTTTGTCTTAATCGGTCAAGCAGACACTATTATCCCGATAGACACTTAGCGGGTTGGCGGGCTGAACAGGTGATAATGAATGCGGGTACATCGCTTCGTAGAAGACGCGTCGCTATCAATCGCGCGAGGAATACCGCTGGAGGAAGAGCCGGGGTTGGGAGCGTTGACGCTGCCGGGCTTTATTCGCGAGGTGACCACACGTTTCACGGAGCGTGAAGCACTGACGCAGATGCGTACTGATGGCGCTGTTGAACGGTGGACCTACCGCGAACTCTGGCAGAATTCGCTTGCGGTCGCCAAATCCCTGGTCGACTGTGGAATTGGCAAGGGCGAACGGGTCGGCATATTAATGACCAATCGAGCGGAGTTTCTCGCCTCGGTTTTCGGCACGGCGCTGGCGGGCGGCATCGCTACGCCGCTCAGCACGTTCTCCACCACCAGCGAACTGGAATACCTGCTCGGAGTATCAACCTGCTCTATACTGCTCTTCGAGCGGCGCGTGCTGAAGAAAGATTTTGCGCAGACATTGCTGGAAATTGAGCCCAAAATCCCGATGGCGCAGCCCGGCCAATTGTCTTCGCACAAATTTCCCTACTTGCGTCATCTGGTTGTATTGGATGGCGATGAATCGACAGGTGCGCTGGAAAGCTGGGATGCTTTCCTGTCGCGGGGAATCGACGTGGCAGAAGCGGTAATCGATGCGCGAGCGACCAGCATCACGCCTGCAGATCCGGGCATGTTATTTTTCTCTTCCGGTTCAACCAATCGTCCCAAGGGTATCCTGAGCGCCCATCGCGGCGTCAGCATTCAACTCTGGCGCATGGGCAACCAACAGGGTCTGGAAGACGGCGTGCGCAGCTGGACAGCAAATGGCTTCTTCTGGTCCGGTAACTTCGCGATGATCGTTGGTGGCACCCTGGCCAGGGGCGGCTCCCTGGTCTTGCAGCGCACATTTGGGCCAGAGGAGGCGCTGGAACTGATGGCGCGTGAGCGTGTCAGCTTTCTTTTCGCATGGCCGCACCAGTGGGCACAGTTATGCGACGCACCCAATTGGGCCACCGTCGACCTGTCCGCACTACAATTTATAGACATCGACTCCCCGATAGCCCGACACCCGACGGTAAAGACCCAGTGGATCGAGCCACGCCACTGCTACGGCAATACCGAAACCTTTACGCTGAGTACCGGATACCCGGCGGGCACCTCGCGCGAAGAAGCGGGTGACAGCCACGGACTGCCGCTTCCGGGAAACACTATCAAAGTCATCGATCCGCTTACAGGTCGTGTAGTACCCATCGGCGAGCGAGGCGAGATTGTTGTCAAGGGGCCCACGTTGATGCTCGGTTATGTCGGTATACCACTTGATGAGACCCTGGATAGCGATGGCTTCTTTCGCACGGGCGATGGCGGTTATATCGATGGTGAAGGGCGCGTGTTCTGGGAGGGCCGGCTTACTGACATCATCAAAACAGGCGGGGCAAATGTCTCTCCACTGGAGATCGACGAGGTCATCCGGGAGTGTCCCGGCGTAAAAGTGGTACAAACGATCGGTGTCCCCCACGACACACTGGGCGAGATGGTCGTTACCTGCATTGTAAAACATGAGAATACTGCAATCAGCGAAGAAACCGTGCGCGGTTTCGCGAAAGAAAAGCTGGCGAGCTACAAACTCCCTCGCAGTGTACTGTTTTTCGATGCTGATGATATACAACTCACGGGCAGCGCCAAGGTCAAGACGGCGGACCTACGTGAGTTGGCAATTGCAAAACTGAGTGGCAGAGGCATTGCCAAATAGAACTCACGCCGGTTGTTAGAACGGATCTGTCGGCCACTACAGACCGGGGCGGCCGACAACATAGGCGCCTGAAGGATTCCCGGAATCCTTGCCAGGTATTCACGCTCCAGCCACAGCAAAACCCCATTTTTTCAAGCAGATCATTCTCTCTTCAAATCGCCTCTACCGCTTTGTTCGTTGTTATCGTTTTCCGCCACCTGCGCCAGCATGGCCTGCGCCAGCGCCAGGAATGCCACTGTATCCTCCTGCGCAGAGGGGATAGCTTTGCGGTAGGTCGCAAAACCATGAATGTTTCCGCTGGCCTCAAAATATGTCGTCGGCACGCCCGCCTCTACCAGCTTTGCCGCGTAAGCGCGGCCCTGGTCGCGCAGCGGATCCAGTGAGGCAGTCACGAGCACAGTCGGTGGCAGCCCGGCTAAATCTGCCAGCAGCGGTGAAGCGCGCACACTGTTCGGATCGGCTGCATAGAAATCCTCGTCGTCATCCGAGATGTCCAGGCCGTAGCCTTTGCTGAACTGTTTCTTTGATGAGTATGTTTTAGTGCGGTCAGTCGCTGGATAAATCGGCAACTGCATGAGCACCGGCAATGCCGCCGGACGGTCGCGCAGGGCGAGCGCGGTGACCAGCGTCAGGTTGCCACCGGCGCTGTCGCCACTGATGACAAGCCCGGTAAATTCCCGCTCAAACGCCTTGCCGTTCTCGGCAATCCAGCGGGCAGCGGCCTCGCCGTCATCCGGCGCCGCTGGCCAGGGGTTTTCGGGGGCAAGGCGATACTCCACGGATACAACAGGCAGGTCCAACCGGCGAGCCATCTCCGCTGAGAGGCCTGCGTGTCTTTCGATACTGCCGACGACATAGCCA
>JAGRIK010000182.1 GCA_020443325.1 Halioglobus sp.
AAGCCGGTGGCAACATGGAGGACGCGCTGAAACTGGGCTCAGTGCAAGAGGGCATGCTATCCCAAAGGGCCATCGCCGAGATTTACCTGGCCATGCGTCGCTGTCCGCAGCCGATAGTTTCCCTGATTAGCGGGGCAGCTTGCGGCGGCGGCTTTTCGTTGGCTCTGGCCTCCGACATCCGAATTGCGGACAGTACGGCGAAGATGAACTGCGCCTATATCCGCATCGGCCTGGGGGGCTGCGATATGGGCTCCTCCTACTTCCTGCCGCGCCTGGTGGGTTCTTCCCTGGCCGCCGAGTTGATCCTCACCGGGAAGTTTATCGGCGCTGAGCGTGCAATGTCGCTGGGACTTTTATCGCAGGTCGTTGAACCGGGCCAACTCGAATCGGCGGTGGAGGAAGACCTGCAACTGATGTTGACCAACTCGCCCCTGGGCTTGCGCCTGTCCAAGGAAGCGTTGAACGTGAATATCGATTCCGGCTCCCTGGAGGCGGCCATCGCACTGGAAGATCGCAACCAGATACTTTGTGCGCAGACCGCAGACTCCCAGGAGGGTATGGCAGCCTTTGCCGAGCGACGCGCACCCAATTATCGAGATGCCTAGCGGCACTTAACATCGCATGCGCGGCACCCTGGTCACAACCGTGCGGCTTGATCTTGTCTTCGATGAAGTCATCGACTTCCTTGAGAAAACCACTGGTTACTGTGGTATACCGAAATTCATTGCCGGTAGCCTCTGCGGTCTAGATTACGGTGCCCACTTCATAGGCCTGCAGGATCTCGCGGAGCTTCCTGCTGATTCTTGTTTGTTGGCGGATCATTTCCAGTTTAGGCCATGTGCAGCGCTCACCTGATTTTATAAGTCCATCCATATGTTTTTCGCTGGGGATGGCTAAGACGCTCAAAGGGTTGATCAACTTGTAGTCGGGAAGAATATTGATATCGCCCATGTAGTCCTGGTTGACAACGGAGCGCATCATGCTGGTCGCCCGTGTCACGGCCCCATCTTTTTTGTCCCACTTGTCCAGGATCAGGGTTATCGCATTGAACCATTCTCGTGAAGACCGCCTGGCCGCGTTTTCAAGCAATCCGATACTGCTGCGCTTGCGATGAGAATCGGAGACGAAGGGAAGGATATGCGGGTTGGTTTGGCTGACGATGTAATGGTTAACCCCGTACAGGCGAGCCAGGCGTTTGGCGGGTAAATCATCACTCATGGATCCATCTACCCACTTCCGTGAAGGCAGGTATTCGCTGGGGTCACCATGATCATTCAGGGCCTGCAGGGTGACTGCCGGGTAGACACCCGGTACGGCCGTCGAAGCCCTGAGCGCACTGCGCACCAGTACACTGGGAGACGTGATAGCGTTCAACAGGCGGGAAGTCTGGTGTGTTTCGGCGGGTGCGATCGAGACATTCAAGGCACGCCCTGTTTTCTCGAATGCCTGCTCGAAACTGAGGTCGGGTACCGCGGTTGCGATTGATTCGTGCAACGCTTCTGCGTCAGGTATGCTGTATTTCCCCTGCTCAGGAGTGGCACGGACACTGTCGAGGAAATACCCAGTTTGCAATACATCCTGGAGTTCCTCGTCGCTGTGCGAACAGAGTATGCCTCCCACTACGGCTCCTCCGCTGGAGCCTGATATTACTGCGGGGAGAACTGACGCCTGGGCCAGCGCCCTGGCAACACCAACGTGGAAGAACAACAGGGAACCGGACCCGCTCAACATCAGGGCCGTGTGACCGAAGCAGTGGCTGGCGCGCCGAAAAAAATTGATTTTTTCCTCGGTGCTGATGTCGCCACTGTCATCCTCAGAGATCAGGTCCAGTGTATGGGCGATTTCTTCGATATAGTCTTCAATGAGGAGTTTGGTGCCACGCTTTGCGTGGCCGTAGAGGCTGGATCGGCCCATGCCATCCATATTACCGTGGATGCCCTCATTCAGGGTGAACAACAGGCCGCGGGTGTCGTGCTGGGCCTTCAGCCTGCGTAGTCGATCGAGCCTGGCTCGAATAGAAATATAGTCGAATTGTCCGCTGTGATCGGTACGGCGCCACCGGTCCAACTTGTGGTAATTGTCGTAAGCGTCAGCGGCGTCCTGCCACTCCTGGTAGTTCGTCGCACTTTTCAGTGAGCGGTTTAACTGTATCCGGGTTACGACTGGCATAAGCGGGATCCTTCGTGGTTTAGTTGTTTCCTACACCCCTGCAAATACTGGTTTCTTCTTCTTGAAGAACGCCATTATCGCATTGGCCGCATCCTGGCTGGTGGAGGCTTTTACCTGTAGCTCTGATTCGAGATCGATGGTTTCATCGAGGGAAGAGGTGTGCACCTGCCGCATGATCTGCTTGCCAAGTTGCTGGGCGATCGGCGCGCCTTGTGCCAGGGTTTCGGCCCAGGCTGTGGTGGCGCTGGCCAACTCTTGCGCAGGCACTACCTTGTTGGCGAGGCCATATTGCAGGCAGTCCTGGGCGGGGATGCGCGCGGCCTCGATATATGCCTGGTAGGCCTTGCGGTAGCCCATCGCGTTGACGATATGGTGGGACATGCCGCCGTCGGG
>JAGRIK010000183.1 GCA_020443325.1 Halioglobus sp.
CAATGAAGAGAATATGGCGGGCAGATCAGCTGCGGCATTCCCGCCACAGACTCTGGTAGAGTAGGTTACCTCCGCAAAGCAGGCACCTGCTCTCAAGTGAAGATTCTCTCCCTGACAACCCTGCGCGACCTGCTCTCGTTGTCATTGCCAATGGTTGTCTCGCAGGGCGCGTTCGCGGTCATGGTGTTTACCGACCGGTTGTTCATGTCCTTTATTGGCCCTGCCCACATCGCAGCGTCTTTGGGTGGCGGTGTGGCCGCGTTCTTCTGTTTCTCCCTGTTTATGGGTCTCATCACCTACGGCAATGCCCTCGTTGCCCAGTACTACGGGGCGGGGCAGACCGCCAAGTGTCCGCTGGTGACCTCCCAGGGCGTTATTATCGCGGTGTCCAGTACACCAGCGCTGTTGTTGATGGCGTATTTTGGGGGTATGGCCTTTGGCATGATTGGGCACGACCCGGAGCAGGTACCTCTGGAGCGTGTGTATTTTCAGATATTGATGGCGGGCAGCGTCTTTACGCTGATCAAGGCAAGCCTGGCCAGTTACTTTTCTGGCATCGGCCGCACCCGGGTTGTTATGGTCGCCGATGTGCTGGGGGCAGTCGTCAATATCCCGCTATCCTGGCTGCTGATATTTGGGAAGTTTGGCTTGCCTGAACTGGGCATTGCCGGAGCGGCACTGGGCACGATCATCGCCACCGTATTTACGATCGGCATCTACCTGCTCTTCTACCTCTCAAAAGATCACCAGCACCAGTTTGACGTGGCCAGTTCCTTTCGACTGGATAAGCCGATCATGCGCCGCTACCTGCGACTGGGTATGCCGTCGGGCCTGGAGACCTTTATGAATGTCTCCAGTTTCAATCTTTTTCTATTGCTGTTCCAGACCTACGGCGTGGTGCAGGGCGCCGCCATCGCGATTGTATTTAACTGGGATATGCTCTCCTTTATCCCCATGACCGGGTTGAGTATCGGTGTAATGAGCCTGATAGGACGGTTTGTGGGCGCTGGAAACATGACGCGGGCGAATCAGGTCATCTCTTCGGGTTTTATCGCAGCACTGGGCTACTCAGGTGTGTTGGCGATTCTCTTCCTGATTTTTCGCACGGAACTGGTGGGGGTATTTGAGACTCAGGGAGAAGACTTTGTGGCGATAAGTGAACTGGCCAACTATATGATGCTGGGACTGGTAAGCTATATGCTCGCTGATGCCACTATCCTGATCGCGGGTGGCGCCCTTCGCGGTGCGGGTGATACGCGTTGGACCATGATTACGTCAATCACCGTGCACTGGTTAATGCTGGTGGCCCAGTATTTCGTGATAGTGGTTTTCGGTTACGGGCCGCGCGTATCCTGGTGGGTCTTTGTGAGCATGTTGATTACGCTTGCGTCGCTCTACCTTGTGCGGCTCTTCGGCAGCACATGGCGAGAGCCGGCTCGCCTGGCCCGGGTGATGAGTGAGTAGGGTACCTACAGTGTCAGGAATCGGCGCAACAGGCTGTCTGAGCCTTTTTGTTGTTCACGTGTCACCAGTAACTGGCGCAACTGGGCTTCAATTTCTGACGAGACCTGCCCTCGAATGGTTTGCAGCGTTTTCTTCGCAGGAGTTTTTCCCTTGTAGCGCGAGAGATTAATGGGTTTACCGAAACCGAGGAAGCAGCGTTGTGGCTTTGGGAAAGGGGTGCCGAGGCTGCCCAGGGGAATTGGCGGCAGGATGTCTGAGCGGAGATCCTCATTGAGCAACCCCAGCCTTGTCAGCAACCGTCCCACCGCAGAATCAGGGAGATCCTGCCCCTCCATCAGGTGATCATAAAACTCATCCGGCCCCACCAGGCCGAATGGCATGATGGTGTAACCGTGTTTGGCCGCGAGTTTTACGAAGCCATACCGTTCTTTCCACTGCAGTTCGTATATTTTGGAGGCGGGTTTTACCGCTTCATACGCGCCACCGGGAAACACCAGCAGGTCCTGCTGATCTTCCATTAAAGCGGCACAAACCTCCGGATGTCCCATGACCAGTCCATTCGAGACCAGGTAGTCCGCGATATTGCGATTGCTGAACAGAAACTTGTCCCCCATGCCCCGGGGGAAACGATTCAATTCATTGAGGAACAGCGGGGTGATGACCGCGCCGTCCAGCGCAAACAGGGAGTGGTTGCCAACGAAAAGGCAGGGTTTCCTGGGAATCCTTTCGGCGCCAACGATCACGGGATTGAACAGCCGTTTGATAACGCGATAGCTGATTTCTGTTGTCAGTCCACGCGGCGGTTTTACCGCGAGTGCCCGCTTTATATGCAGTTGCAGCGCGTCTTCGTCGCCCAGCGGGTCGTTGTCTTTATCGAATAGGGCCATTGGAAGGGACAACCTGTAAATTCGTGGGAGTATAACGGTGGTGCCCGCTGCGGCAAAGTCCGATTTCGGGTGGCCGCTTTCGGTACCACCCGAATTGGGCTAGAGTGCAGTCAGATCGTTGTCGCGTGAGGAAGGATCAATGAAGGGTAAGCATGTAGCGATTACCGGGCCTACCGCCGGAATAGGGCGCACCACGAGTCTCGAACTGGCCAAAAAGGGCGCACAGCTGACTCTGCTGTGTCGCAGTGCCGAGAAGGCCAGGGCGTTGGGTAAGGAGATCGTTGCGGCCGGCGGGCTCGCTCCCCACGTCATTGTAGTGGAGATGTCCAGCCTGGACAGCGTACGAACTGCGGGCGAGCAGTTGCTTGCACAGGGCAAGCCGCTGGATGTGCTGTTGAATAATGCCGGTGCGATTAACATGTCGCGACGGGAGACGGTTGATGGCTTTGAGGAGACGCTGGCCGTGAATCACTTTGCCCCGTTCCTGCTTACCGGGTTGCTGCTGCCGCTTTTGCAGCAGGCAGCACCCGGCGCGCGCATCGTCAATGTAGCCTCAGATGCCCACACGTTTGTGAAAGGTATGGGATTTGACGATATGCAGGCGACCAAAAACTACAAGACGTTTCGGGAATACGGCCGCTCCAAACTTGCCAATATTCTATTTACCCGCCGTCTGGCCCGGCAATTACAGGGGCAGGGTATCACGGTAAACTGCCTGCACCCGGGAGCTGTCGCGACATCCCTCGGGACCAACAACAACGGGATTTTCGGCAAGATCGTGCCGCGCCTGTTGAAACCTTTTTTTCGAACCCCCATGCAGGGCGCGGAAACCTCCATTTACCTGTGCTCCAGCGATGAGGTCGCAGGAGTGACTGGCGAGTATTTCGTCGATTGCAAACCGCGAAAGCCAAAGTCCTGGGGACGTGATGATGCCGCGGCTGACAAATTGTGGCGCTATACCGAGGACTGCCTGGACTACTCGTTCCCGCTCTAGTGAATAGTGATTAGGTCAGGTTATTTATTTACTGGCAGACGATTGCGATAGTGCAAAGAATCCTCATGGCCTAGCAGCCTGGGTCCGGTTCGCGAGCTTGTACTTGCGAACAAGCCCACGCATCTGGTCATAACTAAGCCCCAGCGCGTTGGCGGCGCGACGCTGGTTGTATCCATTTTTCGCGAGTGCCTCTGACAGTAGTGTTACTTCGAGCTGTTTGACCCGGGCTTGGAAATCACCGGCTTCCTGATCTCCCTGTTCCGTTTCCCCTTCCTGCGCAGCAGATCCCGCCTGTGGCGTTTCGGCTGTCACTTCCTCCTCTGTCTCGAACGGAGACACGAATGGGTCGATAATCACGCTGTCCACGGGGTTGTCCGGGTTGTCCCAGCGAAAAAGCGACCGCTCCACCGCGTTTTTCAGTTCCCGTATATTCCCGGGCCAGTTGTAGCGTTGCAGGTCGCGTAGCGCGGCATCCGAGAAACCCGCAAACAGGCTCCACCCCAGTTCCGCGCACATTTGCACCGCAAAATGTTGTGCCAGTTCGAGTATGTCCTCCCTGCGGTGGCGCAGGGCGGGAATGTGTACGACGTCAAAACTGAGGCGATCCAGAAGGTCTGCGCGAAACTGATGCTGTGCGACCTGTGCGCGCAGGTCGGTGTTGGTGGCCGCAACGACGCGCACGTCCACCTGCAGGGTTTGCTGTCCACCGAGGCGCTCGAACTCACCGTACTCGATGAGGCGCAGCAGTTTCTCCTGCAGCCGCATGGACATTGTGCCCAGTTCATCCAGGAATAACGTGCCGCCGTCGGCGCGCTCGAATCGCCCCTGCCGTGTGCGGGTGGCGCCGGTAAACGCGCCGGGTTCATGTCCGAACAGTTCAGACTCCAGCAGGCTGTCGGCGAGGGCCGCACAATTCACTTTTACCAGGGGTGCCTGCCAGCGAGGGGACAGGAAGTGCAGTCGCTGGGCAGCCAGTTCCTTGCCGGTGCCGCGCTCTCCCAGCAGCAGGATCGGCCGGTTGATACGCGCCAGCTGTGACAACTGGTCCAGTGCCTCTGCCAGCGCTGGTGAGTTCCCTATAATGCTTTCCTGTGTTCGCATGAGGCTAAATATACCTCATCGTTGGGTGTAAAAAGCCTATTAACTGGTAAAAACGACGCAAAATGTGTGCTCCCTGTTATGTGGATCTCGAGTGTGTTGGCTAAAAATACATAAAAAACAATGAGATAACGAATTTGGCACGTATCGTGTAACACATGGGGTGTATAGGGTTCCCTGACGGAAAAGCGCCTGGGCCCGTACAACCACATTACACCAGGAACGCCAGGTCGCTTCGCGCTGGCACGGACATGAAGGGTAACAGGAGAATCAGCATGGGCATTTTTTCACGCATGACCGACATCATTAACTCCAACATCAATGCGATGCTGGACCAGGCGGAAGAGCCGGAAAAAATGGTGCGCCTGATTATTCAGGAGATGGAAGACACCCTGGTCGAGGTGCGCAGTTCCTCCGCACGGGTACTGGCCGATCGCAAGGATGCAGCGCGGCGCCTGGAACAGGTGCGCAGTGAGGCCGCGAGTTGGGAGGACAAGGCGCGTCTGGCAATTGACAAGAATCGCGAGGACCTGGCCCGCGCCGCATTGCAGGAAAAGCGCGCAATTGAGGAAGAGGTCGCGATTGTTGAGGCGGAACTGGTGGCAACCGATGAGCATATCGCGCAGCTGAACCACGAGGTGAGCCAGTTGCAGCAAAAACTCGATGATGCCAGGGCCCGCCAGAAAGCGCTGACGATGCGCAGCCAGACCGTCGAGTCGCGCATCAAGGTAAAGCGGCAAATACACAGGGAGGCGCTCGACGACGCCTTTCATCGCTTCGAGCGTTTTGAGCGGCGTATGGATACGCTGGAAAGCCAGCTCGAGTCGATGGATCTTGGCAGGGATGTCCCGCCGGATCTCGCGGCGCAGATAACGGCGCTGCAGGATGACGACCGGATCAGCGCTGAGCTGGAGCGCCTTAAAGCGGGTATGGCACAGAAGAAGCCCGCGTAGTGCCCGTGCGCAGATTCAACGTTGAAAATGCCGATTAACCGGGTGACAGTGTTCACTCACCGCAGGCTGTCGAGGAATAGAGTCAATGGAATTCTGGAAGTTCATGTCAGTACCCACCATTTTGTTTATGGTCATTGTGGCCCCGATGTGGATCACCATGCACTACCGCAGTGTGCGTCGCTCGTCCCGCAGCCTTAACCTGGAGGACAGGGAGTCGATAGACCACATGCTGGAAACGGTGGATAAACTGACAGATCGGATCGGGACGCTGGAGTCCATTCTGGATGCGGATCACCCGCAATGGCGCCAGCAGGTAGATCGCCAGGAACGTGGCGAAGAGAAGGAGTAGGGTATGACACATCGCACTCACAGGCACCATCGGGGTAGTCACCAGGACTTTCGCAGCCGCAAGCGAGGATTCAACAGCAGGCGGCGCGCAGGGTGGGGGTTGAACCTCTACCGGAATACACGCGAGGGAAAAATTGCCGGTGTCGCGGCCGGGTTGGCGGATCACTGGGACATCGCGCCCTGGGTCGTGCGCTTGATGTGGGTCTGTGCGTTCCTGTTCTTTAATGCGCTTGCACTGTGGTTGTATATCGGGGCATGGATCGCGTTGGCCCCGCGGCCCTCCCGGCCGGATGCTGACGGGCGTCCGTCGGACGAACTGGAGTATGAGGCGGTGGATGTCGAGATGGAGTACGACGAGCGACACCACGATTACAGGCCGCGCAAAGTGTTCCGCTACAGCGAGAGCAGTTCCGTGCGCCTGAAACGCGCCAGGGAGCGCCTCGACGCCGCGCTGCGACGCGTTGAGAATGTCGAGAGTTACGTCACCTCGCGCCAGTATGAGTTGAACAAGGAGTTCTCCCGTCTCTGAATGTGACCCGTGTCGCAGTCTGCATCAGGAGTTGTCGGTGACAGTGTGATTGAGGCTATCTCCCCCTGTTAATGTTCGCTACCCTCTGGCTGGAGAAACCGCTCTGGCAATGGCGTAAATGATGGCGAACCAGGAACCTTTTGTACCACCCCCCAGCCTGCTGCTGGCACTGAGCGAGGCGCACCGTGCCGCAGCAGAGATCGTGCTGCTGGGTGTCTCCCGGCGTACGCTGAAAAAAATAGCGCCGCGGGGCGATGGCCACGCTGTGATGGTGCTGCCGGGTTTTATGGGGGGTGATGGCTACAACAGTACGTTTCGACGCTTTCTCAGCGGGCTGGATTACGCTGTCCACGGCTGGGGCATGGGGCGCAACCTCGGCCCGCGCGACGGTGTGCTGGAGGCGTTGGAACGAAAACTCCTCGATCTGGTGGAACGCTATGAGGGCCCCGTATCGCTGGTCGGACATAGTCTCGGCGGCATCTTCGCGCGGGAAATGGCGCGCGTGTATCCGGAAAAGGTGCGACAGGTCATATCCCTGGGGAGTCCCTTCGGCGAGGGGAGAATGACCGCATCTATCCCCGCTCGCCTGTTCACCGCGTTGAACCCACCCGATGAACTTCCGATAGACCAGGACCTCCTGTCACACGCACCGCCTGTGCCGACCACGGCGATCTATTCAAAATACGACGGCATAGTGAACTGGCGGACAACGTACCAGCAAAAGGGACACGCCAGGACACAGAGCATAGAGGTCAGGAGCAGTCACTGCGGCATGACGTTCAATCCCGCCGTCTGGCTGTTGGTTGCAGAGTGCCTGGCCAACGACCCTGAGAGCTGGCGACCCTTTGAGCGCGGCAGTTGGCGCAGCCTGGTCTATCCCGCAGTGCAGTAGTGCCGGGCGCGAACGGCGCGCTACGGCGGGCCAAACAGTTCGATTTGATGAGTTGCACACCCCGGCGGAGTGAACAGATCTGTGCGATTACTTTCCGGTGCTCTCGCCTGTAATCCCAGCCGTCGGCAGCAGACCCGGAAGCGTTGCGACAGCACGTCGGCAAACGTGCCTGTGCCACGCATACGGTGCCCGAATCGGCTGTCATTGTCTGCGCCGCCCCGACTTTGTCGCAGCACACTGATGACGTGCTCTGCCCGCAGTGGGTAGTGTTGCCGCAGCCACGCGAAAAACAAGTCCCGAATCTCCAGCGGCAGCCGCAGCATGATGTAGGCTGCGTGTTGGGCACCCGCATTGCGCGCCTGCTCAAGGATATTTTCCATTTCGCTATCATTGAGAGCCGGTATCACCGGCGCGAACAGCAGGGTCACCGGGATGCCTGCTGCACTCAGGCTTTCCATGGCGGCAAGTCGCGCCTGATGCGAGGCTGCCCGAGGCTCCATAAGGCGTTTTAACCCGGCATTCAGGGAGGTGATACTCACGGCCACCGAACACAGGTTGTCGGCGGCCATCTCCGCCAGTATGTCGATATCACGCGTGACCAGCGCGCCCTTGGTGATGATGGATACGGGGTGGCGACAGCGCTGCAACACCAGCAGAACGTCCCTTGTAATACGGTGCGTTTTTTCCACCGGTTGGTAGGGGTCCGTGTTCGCTCCCAGGGTAATACTGGCACAGCGGTAGCCGGGCCGGGCGAGTTCCCGTTCCAGTTGGGTTGCGGCATTGGCCTTGTATGTAAGCCTTGTTTCAAAGTCCAGCCCGGGCGACATATCCAGATAGGCATGGGTAGGGCGCGCGTAGCAGTAGATACAGCCGTGCTCGCACCCCTGGTACGGGTTGATGGACTGGGTAAACGGGATATCGGGCGACTTGTTGCGCGAAATAATACTGCGGGCTTCGACCGGCCGGCACTCGGTGACAGGCGTTGGGCCTTCTATGCCGTCGTCCCAGGCTACGCGAGTCGGCTGGTATCGATTGTCCGGGTTACCGAGGGCGCCACGACCCTTTAGCACGCGCGACTGGCGGGTGTCTGTGTTTGTGTCGGGCATAATTTAGTCGGGCATAACAATACCAATACTGTATATGCGTACAGTATTCTTCTGATGTCGCAATTGCAAGGTCAAGGAAGGACATCGCTTGCGGTTAACGTCATCGCTGGCGTATTGATCCAGATTGGTGTCCGCAGCGATGACAAAGTCTATAATTCACGCTTGCGCGATATCACACCGGGGAACACAGATGGGCAGAATTCTTATCATTGCAGACCTTGAGCAGCAGTGCTTTGCGACGCCGAGGGGCCTTGAGCTCGCCGCGAAGCTGGGCGCGGAGGTCGACGTGGTCGCTTTTACCTACGTGGACCTGACGGGGGTAGAGGCCAGTGCGGCGCAACAGGAGAGTATGCGTAACCGCCTGTTGGCCGACCGCGAGGCGGAGGTGCAGGCGCGGATCGACAAACACCAGAAGGCGGGCCAGGCCGCCAATCTGGCGGTGATCTGGGAGAAGGATATTCACCGCTGGGTAAAAAAACGCTGTGCGGGTGGTCGTTACGACATGGTAATCAAAACCGGTAACCGCTCGGAGTCGCTGGTGCACACCTCCACAGACTGGCAGCTCCTCAGGGAGTGTCCTGCGCCGGTACTGTTGGTGGCAAAGAAGAAATGGCACCGGGTTGAACCCGTGCTGGTTGCGCTGGACCTGGCGAGCAAGAAGGCGGCCAAGCAGGCGCTCAATCAGAAGTTGCTGGTGGCAGCCCAGTCGCTGGCGAACGCCCTGGGCGTGCAGCTTGAAATCATTTCTGCGATACAGGTACCCGCTGTGCTGGCAGAGCTGGACCTCGTGGATCCTGCGACCTACGCACGCAGCACCAGGGAGGCCATGCAACCGCAGATCTCCAAGCTGGCCCGGGCCAGCGGCATCCCGGAATCGGCATTCCACTGCAAACGCGGCGCGGCGGAAAGAGTGGTGGCCAGTCGCGCCGCAACAGTGCGCGCGCAGCTCGTGGTGATGGGCACTGTGGCCAGGAAGGGGGTGAGGGCGCGGTTGCTTGGCAATACCGCAGAGAAGGTCCTCCTGCACCTGAAGACCGATGTGCTGGCGATAAAGTTGTAATTATTTTTGTTTTCGCCTTGATATCTGGTGAATTACGTCTATTTTTGACTACAGCACTTGCATTCCTTGCAGGTGCTAACACGTCCCCTGGCCGATGTTTCTGCCCCGAAGCATACGGCTATTTAGCCCGCTTTCATTTCATGAAATGCGGGCTTTTTTATTCATATCAGGCAACTAGTGCATCATGTTAATGTGATTTATCAATATTGATCGATATCATGTCCCTGTAATATTCAGCGGGTAGACTGCCATAGGCACACGTCCACCGCACCGACACCTGGTTTTATCTGGAGACTCTATGGCCAACCCGATCAAGAAACGCCTTGCCGACCTTCTTGACTACGATCTTTTTATGCCGCGCGAGCTCAGCTGGCTCTCCTTCAATGCGCGTGTCCTGCAGGAGGCAGCCGACGAGACGGTTCCGGTGATTGAGCGGCTGCGCTACCTCGGCATATTCTCCAATAATTCCGATGAATTCTTTCGCGTGAGAGTGGCGGAAGTCCGTCGCCTGATTTCAGTTTCTTCCGGGGATCACAAGCAGCAATCAAAAGACCTGCTCGACGCGATACATCAACGCGTCGTGGAGTTGCAAAAGGAATTTGATCGAATTTACCGCCAGATTATGCGCGCCCTGGCGGACCAAAAGATATACCTGATCAATGAGCAGCAGCTGGATGAAAGGCAGAAGGCATTCGTGCAATCCTACTTTTCCAGTACGGTGTTGCCAGAGTTGGAGCCCATACTGCTCAGGGATGGGCAGGCCATCCCCGCACTGACCGACGAGTCGATTTATCTCGCAGTGGATATCCAGTCGGCTGGCAATCAATATTCAGCAGTGGTCGGGGTTCCCACTGACAGGCTCCCGAGGTTTGTCGAGATCCCTCGCAGGAAGGGTAAGGCCGGGACGGTGTTTATTGTGCTGGATAATATTATGCGAGTGTGCCTGCCGCAGATGTTTCGTGGGGTTTTCCCGATAGATTCAGCACAGGCCTACTGTTTCAAGTTTTCCCGCGATGCAGAACTGGCGATTGACACCGGTATCACGCAGAGCCTGATCGATAAGATGGCCCTCAGCCTGAAACAGCGTCTGAAGGCGGATACGGTGCGTATGGTCTATGACGACAAGATGCCACAACGCCTCCTGCTTCATCTGTGTAACCGCTTTGGCTTCGGTAAATACGACAGCCTGATCGCAGGTGGCCGGTATCACAATTCCAAGGATTTTATGGGTTTTCCGGATGTCGGGCGTCGTCACCTGGAGTTCAAGCCACTGCCCCCGATACGCATCAAGCGTCTGGATGAGCAGGTCTGTATGTTCGACAGCATACGTGAGAAGGATATCTTCCTTTACTATCCCTACCATCCCTTCGATTACGCTATTGATCTGCTCAAAACGGCGGCTCTGGACCCGCAGGTTACCAAGATAAAAATTTGCCTGTACCGGGTAGCGCGAGATTCCCGCGTCATCGATGCACTGGTGAACGCGGTACAAAATGGCAAGCAGGTACTGGCCGTTGTGGAGTTGGCTGCGCGCTTTGACGAGCAGGCAAATATCAACTGGGCACAACGACTGACAGAGAGCGGCATTGAGGTCATCTTTGGTATACCCGGGCTCAAGGTCCACAGCAAACTGTTACTGATTGAGCGGCGCGATGGCAATGCCTCGCGCTTTTACAGCCATATCGGTACCGGGAACTTCAATGAAAAAACCGCTCGTCTCTATACCGATTTCACACTGATCACCTATGACCAGAATGTCGGCAAGGACGTTCACAGTGTGTTCGAATTTCTCAAATACAACTACCAGCGACCGAATTATCGTCTGCTGCTGGTGTCTCCACACTCCGCGCGCAGTGGTCTGCTGGAGTTGATCGAATGTGAGATAGCGAATGCACAGGCGGGCTACAGGGCGGCCATGACTCTCAAGTGTAACAATCTTGTGGACAAGGAACTGGTGTTAAAGCTTTACGAGGCCAGCCAGGCGGGCGTCGAGATTCGCTTGATCGTGCGCGGCATGTGCTCGCTGCTGCCGGGCGTGAAGGGAATTTCGGACAATATCCAGGGTATCAGTATTGTTGACCGCTATCTCGAACACACGCGCGCCTATGTGTTTTATAACCGCGGCGAGCCGCGGTACCTGATTGGCTCCGCAGATTTGATGACGCGCAACCTGGACTACCGGGTAGAAGTGCTCTGTCCCATTTTCGATGAGGATGCGCAGCGTATCATCCAGGATACGCTTGACCAGCAGTGGCACGACAATGTCCGTGCGCGGGTGCTGGACCAGAACCAGGTCAATCGTATGGTTCCCAGCAAGAAGAAGGCGACTAAAATTCGCTCCCAGGAGAGCATTCACCGGTATTTGTCGACTGGAAAGTTACCGCGGTACCCGAAGTCGCGGATGCATGAGCCAGCGAGGCGGAGGCGCAAGAAGGTCCCCTGACAGCCTGTTGCGCGTCGCATCGGGCGTGTACACTGCGTGGCTTGACGAATTTAGCGAGGAGACTGCACATGATTGCCTACACCACGATTGGAACTTCTGATATTGAGAAAGCCAAAGCCTTTTACCTCGCGGTTCTGGCCGATATCGGTGGAGCAGTGATGATGGATCTCGGGCGGCTCGCTGCGCTGGGTACTCCCTCCGGCGGCGCAATGCTTGCCGTTTGTACGCCCTACAACGGCGAAGCGGCCAGTCCAGGTAACGGCAATATGGTATCTATTGCTCCTGGTTCCAAGGAACTGGTCGACTCACTTTATGCCAAGGCACTGGAATTGGGTGCCACCGACGAAGGTGCTCCCGGGCAGCGCATGGATAGCTTTTACGGTGCCTATTTTCGCGATCTCGATGGCAACAAGATCTGCTTCTGCCATTTTGGGTAGGCATTGTTAGCTGGCGGCGGCGCAGGTACAGCGTGTCGCTACCAGGCGTCACTCAATTCTCGATGAATTCACTACCGCGCCCGATGTCGGGCCGCGGTCGCTGCAGGAGAGCGTGTTAATGGCGGGAAGCAGCTTGCTCGTGCTACTGGATGATATTGCGGCAGTGCTCGACGATGTAGCGCTGATGACCAAGATCGCAGCCAAGAAATCGGCAGGTGTGCTCGGCGATGACCTTGCGGTGAACGCCGAACAGGTGACGGGCGTGCGTGCTGACCGCGAATTGCCGGTCGTCTGGGCCGTGGCAAAGGGATCTTTCCGCAACAAGTGCATCCTCGTCCCTGCGGCGTTGGCGATATCGTTTATCGCGCCCTGGCTGATCACCCCGGTACTGATTCTTGGAGGCCTCTTTCTCTGCTACGAGGGTTTTGAGAAAGTCGCCCATAAATTCCTGCACTCCGGCGCTGAAGACGAGACTCATCGCGAACAATTGTTGAAGCAAGTGCGCGATCCCTCTGTTGATCTCGTCGCGTTTGAGAAAAGCAAAATCAAAGGCGCGGTGCGCACGGATTTTATTCTGTCGCTGGAAATTATCGTGCTTACACTGGGTATTGTCGTCGAGATGGAATTTGTCAGCCAGGTGCTGGTGGTATCTATTATCGCCCTGGCGATGACGGTCGGCGTTTATGGACTGGTAGCGGGCATCGTAAAACTGGATGATGCGGGCCTTTTCCTGCTGCAACGCAAGGGGCAGGGCAGTTGGTTGAAATTCCAGCGCTGGTTCGGTTCCTGCCTGATGAGCTTTGCCCCGTGGCTGATGAAGTTTCTCGCCGTTGTGGGCACCATTGCGATGTTTATGGTGGGTGGAGGAATCCTCGTACATGGCTTCCACGTACTGGACGCGGGCATTGTCGCGCTGACATCGCTGCTCGCCGGGGTCGCAACCGTCGGCCCTGTGCTGGCGGCCCTGACACCCACACTGAGCGGCATTGTCATCGGTATTGCGGCCGGCGCTGTGGTAACAGGCCTCGTAATGTCGGTACAGCGCTTGCGTAACGCATGAGTCTGTTCACGCCCGCATCACTTGAGCAGGGAGCCGAGAATCCCGCGGAATAATTTCCTCCCGAGGCTGCTGCCCGCAGCGCGCGCGACGCTTTTCAGGAATGCCTCGCCGGCACTCTGTCGGTTGCTGGAACGGGCTTTCGGTTTACTCTCTGCTTTGGCAGCGCGCTCGGCGAGTTCTGCTTCCTGCGCCTGCTTTTGTCGCTCTGCCGTGCGCTCCAGCAGCACTTCGTGGGCTGAACGAGGGTCTATGGGGTCGACGTAGCGCTGCTGGTTGAGGTCCCTGGCCAGTACAGCCTGGCGTTCCTCAGGAGTGGCCTCGCCCATTCTGGAGTGCGGAGGCCGCACCAGTACCCGTTGCACGGGGGCCGGAATACCCTTGTCCTGTAGCATGGAAACCAGCGCCTCACCAACGCCCAGCTCTGTAATTGCGGTAACGGTGTCAAGGTCAGGATTGGTCCGAAAAGACTGCGCGGCAACTTTTACCGCTTTTTGCTCTTTGGGCGTATAGGCTCGCAGGGCATGTTGCACACGATTACCCAATTGCGCCAGTACAGTGTCGGGTATGTCGCTAGGGCTTTGCGAGATAAAGTAAATACCCACGCCCTTGGAGCGGATCAGCCGCACGACCTGCTCGATTTTCTCAAGCAAAGCCTTTGGTGTATCGCGAAACAACAGGTGCGCCTCGTCGAAGAAAAACACCAGCACAGGTTTTTCGGGATCGCCCAGTTCGGGCAGGTCTTCGAACAATTCAGATAGCAACCACAACAGGAAGGTGGAGTAGACCCTTGGGTTCATAATGAGCGTGTCGGCGGCCAGTATGTTGATGATGCCACGGCCATCGAGGCCGGTACGCATGAAATCCCGAAGCTGCAGTGCCGGTTCGCCAAAAAACAGGTCGCCGCCCTCGCGTTCCAGCATCAGCAGGCGCCGCAGGATGGCATTCACAGAAGCCTTGGATACGCCATACCCCGTGCCCAGTTCCTTGCTGTTGTCGCCCAGGTATTCCAGCGTGGTGCGCAGGTCCTTCAGGTCGACGAGTAACATGCCTTCGTTATCGGCGAATTCAAAGACCAGGGTGATGACACTCTCCTGTGTTTCATTGAGGTCCAGCAGGCGAGAGATCAACTGTGGCCCCATCTCCGATATTGTGGAGCGAACAGGCGTACCTTTCTTGCCGAACAAATCCCAGAATGCTACGGGGTAACCCCGCTGGTGGTAGTTCTCCATGCCGATTTTCTGCACGCGCTCATCCACTTTCGGGTGCGGCGTACCGGATTGGCTGATGCCGGATATGTCTCCTTTAATGTCCGCCAGGAACACCGGCACCCCCAGGTCGGAAAAGCCCTCCGCCAGGCATTGCAGCGTGACGGTTTTGCCGGTGCCGGTGGCGCCGGCGACCAGCCCGTGGCGATTTGCGTAACGGGGATTGAGAAAAATCTGGCCGGCAGGGGAGCCGCCTATCAGAATGCCATCGCTCATTTATTCGTCTATCCTTGCTGAGGGGAAGCTGCACTGCGTCGTGTTGCGCAGTATAGTCAACTGTTTAGTGGCTATCGACAGGAATATACCATGCGCTGGAAAGGCGGCAGGCGAAGCGACAACGTGGAAGACCGGCGCGGGCAGGGCCCCGTGTACGGCGCGGCGGGTGGTGCACCATCCCTGCTGCGACTTCTGCCCATGCTGGTTCGGACGAAAGTGGGCCGTATCATTCTCGTGGTTGGCGTGGTGGCTGTTGTCGGCGGCCGGATGCTGGGCATTGATGTGCTGTCCCTGTTTGCGGGAGGCGGGGTAACGTCAGGCCGGCCCTCAGCGCCCCTGAGTGAGGCAGAGAATGAGAGCGCTGAATTCGTTTCCGTGGTGCTGGCCGATACCGAGGATACCTGGCATGCCAATTTCCAGGCGTTGGGCCTGCGGTACCGGGAGCCCACGCTGGTACTCTTTACCGGGTCAGTGGGCTCTGCCTGCGGAAGTGCCAGCGCTGCGGTCGGGCCGTTTTACTGCCCCGCTGACCAGAAATTGTATATCGATCTTTCGTTCTTCCAGGATCTTCGGGAGCAGCATGGTGCGCCCGGGGATTTTGCGCAGGCGTATGTTGTCGCACACGAGGTCGGGCATCACGTGCAAACGCTGCTGGGGATCAGCGAGAAGGTACGCGCCGCTGGCCGGGGTGCGAGCCAGGCCAGGGTGAATGCGCTTTCAGTGCGCCAGGAATTACAGGCGGACTGCTTCGCGGGCCTTTGGGGGCACGCCTACAATACCGAGCGTCAACGGCTCGACCCCGGTGATCTCGAAGAGGCTTTGCAGGCGGCGACGGCCATTGGAGACGACCGGTTACAACGTGAAGCCGGGCGCGAGGTGGTTCCGGACAGTTTCACACACGGTACTTCTGCACAGCGGGTAAAGTGGTTCAGGATCGGATTCGAATCCGGTGACTTTGCCGCGTGCGACACGTTTGCGGACACGGATTCCCGGTTGTAGCGCACGGCACCCGTTCCATGTGTCGCGTTTTCAAACGGGTTGAAAAGAGGACAGATGGCGCGGTGAACGCGCGACTGTGACCATGACTCCCTGAGCAATACGCACTTCAGGGAGAAACATCGTGCCAGCAGTAAAACTTGTGGAACACCAGATCACCCGTCGACTCCTGCAACGCAGGGAAGAGGGCATGAAGCGGCGTGACCCTGTGCACCAGGGCGTTGTTCACGCTGATATCACGCCCTGGGCAGACAGGCTTATCGCAATCCTCGCTGTCACCACCGGGCTTTTAGTGGTGGGCAGCTATCTCGAGGAGTTGCTGTGGGCGGCGGTGGCTGCCACCACCCTCCTTACATTGCGTTAACGCGGCGTATTGACCGGTGTCACCGGTGCAGTCGGCCAGGGCTTCGCTGTTTCGAGTTCTGACGCGATTTGCAGCAGTAAATCCTCGCGATACGAGGCGGCAACAAATTGCACGCCAATCGGCAGGCCGGCTTCACTCACGTGCAGGGGCAGCGAAATCGCTGGCTGCCCCGTGAAATTGAACGGCGCGACAAACGGCACAATTTGCGCTGAGCGCACCAGCCCCGCCAGGGGGTTGTCGGGGTCGTGAAACTGGCCCAGCGGCGGTGGAGGTTCAGGGATCGTGGGTGTGAGTAGCAGATCGAAACCCTCCTCAGACCAGAATTTCGCCACTTCCCGCGATCCGTTCTGGAATGCCTCTATCGCAGCCAGGTAGGCGAGCCCCGTTGCCGACCGACCCGGTTCCGCGATCAGCCAGGTGCCCGGCTCAACATCAGCCTCTGTCACCGGTCGGCCAATCATTGCGGCGACGCGATCAAGTTCGGCCGCTGTCCACACGCCGTACGCGGTCATAAAGTGTGACAGTGTCGCCTCGAAGAACGCCGGCGTCTTCCAGACTGCTGGCGCGGCCTCCTCGACACGGTGACCCAGTGATTCCAGGTGCTTTACCGTCTCGTGTACCGCGAGTGCGCATTCAGGTGCAGTCACGCAGGACGGGTCGCTCGGTGTAGTGGTGAAGCCGATACGCAGTCGGCGTCCCGGGGACAACAATTCTTCCGGGTAGGGGCGCAGCGGTGGAGGCGCAGTGTAGGGGTCTCCAGGCATTGCCCCCTGCACGGCCTGCAATATCGTCGCACAATCGCGCACCGTGCGGGTTAACGCCATCCGCGCGACCAGCCCGCCCCAGGCTTCGCCCGCTTCCGGTCCCAGCGAGTGGCGGCCACGCGTGGGTTTCAATCCAACCAGCCCGCAGGATGACGCCGGTATACGGATGGAGCCGCCACCGTCGCCCGCATGGGCCATCGGCACGAAACCTGCGGCCACCGATGCGGCAGAGCCACCACTGGAGCCGCCGGGGGAGTGTTCAGGATTCCAGGGGTTGCGTGTTGGCCCCTTGGCCAGCGGTTCGGTGGTTGGCATCAGGCCGAATTCGGGTGTATTGGTGCGGCCGAGTATCACCAGCCCCGCCTCGCGAAACTTGGTAGTCAGGTGGCTGTCGAGCGGCGCTATAAAGCCTGCCTCGGCCAGCGCCCGGTTACCCCCGTGGTAGGGATCTCCCGCAGAGAATCCGTCGAGGTCTTTCAGCAGGAACGGCACGCCGCGAAAGGGGCCGTCGGGCAGGTTGCCCTTCGCTTCCTCGCGGGCCTGCTCAAAGCGCTGGTGAATGACGGCATTAAGCGCGGGATTTCCCCGTTCGATACGGGCGATTGCGGCGTCTACCAGGTCCAGCGCGGAGACCTCTCCCTTGCGCACCAGCTCCGCCTGGGCCGTAGCGTCCAGCGCAGCGAACTCATCCGTTGGCTTATTTTGCTCGTTCATGGCGTTTCTCCTTCAACCGGCTGCAATGATGTTCGGGTTGCCGGCCGCGCTGCTCGGGCCTTCCTTGTTGCGCACCGCATCGGCAATACGAAACAGCGGCACTTTCAACATGTCCTTGAGCTCGTCGCTGGCATTCGTCTGCTCCAGTGCTTTGTCCATGCAAAGGAGCCACTGGTCGCGCTCCTTCGGCCCGATGTGATACGGCTCGTGGGGCGTAGTCATACAGACCGTACCGTATTTGTCGGCGTACCGGGGAGGGCCACCCATCCAGCCGGTAAGGTAGTCTGCCAGTTTGTCTTTCATGGGAGCGAGGTCGCTGGCGTGCATTGCACGCAGCTCGGCCGCTTCGGGCAGCGTATCCATGATGTCGTAGAAGGCACAGGTCAGCTGTCGTATGCCGTCCTCACCCAGTATCTGGTAAGGAGTTTGTGGAGTGTCGCCCATGTTGCTTTCACCTCGCTCTGTCTGAATGTACTGCGTCATGGCTGCACCGCATTATAGTAGGCAGCGGCTGTGGATTGTAAGCGCCACTGCAACTGGGATACGCTGGCTTACCAAACCTGTTTGGCTATTCAGGGTGAGCTATGGACCACGACAACAATCCCTTTACCTTTACCGGGCGTATACGCAGTGGCGTGCATGCGGTGGAGGGCATCTTTGAGATGCTCAAAAGCCAGCACAATGCATGGGTGCACCTGGTCGCGACCCTGGTGGTGATTGCGATGGGCCTGGTCCTCGGGGTAACCGCTGCCGAATGGTGTTTCCTGATACTGGTGATGATGGCGGTGTGGGTTGCGGAAGCGCTCAACACCGCGTTCGAGTTTCTCTGCGATGTGGCTGCCCCCGAGTTTCACCCACTGGTTAAAAAGTCCAAGGATGTCGCCGCCGGGGCGGTACTGCTCAGTGCGGTGGGCGCTGCAGCCGTGGGTGCGATCATATTCCTGCCGTATTTGCTCAGCTATCTGTAACGGGCTGCACGAGGGTGCCCAACGTCGTTTCCTCTGCTAGAATCGCTCTCTTTTCGACGCCGCAGCTCAGTATTGTGGCGGTGCCAGCCCGCTGGGTTATTTAATCAATGAACACAGGACAAACATTATGAGTCTTGCCGACAAGGTATTGGCCGTTAACGACGATTTACCCATTCGCACGGATGCGCCGGTGCACAGCGGCAAGGTGCGCTCTGTTTACTGGCTGACCGCTGCCGACAGTGCGCGGCTGGTGGCCGAGCGCGGCTACGATGTGGCACCGGATGCGCCGCTGGCCATCATGGTGATTTCCGATCGCATATCCGCATTCGACTGCATCTGGCATGGCGAGGGCGGTATGCGCGGTGTGCCCGGCAAGGGCGCCGCACTGAATGCGATATCCAATCACTGGTTTCGCCTGTTCCGGGAGCGCGGCCTGGCGGACAGCCACATCCTGGAGATACCGCACCCGCTGGTCTGGATCGTGCAGAAGGCGAGGCCGGTGATGATTGAGGCCATTGCCCGGCAATACATCACCGGGTCCATGTGGCGCGCCTACGAAAAGGGGGAGCGCGAGTTCTGCGGTATCACCATTCCCGATGGCCTGCAGCGCGACCAGAAGCTGCCTGAGTTATTGATCACCCCCTCCAGCAAGGGAATTCTTGAGGGTATCCCCGGTGTTCCCGCCGTCGACGATGTCAATATCACCCGTGCCGATATCGAGAACAACTATGCGGCGTTCAACTTTCGCAGTATCGCTGATATCGATCGCTACGAGACCCTGTTGCGCGAGGGGTTTGATGTTATCAGCAGCGAATTGGCCGGACTGGACCAGGTGTTTGTCGACACCAAGTTTGAGTTCGGTTATGTCACGGACAAGGCGGGTAATGACAAGCTGATTTATATGGACGAGGTCGGCACGCCGGACTCCTCTCGTATCTGGGACGGCGCAGCACTGCGCGAGGGCAGGGTGGTAGAGAACTCCAAGGAGGATTTTCGCCAGCTGTTGCTCCAGCACTTCCCCGACCCGGACATCCTGCTGAACAAAGCCCGTATGCCGGAACGCCAGGCGCTGGCGAGGGACAACGCGCTGCCCACCGAGGTGTTGATGGCAATCTCCAAAACCTATGTCGGTATTGCCGAGAAAATTATCGGCGGCAGCCTGCAACTCGCCGACAACCCGAAAGCGGAAATTGTCGATGTTCTGCGCAATGAGTTTGCACTCGTTGACTGAGCGAACGTTTGTTCACTGACCCCTGGTTTTACATCACCAGTGTGCCGGCAGTATTGCTGTACGGTATTGCCAAAGGCGGTTTTGGTGGCGCCCTCGCCGTAATCGCCGTGCCCATGATGGCGCTGGTAATGCCGCCGACGCAGGCCGCCGCTATTCTCCTGCCCATCCTGGTGGTGATGGATATGCTGGTAGTGAAAACCTACTGGGGTGTGTTTGACCGACGTGCCCTTGCGCTGTTGCTGCCCGGTGCACTGGTGGGTATTGCTATTGGCTATTTTTCCGCCGACGCCATGAACGATCATTACATGCGTATCCTGATCGGTGTGCTTTCACTGATCTTTGGTGTGCAGAGTTTGTTTGGGCTGAAGGGGTTGTCCGGCGGGGAGCACAATGTTGTCAGCGGCGGATTTTTCGGGACGCTGGCAGGTTTTACCAGTTTCAGTATTCACGCCGGCGGGCCCCCGTTGACGATGTACCTGATGCCTAAGCAGCTTCCGCCGCTGTTGTTCGCGGGTACTGCAGGAATGTTCTTCGCCGTTGTCAATGTCGTCAAACTGCCTCCCTACTTTTTGCTTGGCCAGTTTACCAGTGCTAACCTGATCTATTCACTGGTGCTGGTACCGCTGGCACCACTGGGTGTGAAGTTGGGTCACTATCTGGTAAAACGATCCACGCCAACCTTCTATTACCAGGTGGTCAGTGTTTGCCTCGTGCTGATAGGTGCAAAACTCTTGTGGGATGGTGCCAGTGCTTTGGGCAGTTAGCGGTGGCAACTGCAAGTTCGCGGTGAACCGGGTTCGAGTGCTTTTGTGAAGATACCCACTATTTGAATTGGCCGTTGACCGGGGAGGGCAACATGAAGATAGTAAAATTGACAGACACCGTTGCGGTATCTGCGCAGATCACCGCTGAGGACGTCGTGGCCATTGCGGCGGCGGGATTCAAGGTGTTGATTAATAACCGTCCTGACGGCGAGGAGAGCAACCAGCCGACGAGTGCGGAAATTGGCGCGGCAGCCCAGGCGGCAGGTCTGGAGTATCATCA
>JAGRIK010000184.1 GCA_020443325.1 Halioglobus sp.
ACTCCCGTATCGGCAATGCCCGCCGCGACTACCTGCACAAGTGCTCCACCACGATCAGCCAAAACCACGCGATGGTGTGTATCGAGGACTTGCAGGTGCGGAACATGTCCAAGTCGGCGGCAGGCAGTACCGTGCAACCGGGAAAAAACGTTCGGGCCAAGTCGGGCCTGAACAAGTCCATCCTCGATCAAGGTTGGTTCGAGGTCCGCCGCCAACTGGACTACAAGTTGGCGTGGAACGGCGGGCATCTCATCGCCGTGCCGCCGCAGAATACGAGCCGCACTTGCCCATGTTGCGGCCATGTGTCGGCGGATAACCGACGGACACAAGCCCGATTCGAGTGCGTGGAGTGCGGTTTCGAGGAAAATGCCGATCTCGTCGGCGCGATCAATGTTCTAAGGGCGGGACACGCCCTGTTAGCCTGTGGAGAGGATGTAAGCCGCGCCAAGCCTGCAAAGGCAAGGTGTGCAGCCTCGGTGAAGCAGGAACCCACCGAAGTGACTCAACCCAGCCATGCGCTGGTTTGAGCGCCGTAGGAATCCCCTGCCTTTAGGCGGGGGAGGATGTCAACAGATTGAATTGCATGTCATTAAGCAGACTATCAAGGGCGTTGTAGGCCATCAGAAAAATCCTCCCACGGTCACGGGTGTGGCGGGTCCGTATTGATTGAGTGCGGGCGCGTACTGGGTGCTGGACGGCTGATTAAAGCGTTGCCACAGGGTTCCAGCCCCGCGTGCGGCACCGTAAGCAAATCCGCCAAAGGCTTCCGCATTGGCCATCATGGAGTTGCTGACGGTTTCTGCCACGAGCTGAAACGCGGTTGCGATATTGGGCAGGGTTCCCAGTACGTCGGTCATGGCCTTAACCTTGGCTGCCTTGTAGCGGTCATCCAGCAGGCGCTGGCGGATAGTCGCGTCAGTCGTCGCAGCGACTCCAGCACGAATCATCTGCCGGGCAACTTCCTGCCTGATCAGGCAGCGGGAACCCACGGCATCGGCAGGCATGGCGTTGTAGGCGCGTTGCAGGGTGGCTTGTGCTTCGGCTGCGATGGCAACACAGGCGGTACGGGCATAGTGCTGGTCGGGGGCAGTGTCCGGGTAGTCCTTGGCGTACTGGAGCAGCCTGATTTCATTGGCGCGAAAGTCGTCCGCCTTCTGGCAATACTCGTCACCAATGGCGGTGTACTTGTCCGCCAGATCCATCAGGTTCTCGGTGTCCTCCTTCCACTTGTCAAAAAAGTAGAAGGCGGCGAACAGGCTTAATGCGGTGGACAGGGTTTCAATCCCGATGGTCCATGGTCCGAGCGGAATGGATGATGAGGATGAGCAGGCCATGGTTTACGCTCCATCCAGTGCAGTGGCCAACCCGGTCAGCCCGCGTCCGAAGGTGGCCAGCCCCGAGTTCATGCCGCTGGCTGACATGGCGACCAGGGTATTGGTGATGTTCAGGGCCACACCCATGGCCTGCCGTCCGGCGGCCCCCAGATTCTTGCCCGCGTTGCTTCCGGCCAGCCCCATGCCCTGTAATTTCAGCTCCCGTCTGGCGGCGGCACGTTGTTCCTCGTTGCGCATCAACTGCGTTGCGGTACCGGTCAGTGCGAGTGCGTATTCCGCCTGTAATGCGGTATTGCAGGCATCCGCGCAATCATCACAGGCATCATCCAGCCGGGTAGCGTAGGCGGTCGCACCGGCCAGGATGTGGCGGGTATTCGTGCCGGTCAGCGGGTCGGCGTATTCCGGCACAATTTCAGGCAGGCTTTCGGCGTAGGCAAAGGCTTCCAGCGTGTGCGGGTAGATGTGGTCGCGCCAGTGCTCATGCTCTTTCAGTGCGCACTGGTAGATTTTGTCGTTCAGCTCCTTGCGCTTCTTTACTACGTCGCTATAAACGCCGTGATAGGCAATGATCTGTGCCACACCGGCAATAGCCAGTAATGCGGACGATACCCATGATTGGTTGCGCCGCTCGTTCTCGCATTCGTAATATTCAGTAAATTCAGGATTATCAATGGTGATGCTATTCGGCAGCGGCATTCAGATACTCCTGTGCTACACCCTGCATCAGCTGGCGGAACTGGTGCTCGAATGCTTTCCAGCTTTTCAGTCCGTCACGCTGGACCAGCGATACAACCAGCCCGATGAAGCTGTAATTGCTGGCCACGTTGAGCGCGTAAACCATGTCTTGCTGGTCTTTCCCGCAGCGGGTCATCAGGTGCTGGGTCACGATGTCACGCTGCACCATGGGCAGGATTGCAGCCCCGAACTGTTGCCAGAACAGGTTACCCTGGAACCCGGCCAGCGGGGTTTCAAACGCCAGTTCCACGGCGTCAATACCAATGGCAGGTACCGGTCTGAGCTGATTGCCCATGCTGTTGGCCATCGCGTTGAGGTAGGTGTACCAGCGTAGTACGACCTCGTAGGCGTCCAGATGCAGCCCTTCGCCCGTGGTCAGGTAATCGCGGATCAGTTTGTCGAGCGGGTCAGCGGCTTTGGGTGCGTTCGGGATATTGGGCGGCATGCTACAGCCTCATGAGAAAGCCAAGGACCGCGCCCAGCGACAGGCCCCGGTAGAATGAGCAACAGACGCATGCAACGCCGCGCAGCAGGAAAGCGTTGAACTTTGCCCAGTAACGCACGATGGGCGTATCCAGTGACTCACCCCGGCAGGGGTTCAACCGTTCAGGCAACCACAAGGCACGGCACCCCCATGAACAGGATCAGGGCGACGGTGCGATTGTCTTCAGTGCACGAGAGACCCAGCAGGACACAACCGGTTTTTTTCCCGGTACAGACAGCGTGAGGCATGGAAGGCTCCGTTGATGATGGGTGGAGCCTGCATTTTACTGAGCGGCTGAAATGCAAAACG
>JAGRIK010000185.1 GCA_020443325.1 Halioglobus sp.
CAGTAGGCGTTTCAGTCGCTCCACGTAATTCGCTTTGTGAAACGCCTACTGGGGTACGAGCCCTGCATCCCAATGCTACGGCACGAGGTGTGACGGACGTTAGATTGTGAAGTGTATGAATGGAATATTTTTTTGTGATCTAGCCGAATGGTGTGCACTGAGGTTGCGGATAGGAATGTGTTTCTCACCAAGCGAATTACGTGGAGCGACTGAGAAACACATTCCTATCCGCAACCGCCCTACAAAGCCACTTCCCAGAAGGCGGGATAAACCTCAGTTTTCATCTCAGTTAGTTTTCCTCAGGTCATGCACTCGCTGGAGACTTTTTCAACACGCTGCCTAGCTGTCCTGGTCAGCGGGCAGGTAATCCCTGGTCAGTTCCGTTGATACCTGCCACAGTTTTGCCGCCATCGCGTCATCGTGCATATAGGGCGTTTCGCCCTTATCCACCTTGCAATCTGCGAAATAGAATCCACGCACATCGACAAGCCCGGGGTTGGTGGCGACATAGCAGGTAGTCGCGGCGCCTTCTTCCACGGTTTTCAGGAACAGCCACCCCAGGTATTGCGCGCCCCATTGCTGCCACCGGGGCAGGTGTTGCATCAGGTTGGTGCCGATCACTCCCGGGTGCACGCTATTGGCCGTGGCATCGGTATGGGAAATACGCGCGGCCAGTTCCCGTGCGCATAAAGCGTTGGCCAGCTTCGATACGCCGTAGGCCGTCCACGGATCGTAGTGCTGGCTGCCGTCGAGATTGTCGAACTCGATGCCTTTATCGGCGCGACGATGCGCGACAGAGCTCAGTATGGTGAAGCGACCCTGCGGTGCAGCAAGTACCGGTGCGAGCAGCTGATTGATAAGAATGAAATGCCCCAGGTGATTGACGGCAAACTGCTTCTCCACGCCGTTGACCGTTTCCAACTCGGGCAGGGCCATAATGCCTGCATTGGTGATGAGGCCGTCCAGTGGCGTATGCAGCGCGCGAATGGTTTCGGCGCAACGCACTACCGATTCCCAGTCGGCCAGATCCAGAAACAGCGGTGTCGTTTCGCCTGCGACGCTCGCGCAGGCAGCGTCTGCTTTTTCCTGCGTGCGGGCGATGCCGATGACATGTGCGCCGCGCAGGGCGAGCACGCGCATGGTTTCATAGCCCAACCCCGAGTTTGCTCCGGTAATGGCAATGGTCAGGCCGCTCAGGTCCAGCCCGGCAGTGACTTCCTCGGCGGTTGAATCGCTGTTAAAGGGGCTGCGCGGCGGTTGGCGTGTGATGATCTGTGCCAGCGCTGAGCCGGGCAGGGCGCTGAGAACGCCCAATGTTGCCATGTACTGCATGAATTGACGGCGGCGAAGTTGTTCGTTAGCCATGGTCCAGTTCTCTTGCCCGTTTTGATTAGCAGTATACGCCAGTGAGACACGCGTTTTCCGTGCAACCTTTGCGACATTGTGTAGACAAAACAGGCACTTCGGCCGGTGATGGGACGCAGGTGCAGTGACGATGCCGCCAGTTCTGTTACACTGCCGCCCCCCCGGATACCCCTGATGGCCTTTAAAGTGAGCGACCAATCCTTCTCCAACCTGAGTTTGCCCGCGGCCCTGCTCACCAATCTGGAAAGCCTGGGCTACCTTGAAATGACAGCCGTGCAGGCAGCCGCCCTGCCGCTTGCCCTCGCGGGTCATGACTTGATCGCCCAGGCGAAAACCGGCAGCGGCAAAACGGCCGCTTTCGCGCTGCCATTGCTCAACCGGTTGCAGCCGCAGCTGTTTTCCGTGCAGGCGCTGATTTTGTGCCCCACGCGGGAGCTGGCCTCACAGGTGGCTACTGAAATTCGGCGGCTGGCGCGATACCGGGACAACATCAAGGTCGTCACCCTTTGCGGTGGGCAATCGATTGGCCCCCAGATAGGTTCGCTGGAGCACGGCGCGCACGTGGTGGTGGGTACGCCCGGGCGCATTATGGATCATTTGCGCAAGGAGACCCTGACACTGGCGCATATCAGCACGCTGGTGCTGGATGAGGCCGATCGCATGCTGGAAATGGGCTTTATCGATGATATCGAGACAATTGTTGCCAGGACCCCGGTCGGACGGCAAACCCTGCTGTTCTCAGCGACCTATCCCGATAATATCCACGCCCTGAGCGATCGTTTTCAGCGCAAGCCCCGGCGGGTGAGTGTCGACGCCGTACACAGTGAGCAACACATTGCACAGCACTTTTATGTCTGCCAGAAAAGCGAGCGACTGGCCTCCCTGGTCAAACTGCTCACCCACTTCCAGCCGCAGGCCGCCGTCGTGTTCTGCAATACCAAACAGCTGGTCAGGGAGGTGTGTGAGCACCTCTGCGACTCAGGGATTCACGCCCTGGCGCTGCACGGGGACATGGAGCAGCGCGACCGCGACCAGGTGTTGATCCAGTTCAGGCACCTAAGTTGCACGATTCTGGTTGCCACCGATGTGGCGGCACGCGGACTGGATATTGATGACCTGCCCGCAGTGGTGAACTTCGAGTTGCCGCGCAATGCCGATGTGTACGTGCACCGCATCGGGCGCACCGGGCGGGCCGGCAAAGAGGGCGTGGCGCTCAGCCTGTTCGCCGACTCCGAGCGTTACAAACTGCAGGGCATAGGCGATTACCAGCAGCGCGAGCTGGAGTTTGAGCCCATAGAGCAGCTTGCGCAGGGCAGCAAAAGCCTGCCTTCCCCGCCATTTGAAACGCTGGTCATCGCAGGTGGCCGCAAGGAAAAAGTGCGCGCAGGCGACATCCTGGGCGCGCTCACCGGCGAAGCGGGTATCGATGGCAAAGCCGTCGGCAAGATCACCGTGACGGATTATGCCGCGTATGTCGCTGTCGCGCGCGCCGAGGCCGGCAAGGCCCTGGGGCGTTTGC
Organism: Halioglobus sp.; assembly: GCA_020443325.1. GTDB lineage: Bacteria > Pseudomonadota > Gammaproteobacteria > Pseudomonadales > Halieaceae > Marimicrobium. The sequence goes on from JAGRIK010000185.1 coordinate 2,885, forward strand.
TCAATGGCAAGATCAAGGGTCGTAAGTTCAAGGTCCGGAAACTTTAGCAGCTTGCTGAAAACCCCTTATAGGATATCCCGGTTTTTTAGTCTTTCTCGATAGCGAGATGGATTTGTCTGGTTACGCAGGCGGGGTTTATCGTGCGTCGACGGGCTCGTACCCCAGCAGGCGTTTCAGTCGCTCCACGTGATTCGCTTGGTGAAACGCCTGCTGGGGCACGAGCCCTGCATCCCAATGCTGCGACACGAGGTGTGACGGGCGTTAGATAGTGAAGTGCCGAGGTACAAAGCTTTTGTGATCTAGCCGAATGGTATGTACTGAGGTTGCGGATAGAAAAAGTGTTTCTCACCTCGTGATATCCCGGTATTTTTGCCTTTCTTGATAGCAGATAGATTTGTTGGATTACGCAGGCGGGGTTTATCGTGCGTCGACGGGCCCGCGGGGCCACGAGCCCTGCACCCCAATGCTGCGACACGAGGTGTGACGGACGTTAGAACGTGAAGGGCCGGGTTAGTATGCTTTAGTGATCTAGCCGAATGGTATGCACTGAGGTTACGGATAGAAAAAGTGTTTCTCACCAAGCGAATTACGTGGAGCGACTGAGAAACACTTTTTCTATCCGTAACCGGCGGCAAACACCACTTCCGATGAAGATTACAAAGCGCCTTGCAGGGTGCATGCCCCCCGGGAACTAATAGATGATTCGGATTATTACCGCTGACCAGGGGTCGATTTCGGGCCGCAAAGCCTCTAGAATGCGCCCCCTGTCGTAAACCCCCTCGCATCTGCACCGCAACCACACATCTGTGTCAGGAATAGTCCGTTGATCACTACCGCCAATATCACCATGCAGTTCGCTGCCAAGCCCCTGTTTGAGAACATCTCGGTCAAGTTCGGAGACGGCAATCGCTATGGCCTGATCGGTGCCAATGGCTGCGGGAAGTCGACTTTTATGAAGATTCTGGACGGCAGCCTGACGCCGACAGCTGGGAATGTCTCGATCACGCCCAACGAGCGCCTCGGTAAGTTGAACCAGGATCAGTTCGCCTACGAGAAGTGCACGGTGATTGATACCGTGATGATGGGGCACGAGGAGTTGTGGGCCGTCAAGCAGGAGCGCGATCGTATCTACGCCCTGCCCGAGATGTCGGAAGCCGATGGTATGCGAGTCGCTGAGTTGGAAGTGCAGTTTGCCGAGATGGATGGCTACAGTGCCGAGAGCAGCGCCGGTGAAATATTGATGGGCGCCGGTATCGCGCAGGAGTTGCATTACGGGCCGATGAGTGAGGTCGCTCCGGGTTGGAAGCTGCGGGTGCTGTTGGCACAGGCGCTGTTTTCAGATCCGGACATCCTGTTGTTGGATGAGCCTACCAACAACCTGGATATCGATACCATCCGCTGGCTGGAAACCATGCTGAACGAGCGTAAGTGCACGATGATTATCATTTCTCACGATCGCCACTTCCTGAATGCCGTCTGCACCCACATGGCGGATATTGATTTCGGTGAGTTGCGGGTCTACCCCGGCAATTACGATGACTTCATGACGGCGTCGACAGCCGCGCGTGAACGACTGCAGTCGCAGAATGCGAAGAAGAGCGCTGAAATTGCCGAGCTACAGCAATTTGTCAGTCGCTTCTCGGCCAATGCATCGAAGGCCAAGCAGGCGACGTCGCGCGCCAAGCGTATCGAGAAAATCAAACTCGATGATATCAAGCCGTCGAGCCGCGTCAGCCCCTATATTCGCTTCAACCAGGAGAAGAAACTGCATCGCCAGGCGCTGGTGCTGGATAAACTGGGACACGGATTTGATGAAGGGCCGTTGTTTGAGAATGGCAGTATTATGCTGGAAGCCGGGGCGCGCCTGGCGGTAATCGGCGAAAACGGTGCGGGTAAAACCACATTCCTGCGCTGTTTGATGGATGAGCTGTCACCCAACAGCGGCAGCGTGAAGTGGGCGGAGAACGCGACGCTGGGCTACTGCCCGCAGGACAGTACGAAGGAGTTTGATTGCGACCTGAACCTCTTTGACTGGATGAGCCAGTGGCGTAAACCCAGTCACGATGACCAGATTGTCCGCGCTACGCTGGGCCGCCTGTTGTTCTCATCGGACGATTTCAAGAAGCAGGTGAAGGTCTGCTCCGGTGGAGAGAAGAATCGACTGCTGTTCGGCAGGATGATGATGCAGGATGCCAACGTGCTTGTGCTGGATGAGCCGACCAACCACCTGGATATGGAGTGTATCGAGTCGTTGAACCTGGCGCTGGAGCACTACGAGGGTACGCTGATATTCGTCAGTCATGATCGCGAGTTTGTCTCGTCGCTGGCGACCCGCATCATCGATATCAAGAATGGCGAGCTCGTGGATTTCCAGGGCACCTATGAGGAGTACCTGTCCACCCAGCAGGCTACCGAGCGGTTGGCCAGCGCATCCTGACCCTGACGTCTGCGACAGATATCAGTCCAGTAATTCGGGCTGTTCAGCGGTAATCACATCGTACAGTGGCTGAAAGCTGAACCAGCCTGCCAGTGCGTTGCCCACGGTTTCTCGCGTCAGTAGCGCGATCTCCGGGCGGATTAGTGTCGGGGTGCCCGCTGCTTCTGCCATCAACTGCGCCTGGCAACTGCGCTCCATGGTGATAAACCACCACGCCGCAGCTTCTATTGTTTCGCCCACGGTCAGCAGGCCGTGGTTCTGCAGTATCGCCGCCTTGCAATCGCCCAGTGCCGCCGCAATCGCTTTGCCCTCGCTGTTGTCCAGGACAACACCGGTGAAATCATTGAACAGGACATGGTCTTCGTAAAACGCGCAGGCGTCCTGTGTTAACGGATCCAACAACTTGCCCAATGACGAAAATGACTTCCCGTACACCGAGTGCGAATGGGCCGCTGCGGTCACTTTGGGGTTGGCCATATGAATCTGCGAGTGGATGGTGAACGCGGCACCGTTGAGCAAGCCCTGGCCCTCGACTACTTCACCGGTGTGGCTGACAAGCAACAGGTCTGACACTTTCATCTGCTTGAACGAGCGGCCCATGGGGTTTACCCAGAAATGATCCAGTCGCTCCGGGTCGCGCACGGTGATGTGGCCCGCCACGCCTTCGTCAAAACCGAATTTACCAAAGAGGCGCAGGGCGGCAGCCAGCTTGTTCTTACGATCCTGGCGAATCTCTTCTACGCTTTCCAGTTGCGGAATGATGCTGTTGGAATCGTCCATGTTCATAACAATGGTATTGGCTGCTTCTTTCATGGGGTTATCCTCAGGCTTGTCGGTGCGATGTAAAGCTGGAGTCTACACGCTTCAGCTGGCCGGGGGTATTGCCGCAGTCATGCGCAAGAAATTGCACTAGCGGATGGAAGACCTGCGCGAGGAGCAGCAGCAATAATATCCGGCCCTGCTCATGTTGAGTCTGTGAACCGGATGATTTGGCTTACGGTGCAGACCATCGCTCGTTGCACAGTGCAACCCACTCCCTGAGCCCCGCACTGTGAAATTTTTCGCGGTGTGTTATCAGGAACCACTCGCGGCGAAAATCGCGTGTAGGAACGGCCAGGGGCACCAGAGAGCCGCGGCTGAAAGCATCTTCTAGGCACACCTGGGACAGGCATCCCACCCCCAGCCCCGCCTCCACGGCGCGTTTAATGGCCTCCGTGTGCTGTAACTCCATTGCGATATGCAGGTCTGTCAGAATCCCGTGCATGGCCCGCTCGAAGGCCTGGCGGGTACCTGAACCGTGTTCACGCACAATCCACGGCAGAGTCAGCAATTCGGCATCGGACACAGCGACGGACTGTGCCAGTGGGTGGTCGGGGGCCGCGAATACCACGAGTTCATCCCGCCGCCAGTGCACAATATCCAGGTCCGGGTGTTGCAACTCGCCCTCAATAAGCCCCATATCCAGTTCGAAACTGGCCACCTGCGCGGCAATGGCCTCGGTATTGGCCACGCGCAGCGCGATATCGGCGTGCGGGTGCAGCGCCCGAAAGTCAGCAATCATGTTCACGGCGATATAGTTGCCGATGGTCAGCGTCGCACCCACATGCAGGCGGCCGATCACATCCTGCCCCGCCAGTGCGTGCTCCAGGCTTTTGGCCTGTTCCAGCAGGTTTTCAGCCTGTGGGCGCAACTGCTGCCCGAGTTCACTGAGCCGCAGCCGCTTGCCCAGCCGGTCGAACAATTTCACGTCGAACTGGCTTTCCAGCTCGCGCAGTGAGCCACTGGCCGCTGACTGGGACATGGCCAGGGCATCGGCTGCGCGCGTGATATTTTCAAAGCGCGCGGTGGCGAGGAACACTTCAAGCTGGCGGAGGCTGTAGCGCATGGTATCTCCTATATCCAAAATATCGATTTATAATATCCAATATATCCATTTTACCGATTAGAGGATAGATCTTACTCTCTGTCTATCGAAATTCGTAACGAGGAATGCCCCATGGCACACGTACTGAGAGAAGAAGTGACATCGGTTCACCACTGGACCGATCGGCTGTTCAGCTTCAAGACAACACGCAATCCCGGATTCCGCTTCAAGAACGGGCATTTCACGATGATAGGCCTGGAACTGGAGGGCAAGCCCCTGATGCGAGCCTATAGCCTGGCCAGCGCGAACTATGAGGACGAACTGGAATTTTTCAGTATCAAGGTGCCCGATGGCCCCCTGACGTCCAAACTGCAGAAGATCAAGGTTGGCGATGGCCTGCTGGTGAACAGTAAGTCGACGGGTACGCTGGTGCAGGACAACCTGCTGCCCGGCAAGCACTTGTACCTCATCGCTACCGGTACCGGTCTTGCACCTTTTCTCAGTATTATTCGCGACCCGGAAATCTATGAGCACTACGACAAAATCATACTCACACACGGGTGTCGCTACACCGAGGAGTTGGCCTACCGGGAACTCATCACAGAGCACTTGCCCAGGCATGAGTACCTCGGTGAGTCAGTGCGAGACAAACTGATCTATTACCCAACGGTGACGCGCGAGGAGTTTGCAAATACCGGGCGCCTTACCGACCTGCTGCGCAACGGCAAGTTGACTGCCGATATCGGCCTGCCGCCCATCGACGTGGCCCGTGATCGATTCATGATCTGCGGCAGTCCCAGCATGCTGAAGGATATTTGCGCGTTGCTCGACAGCCGAGGGTTCGCGGAGTCTCGCCACGGCGATGCGGCGCACTACGTGATCGAGCGGGCGTTTGTAGAGAGTTAGCGCGGCACACAAATTCAGCGGCCGCGAGGGCACTGTGAATTGAGTCACAGTGCAATCGATATGACCGGTGGGTAGTGTCTCGGTTTGAAATTTGCCGAGTGTGGGTGGCTGAGAGAAAGCGCTATGGGCGGGACCGTGTGGTGACAGGAGGGCCTGCCCCTGTTTATGGGTACGTCACCACCCGAGCCTGCACATGGATGTGCGCTTTTTGGCGTGTCTCGCCCACAGCGCTTTCTCTCAGGCACCCACACACGGCAAATTTCAAACTGAGCCACTACCGACAAGCCACCGACTATATACCTTAAAGACATAATATTATATCTTTTGAAGGATACACAGCAGGAGAACAGTGGATGGAAAGCAGTGACAAAACCGCACGGGAAATTTACCAGGATGTTAAAAACAATCCTGCGCGCAAGCGCTTCGGATTCGGCAACAAGGCGGTGTTGGTAAACATCGATTTGCAAAAAGCCTACACCCGCACGGACCTGTTCGCCACTGCGTATGAGACAGACCCCGGACAGCTGGATTATGTCAACCAGCTCGCCGCCCGTTTTCGCGCGCTTGGCTGGCCGGTGGTATGGACACACGTTGCCTATATGGATTCCGCCGAGGACGCTGGAATATGGGGTACACGCACCAATACGCCCGACTCCCTGCAGAACATCAAGTTCAATTCGGAACGATCCGAATTTGACGAGCGGCTGGACATCGACCAGCTACGCGATGTCATCTACCTGAAGAAAATGCCTTCTGCATTTTTTGAAACGCAACTGCAGTCCCTGCTGGTGTGGCATCAGGTCGACACGGTCGTACTAACGGGCGGTTCGACCTCGGGGTGTATTCGCGCCACCGCGGTGGATAGCCTGTCCCGGGGCTATCGCACCATTGTTCCCGAGGAGTGCGTGGCAGACAAACACGAGAGTTACCATTTTGCCAACCTCACCGACCTGTCGCTGAAATACGCCGATGTGGTGGACGTGGGCGAGGTACTCGCCTGGCTGGACAAGCAGAAAAGCGAAGTGAAATGAAGGCCGACCCGGACTTTTACGACTACTGGCCCTACGAAGGGCGACCCAAAATCGAGTGGCCCGGCGGCGCCAGGGTCGCTTTCTGGGTTGCGCCGAATATCGAGTTCTACGAACTGAACCCACCGGCAAACCCCTATCGCAAGGCATGGCCGCAGCCCTATCCCGCAACCCCCGGGTACAGCATCCGCGACTACGGCAACCGCGTGGGCCACGTCAGGCAGATGGAGGTACTCGATCGTTACGGTGTGCGCGGCTCGGTATCGCTGTCCACGGCGCTGTGTGATCATCACCCGGAACTGATCGCGATGTGCGCGGAGCGCGACTGGGAGTTTTTCAGCCACGGCATCTACAACACGCGCTACACCTACGGCATGTCCGAGGAGCAGGAGCGGGACATGATTCGCGATGCCATGGAGAGCATACACAGGCATACCGGTCAGCAGTGCGCGGGCTACCTGGCACCGGCACTGTCACACTCGGAATTGACGCTGGACCTGTTCGCCGAGGTGGGTACTGAACTGTTCGGCGATCACGCCGGCTTCTATACCTGCGACCTGTTCCACGACGATCAACCCACCCCCATCAGGTTGCGCAGCAACAAGCGGTTCGTCTCTATTCCCTATTCGCTGGAGATGAACGATACCATTGCCTACGTGGTAAACCGGGTAGAACCGCGGCGCTACGGGCAGATGCTGAAAGACAATTTTGATCGCCTGTACGCTGAAGGGGAGGAGTCGGGGACCGTCATGTGCATTCCCACGCACAACTACCAGGTAAGCTGCCCGCATCGATTGAAAGCATTTGAGGAGGCGCTGGAGTACATCACCGGCCACTCCGATGTCTGGGTGACGACCGGCCGCGACATCGCTCGGCACTTCATCGACCAGCACTATGACGAGAGCCTGCACGATATCGCCGCGCGGGGGGCCGGAGCATGACACTGGATAAAGAACATCTCGAATACCCGCAGCGGCACTACGGCATGGATCATGACCGGTACGACTGGAGCCTGCTGACGGAACGCAAACCGGTTCACTGGCCCGGCGGAAAAAAACTGGCCCTGTGGATCAATGTCGGCCTGCAGTTTTACCCGCTGAACCAGAAAGGCGAGCCCTTTCCCGTGCCCGGCGGCATGACCATGCCCTACCCGGATTTCAGGCATTATTCGCTGCGTGACTACGGCAACCGGGTCGGCATCTATCGCCTGCTGAAGGCGTTTGACGAGTACAACATCAATGGAAGCTTTGCCTTCAACACTGAACTGGCCGAGCGCGCGCCCTACCTGCTGCAACGTATTGCCGAGCGCGGCGACGAGATTCTATGCCACGGCTGGAATATGGACAGCCTGCATTACGGCGGCATGGACGCGCAGAAAGAGCGGGAGCTGGTGGAGCGCTCTGTCGGCCGGCTTCGCGAGCTCAGCGGGCAGGACATACGCGGCTGGATCAGTCCCGCTCGCAACGAGAGCGAGCAGACACCGGAATTACTTGCGGCTAATGGCATAGAGTATTTCTGCGACTGGGTGAACGATGACATGCCCTTTGAATTTCGCACAGACAACGGGTCCCTTGTCGCCATGCCCCTGTCCAACGAACTGGAAGACCGCTTCGTACTGATGAACAATTTTCACTCCGAGCAATCGTGGCTGGAGCAGGTGTGCGATGCGGCAGATTTCCTGCTCGCGGAGGCGAATACCAGCAACAGCGGGCGGATTC
>JAGRIK010000186.1 GCA_020443325.1 Halioglobus sp.
ATACGGCATGCTGTCCTCACTGCTCGCCGCGGGCACCTGGCTGCTGATAGCGAGTATTAAAGGCTGGCCGGTCTCCACCACACACTCGATCGTTGGCGCCATTGTCGGCTTCGCAGCCGTCGGGATCTCCGTCGACGTCATCCACTGGTCCAATGTCGGCTCCATTGCCGCCAGCTGGCTGGTGTCGCCATTGCTCGCCGGCTCTCTTTCCTACGCCCTGTTTATGAGTGTGAAATTTTTCATCCTCGACACAGAAGACCCGTTTGTCCAGGCAAAGCGGAACATCCCGATTTACATGTGGATGGTGGGCTTCATGATCTCCATGGTCACGCTCCTAAAAGGCCTTTCACATGTCGGAATCGACCTGCACCTCGGCCTGGGCAGCGCCTTCGTCGATGCAATGGCCCTGTCCTCGGTCATCGGCCTGGTCGTTGCCGGCATTGGTGCGCTGATGTTGCGCAATATCAAGGATATACCGGACGAGATGCACCGTTTCCGTTCGGTGGAGCAGGTATTCGGTGTGTTGATGGTATTCACCGCCTGCTCCATGGCCTTCGCCCACGGCTCCAATGATGTAGCCAATGCGGTCGGGCCGCTGGCCGCCATTGTGAGCACGGTACAGTCTGGCGGTGAGATAGCAGCCAAAGCCGCGGTACCCTGGTGGATACTACTGGTGGGCGGCCTGGGTATCGTCGTGGGCCTGGTCACCTATGGCTGGCGGGTGATTCTCACCGTCGGCAGCAAGATTACTGAGCTGACGCCCAGCCGCGCTTTTGCTGCCACACTGGGCGCATCGGCCACGGTGGTGATCGCCTCCGGTACCGGCTTGCCGATCTCCACGACACACACACTGGTAGGCGCTGTTTTGGGCGTGGGCCTTGCGCGCGGTATCGGCGCGCTTAACCTGGGCGTTATCGGCAGCATATTCATGTCGTGGATCATCACCCTGCCCGCTGGTGCGGGACTGGCAATACTGTTTTTCTTCCTTTTCAAGGGGATTTTCGGGGCGTAGCGAAGGATAGGCACTTGGCGCCGCGACGACCCTTGTCTAGACTGGGTCCCATGCTCTTCCACTCGTCCCTGTAATCCTGACCACTGGAGTCCCGATGCCACTGTTCGAAAAGCGTATTTTCGACCAACTCCGGCAACTGGTGGGCACGCCCTCTGTAAGTTCCACGGATCCCGGCTGGGACCAGGGCAATCGCGCCGTCATCGACCTGCTGGCCAGCTGGTTGGCCGACATGGGTTTTCAGGTTGATATCCAGAACGTAACCGCTGACGGCAACAAGGCAAACCTTATCGCCACACTGGGCAGCGGACCGGGCGGCCTGGTACTGGCCGGGCACACCGACACCGTGCCGTTCGACGAGGGCCGCTGGGAGAGCGACCCGCTGGCGCTGACAGAACGCGATAGTCGCCTGTACGGTTTGGGCAGCACCGACATGAAAGGTTTTTTCCCGCTGGCCATCGCCGCCGCGAGCGCATTCACCGCAGACCAATTCCAGCAACCCCTCATCCTATTGGCTACCGCCGACGAGGAGAGTTCAATGAGCGGCGCACGGCAACTCGCCGCTGCCGGCCGGCCGAAGGCGCGGGCAGCGATTATCGGCGAGCCCACGTCCCTGGTGCCGGTGCGCATGCACAAGGGCATCATGATGGAATCGGTGCGGGTAACAGGTCGGGCCGGCCACTCCTCCAACCCGCAACTGGGGAACAGCGCACTGGAAGGTATGCACGCGGTGATGAGCGACCTGATGGCCTACCGGCAGGAGCTGGCCGCGCGGTACAGCAACGATTTTTTCCAGGTTGCCTTCCCCACGCTCAACCTGGGGTGCATTCACGGCGGCGACAGCCCCAATCGCATCTGCGGCAGCGCGGAACTGCATTTTGACCTGCGCCTGACACCCGGCGGCAGCAACGCCACGGTGCGCGCCGAGATCCAGCAGCGCATGCAGGTTCTCGCCGCGCAGCGCGGGCTGGATATCGAACTGCGCCCCCTGATAGAGGAGATCGGCCCGTTTGAACAGGGCGCCCAGAGCGAACTGGTGCAACTGGCGGAAAAACTGACGGGGCACACTGCCGAAGCCGTCGCTTTCGCGACAGAGGCGCCTTTTCTGCAACAGCTGGGAATGGAAACAATCGTGATGGGGCCAGGTTCCATCGATCGCGCCCACCAGCCGAACGAGTACCTGGAGCTGGAGCAGATTCAACCCTGTATTGCCCTGCTGCAACAGTGCATCCGCCACTACTGCCTGTAAACACTGTGCAATATTGCCATTAGGTAATCGGCACCGCTTTCTGTACCCTTAATAACTTTCTATTTATCAATAGCTTGGAAGGCAACGTGACAACGTCGGCGCAGTCGCATATTCGCTGGTTGAGAAACACCGCACCCTACATCAACGCACACCGGGGCAAGACCTTTGTGCTGATGTTGGGCGGCGATATCGCGCAGCACGAAAACTTTTCCCACCTGATCCACGATATCGCGCTGCTGAACAGTCTCGGTGTGCGCCTGGTACTGATTCACGGCTCACGTAGCCAGATCGAGCAACGCCTCCAGTTTGCGGGACTCGACAGCGTCTTCCACGACGGCATGCGCATCACCGACAACGCCGCGCTGGAACACGTCAAGGACGCCGCCGGCTCACTGCGGGCACAGATTGAAGCACTGCTGTCCATGGGTTTACCCAACTCGCCGATGCAGGGCTCGCGCATGCGCGTGTGCTCGGGCAACTTCGTCACCGCGCGCCCCATCGGGGTGGTTGATGGCGTGGACTTTCACCACACCGGCCGGGTCAGGCGTATCGACGCCAGCGGCATCCACCAGCAACTGGCTAACGGCTCGATCGTGCTGCTGTCGCCGCTGGGCTACTCGCCCACCGGCGAGATTTTCAACCTGGCGCTGGAAGACATCGCCGTGCACTGCGCCGCCGCGATCGGGGCGGACAAACTGGTGCTGTTCGGCACGGCAGCGGGCATTGTCAACGAAGCGGGTGAGTTGATCCGCCAGTGTGCGGTGGGCGACATCAGCGGGCTCAAGATCACCGATCCCGAACAGTTCTCCCTGTTGCAGACCGCCAAGAGCGCCTGCCTGGCAGGGGTATCACGCTGCCATATCATTAGCCACGAGGACGACTGCGCGCTGTTGCAGGAACTTTTCACCCACGACGGCTGCGGCACACTGGTGGGCAACGACGAGTACGAACTGCTGCGCCAGGCCAACATCGACGATGTGGGCGGTATCCTCGAATTGATTGAACCACTGGAACAACAGGGTGTCCTGCTGAAGCGCTCACGCGAACTGCTGGAAACCGAGATCAGCCAGTTCCGCCTGCTGGTCCGCGACGGGCGCATCATCGCCTGCGCTGCACTCTATCCCTTTCCCGATGAGGGCAGTGGCGAAATCGCCTGTATCGTGTCGCATCCGGAATACCGGGGCGGCAGGCGTGGGCAGCGCCTGCTGACAACGCTGGAGCAGGAAGCGCGTCGACTCGGCCTCGACCGGGTGTTCGTCCTCACTACGCAAACGGCGCACTGGTTTATCGAGCAGGGGTTTGCAGAGACCTCGCGTGATGAACTGCCGGCGCAGAAAAAGTTGCTCTATAACCTGCAGCGCAATTCCAAGGTGTTTTTTAAGGTGCTTTAGACTTTGTTTGGTGGGTGGTTTTTCCGCTGTAGTGCCGGAGGGTTCGGCTGGGCGGGGTATCCAGACGGCCCCAAGCAGACTGTGCCGCCGGGCTGCTGCGCAACTCGACCATTTTTCGCTGCGCGAAAAATTGGGACTCGGACATTGCTCGCAGAAAGACTCCCGGCGACACAGTCTGCTTAAGCGGGGCCTGATTGTCTGGATACCCCGCCCACCCCAACCC
>JAGRIK010000187.1 GCA_020443325.1 Halioglobus sp.
ACACATTTCTATCCGCAACCGCCCTACAAAGCCACTACCCAGGAGGCGGAAAAAACCTCAGTTTTCATCTCAGTTAGTTTTCCCCCGTCTTGCAGTCGCTAGAGACTTATGCAACACGCTGTTAGGTGCGGGAGGCTTGTAGAGCGAGTTCGTCATGCACTCGCTGCAGCGCCGCCAGCGGATCCGCAGCAGCCGTGATGGAGCGTCCGATAACTAGGTAATCCGCGCCCAGTGCCCGCGCTTGTGCCGGGGTCACCACGCGGCGCTGGTCTCCGGCATCGTCACCGGCCAGGCGAATCCCGGGGGTGACCAGGCAAAACGTCTCACCGCATTGTTTGCGCAATGCCTCGGCTTCCAGTGCCGAGCACACCACGCCGTCGAGACCGCTTTGCGCGGCAAGGGTTGCCAAGCGTGCGACCCGCTGCTGTGCGGTTTCGCTATAGCCCAGTTCCTGCAAATCCTGGTCAGACATACTGGTTAGCACAGTGACCCCGAGCAAAATTGGCCGCTGGTTAAACGTTGCCAGCGACTCCACCGCGGCCTCCATCATCCTGCGACCGCCGCTGGCGTGCACGTTCACCATCCAGACACCCAATTCGGCGGCGGCGCGCACGGCTCCAGCTACCGTGTTGGGTATATCGTGAAACTTCAGGTCGAGAAACACCTCAAAACCGAGTTGTTGCAACTCTTCAACCAGCGCAGGCCCGGCGCGGGTAAAAAGCTCCTTGCCAACCTTCACGCGGCACAGCGAAGGCGAGAGGCGCTGCGCGAGCGCGAGCGCAGCAGGCGCTGCGGGATAATCCAACGCAACAATAATGGGGGTGGTCATGCGGCCTCTGCGACCGCCGTTGAATCGCGCAATTTACTGGCGTCCTCCCGCGCACGGTTCAGCTGTTTTCTTGCAGAACTCAGGGAAGCACGCGTACGCACCAGAATGACAGAGGAGACAACCATGCCCAGCAACCCGCCGAGCGCAAACGCGGCCAGAACCCACAGCGCCAGGCTCTGCGGTGCGAAATTGTAGATCAACAGGTCAAGCGGCACAGGCGTCTCGTTCTGCAGGGCAAACAATATGCTCACCGCCAGCATGGCCAGTACGACAATCACGGTCAGGAGAGTTCGCAGTTTCTTCATCAGAATGCCCGGTTCAATAAAATGAGGTTAAAAAAAACGGTATGAACTTTCGATCATACCGCCAGATTGTCGCAGAACAAGCCTATTTCTCCAGCTGCAGACCCAGATTGACCCGTTCCCGTAATTCCTTGCCCGGCTTGAAATGCGGGACGTACTTGCCGGTGAGCTCGACAGCATCGCCCGTCTTCGGGTTGCGGCCACGCCGGGGCTCGCGAAAATGCAGCGAGAAGCTCCCGAAGCCGCGGATTTCAATGCGCTCGCCATTGGCAAGCGCCTGCGACATGTGTTCGAGAATGGTTTTCACCGCCAGTTCCACATCTTTTGCGGATAACTGGCTTTGCCGTGACAGGATTGTCTCAATGAGTTCACTTTTGGTCATACAGCCCCCGTTCGAGGTGTTCTTATGGCTGTTATCGTCAGGCGGTTATTGTGTACCGCACTGAAACATTTCGCAAGTCCTTATTTTTTAACGGAAAAGTGTCAATTCTCCAGCGCAGGCGGGACTTTTCCAACGACAAAAAAAAGGGCTCACCGGAGTGAGCCCTTGCGAGGACGGAACACTGCGCTTGCCGCGCGTTGTTACTCGCCCATCTGTGCCTTGATTAGATCGCCGATAGTACCCGGAGACGCTGTTTCATTTTCAGTCTCCTTCAGCGACTTCACAGCCTCTTTCTCGTCGTCGAAGTCCTTGGCTTTGATAGACAGTGCCAGGCCCCGACTCTTGCGATCGACCGCAATGATCTTCGCTTCGACGGTATCGCCCACTTTGAACATCGTGCGGGCATCCTCGACTTTTTCGCGGCTGATGTCTGAGGCTTTCAAGATGCCCTCAACGTCCTCGGCCAGTTTAACCGTAACAGACTTGGCATCCACTTCCGTCACTTCACCGGTCACAATCGCGCCGCGATCATTCTCGGCAACATAGTTGCCGAACGGATCGTCTTCCAATTGCTTGATACCCAGAGAGATACGCTCGCGCTCGGAGTCGATGGACAGGATAACGGTCTCGATCTCATCGCCTTTCTTGTAGTTGCGAACGGCTTCTTCACCCGGCTCATGCCAGCTGATGTCAGACAGGTGTACCAGGCCGTCGATGTTGCCTTCCAGGCCGATGAAGATACCAAAGTCAGTGATGGACTTGATGTTGCCTGAGATTTTAGCGCCCTTGGCGTACTGCTCGGCAAATGCATCCCAGGGATTCTGCTGGCACTGCTTGATACCCAGTGAGATACGACGACGGTCTTCGTCGATATCCAGCACCATCACCTCTACCTCATCGCCCAGGCTGACGATCTTGGAGGGGTGAACATTCTTGTTGGTCCAATCCATTTCGGAGACGTGTACCAGGCCTTCCACACCCTCTTCCAACTCGGCGAAACAGCCGTAGTCGGTAAGGTTGGTGATCTTGGCTTTCACGCGGCTGCCTTCGGGGTAGCGACCAGTGATTTCCAACCAGGGATCTTCGCCCAGCTGCTTGAGGCCCAGTGAGACACGGTTGCGCTCGCGATCGAACTTGAGAATCTTGACATCGATCTCCTGGCCCACTTCCACGATCTCGGAAGGATGCTTGATGCGCTTCCACGCCATATCGGTAATGTGCAACAGGCCGTCAACACCACCCAGGTCAACAAACGCGCCGTAGTCGGTCAGGTTCTTCACGATACCCTTGACGGACATGCCTTCCTGCAGCGATTCCAGCAGCGCGTCGCGCTCGACACTGTTGGCCGCTTCCATTACCGCACGACGTGATACCACCACGTTGTTGCGCTTCTGGTCCAGCTTGATAACCTTGAATTCGAGTTCCTTGCCTTCCAGGTGCACGGTTTCGCGCACCGGACGAACATCCACCAGAGAGCCTGGGAGGAATGCCCGGATAGTATTGATATCGACAGTAAAGCCACCCTTGACCTTGCCATTGATAATACCGGTAACCACTTCGTCGGCCTCGTGCGCGGCTTCCAGGTCTTTCCAGGATTCGGCACGCTTGGCTTTTTCGCGCGAGAGTTTGGTTTCGCCAAAGCCGTCTTCCACAGCCTCCAGCGCAACCTGTACTTCGTCGCCGATGCTAAGCTTACAATCGCCATTAGCATCAATAAACTGGGCACGAGGAATAACACCTTCGGACTTCAAGCCCGCATGTACGGTGACCCACTCGTTATCGATGTCGATGATCACGCCGGTTACAATCGCACCGGGCTGCATATCGACGGTTTTCAGACTCTCTTCAAATAGTTCGGCGAAGGATTCGCTCATTACTTAGCACCTGTTTAATGTGATCGAGACAGTGGCCTGTCTCTACCGCGCCTCCAGCCGGCCCGGGTCATCCAATATAAACTGTCCCCCAACCCTGACTGGAATCAGTCGGAAAAACAGTAAGTTAAGCCATTCAGGAAGGAATCAGGGGCCGAGGACGGCTAGATAAAACCTTTCTTTTTCACTTCCAGCATCACCCTCTCAAACACTTCGGTAATAGGTGTGGCGCTGCTGTCGATGACAATGGCATCTTCGGCGGGCACCAGGGGTGAAACCGAGCGGTTGCTGTCACGCTCATCTCGCTCCTGTATATCCGCCAGAAGGCGCGGGAGACTAACACTTTCCCCCTTTG
Organism: Halioglobus sp.; assembly: GCA_020443325.1. Lineage (GTDB taxonomy): Bacteria > Pseudomonadota > Gammaproteobacteria > Pseudomonadales > Halieaceae > Marimicrobium. The sequence continues at coordinate 3,740 of JAGRIK010000187.1, forward strand.
CAATCAACTGCTTATAGCGCCTCTCCGCGCGTTCCGAGGCACTCGCGGTGAGGAAGAACTTGAGGGGGGCATCGCGAAATACCACGGTCCCCATATCCCGCCCATCGGCCACCAGTCCAGGGGGCTGCATAAAATCGCGCTGCCTGGCCAACAGGGCCTCGCGCACGGCGGGAATCGCTGCCACGGTCGAGGCGCCGCGCCCGCCCTCCTCCGTGCGGATCTCTGCGCTCACATCCACACCTTTATAGGCCACCCGGATTTCGCCGTTTTCGGCAAGCGTGAACACAACATCCAGGTGGCGGGCGATGTCAGCGACAGCGGCAGGGTCACCCCAGCTGACGCCCTCGATGACACAGGCCTGGCCGGTGACGCGGTAAAGCGCCCCGCTGTCCAGCAAGTGCCAACCGAGGCGCTCGGCCAGCAGGTGGCTGATCGTACCCTTGCCCGCCCCGGAGGGGCCGTCGACGGTAATGACCGGTACGCTGGTCACAGGCGCCTATCCCGCTACCGCGGTGATTTGCAGGCCGAGGCGGCGCGCGAGATCGTCAAATCCGGGAAACGAGGTCGCCACATGGTCGCAGTCCCGCACGGTGATTTCTCCGCTGGCACGCAGCGCGGCGATGGCAAATGACATCGCGATACGATGATCGTTATAGGTCGCGATGACGCCACCACCCAAATCGCCGCCCTCGATGACAATACCGTCGTCCAGTACTTCATTGGACACGCCCAGCGTACTGAGCCCCTCCGCCATTGCTGCAATGCGGTCGCTCTCCTTCACCCGCAGTTCCTCGGCACCGTGCAGTACAGTGCGCCCCTGCGCACAGGCAGCCGCAATAAAAATGGCCGGAAACTCATCGATAGCCAGCGGCACCTGGTCCACCGGTATTTCGATGCCGTGCAGGGGGGCGTAGCGGACGCGAATATCTGCCACCGGCTCACCGCCGACTTCGCGCTCGTTCTGCAGCGTGATGTCCGCGCCCATCAACTGCAGAATGTTGATCACGCCGATACGGGTTGGATTGATACCGACATGTTGCAGTAACAGGTCAGAACCCGGCGCGATGCTGGCGCCGACCAGGAAAAATGTCGCTGATGAGATATCCGCCGGCACCTCGATATCGCAGGCCCGGAGACTGCCACCGCCCTGCAGCGATATCTCGCTGCCGTTCGACTCTACCGGGTAGCCAAACCCGCGCAGCATTCTCTCCGTGTGATCGCGTGTGGGGGCAGGTTCAGTGACAGAGGTTCGGCCCTCGCTGTACAGGCCCGCCAGCAGGCAACAGGATTTCACCTGCGCACTCGCCATCGGCAGATCGTAATGAATACCCTGCAACTGCTGCCCTCCACAAATCGACAGCGGTGGCCTGCCGCCCTCGGCGGACTGAATCTTCGCACCCATTCTCGTCAGGGGTTCGATCACCCGTCCCATCGGGCGACCGCAGAGGGAGGCATCGCCTGTCAACTCGGTATCAAATGCTTGGCCGGCCATCAGGCCACACAGCAGGCGCATACCCGTGCCGGCATTGCCGAGGTCCAGCGCAGTAACCGGTGCTTTCAGCCCGTGCAACCCGACGCCATGAACGGTCACGCTGCCATTCACGGGTCCCTCTATGGTCACACCCATCGCACGAAACGCGGCCAGCGTGGCAAGCGCGTCCTCACCTTCCAAAAACCCGTTAACCCGGGTCGTACCCTCGGCCAGTGCGCCGAGCATAATTGCACGGTGGGAAATGGACTTGTCGCCCGGAACTCTCGCTTCGCCTGTCAGGGCGCCGCCCGGCTGTAACTTGAAATGCATAACGTAAACCTTATGAGCGTTTTGAATCGCTGCGCTGGGCCAGAAGAGCGGCAAATTCATCGCGGGCCTGCTTGGCCCGGGTGAAGGTATTCATCAATTCATCGGCATTGCCCGCTTCCACAGCGCCGCGCAACCGGCTCATGTGATCGCTGAATAAATCGATCGCGTCCAGCAATGCGGATTTGTTGGCCAGCGCAATATCGCGCCACATGGTCGGGTCGCTGGAGGCGATGCGGGTAAAATCGCGAAACCCGCCGGCTGCGCAGCGGAAGATGTCCTCGCTGGCATCCGACGACGCCAGTGCATCCACCAGTGCGTAAGCCAGCAGGTGCGGAAGGTGGCTGGTGGCGGCGAGCACGGCATCGTGCCGCTCCACCGTCATCTCCAGCACATCGGCGCCCGTGCTCGCCCACATGGCGCGTACCAGTTCGACTGCCGCCGGATCGTTGCCCTCCACGGGCGTGAGGATAACCCGGTGATTGACGAACAAATTAACGTCTGCTGCCTCCACGCCGCTGTGCTCCGAGCCGGCAATCGGATGACCGAGAACCAGTTGCGGCGGCACACTGCCCGCCACGGCAATAGCGGCATCCCGCAGGCTGCCCTTCACACTGGCCACGTCGGTGATCACGGGCCCGCCTGAGCGGTCGGCCAGGCGCGGCAATATCTGTTCGAGCATGTGTCCGGCTGTCAGCGTGGGCGTACAGATCACCACAATGTCGGCGCGGTCGATTGCCGCGTTCAGGTCGAGAGTGTATTCATCGATGACCCCCAGTTCCACACCGCGGCGCAGCGACGGCTCGCGGTGTCCGCAGCCGATAAAATGCTTGCTGAAACCGCTGTGGCGCAGGGCCTTGGCCAGTGATCCGCCAATCAGGCCGAGGCCAACAATCAGGACTGTGTCGGAGGCGTAACTCACGGGGACAGTTAAAGCAGCGCCTGGGGATACGACCCCAGCGGCTTCAGCATGATGGACTGTTCCTCCAACTCCACCATGATTGCGGCGATTTTCTCATCCCGCAAATGCCCCTCGAACTCGATAAAAAATACGTAAGCCCACTTTTCTGTACGCGAGGGCCGCGTGTCGATACGCGTTAGGCTGACATTGGCGCGCCTGAACGGTTCCAGCAGGTTGAAAAGTGCACCCGGCTTGTTGCGACTGGCAACGATGATTGATGTCTTATCGCGACCGCTGGGCAACACTTCCTCGCGGCCGATGATCAGGAAACGCGTCGTGTTATCGGCGTAGTCCTCGATGTGGGTTGCCAGGGCCTCCAGGCGATAACGCTCCAGCGCCATATCACCGGCAACCGCCGCCACACCCGGCATCTCGGCGGCCATGCGCGCGGCCTCTCCGTTGCTGCTCACCGCCTCGCGCTCCAGTTGCGGCCAGTGTTTATCCAGCCAGGAGCGACACTGGGCGAGCGCCTGCTGGTGCGCGCAAATTCGGGTGATATCACCCTCAGCTGTACCCGGCGCCACCAGCAGATGCAGCCCGATTCGCAATTCCACCTCACCGGAAATCTGCAACGGGGAATCCATGAAATTATCCAGCGTGTGGCTGACCATACCCTCGGTCGAGTTCTCTACAGGTACGACCCCGTAGTGACACTCACCGGACTCGACCTGGGAAAACACCATATCGATCGTCGACTGGGGAACGCACACGGCGGCGTGACCAAAATGCTTGATGGCCGCCGCCTGGGTAAAGGTTCCCTCCGGCCCGAAATAGGCGACCTGCAGCGGCTTTTCCAGCGCGAGACAGGCCGACATGATTTCGCGAAAGATATGCGCCATATTGGCGCCTTCCAGAGGTCCCTCATTGCGACTGATAATCCGCTGCAACACCTGCGCCTCGCGCTCCGGCCGGTAGAACACGGGCTCAACCCCGGTCTCGCCGCGCGCGTGGGCTGCAGCCACATCTGCCAGTTTGATATCAGCGACACGTTGCGCGCACTGCGCACGCTTGTTGATCAGCGTCTGGATTTCCAGGTCGATGGCATCGATATCTGCCCTGACCTGCTCAAGATTCCTGCTGTCTGCCATAAGTGGTTTTAACCGTTACGTTGCTCAAAATCCTGCATAAAGGCGATCAGCGCATCCACGGCCTCTTCGCTCACGGCATTGTAGATACTGGCACGCATGCCGCCTACCGAGCGATGCCCCTTCAGGTTGAGCAGGCCGGCCGCCTCGGATTCTTTCAGGAAGGACTTATCCAGTTCCGCATCCGCGAGGATGAAGGGCACATTCATAAGCGAGCGACTCGCAAGCTCCACCGGATTGCTATAAAAATCACTGCCGTCGATCGCCGCGTACAACTTCTGCGCCTTGCGGCGATTGACCGTCTCTATCGCGGATATCCCGCCCTGATCCACCAACCAGTCAAATACCAGTGCCGCCAGGTACAGGGCATAGGTAGGCGGCGTGTTGTACATCGATTCGTTTTCCGCCGCGACCTGCCAGTTGAGCATCGTGGGGCACAGTGGGTGTGCCTTGCCTAGAAGGTCGCGCCGCACAATCACCAGCGTGAGACCGGCCGGCCCGATGTTTTTCTGTGCGCCCGCGTAAATCACCCCGTAATCCTCAACACGGATTGCGCGCGACAGAATCGTTGAAGACATATCTGTCACCAGCGGCACATCGACCTGCGGCGTCCAGAAAAACTCGACACCGCCGATCGTCTCGTTGGACACGTAATGAAGATAGGCGGGGGCGGCTCCCAACTGCCACGACGACTGTGGCGGAATCGTGGAAAAGTTGCTGTCCTTGGAACTGGCCACCACGTTTATGTCACCGTAGCGCTGCGCTTCCTCTATCGCCTTTTTGGACCACTGCCCGGTGTTGACGTAATCCGCGCCACCCTTGTCACCAAGGAGATTGAGCGGTACCGCAGAAAACTGCGTGCTGGCGCCGCCCTGCAGGAACAGCACGGCATAGTCATCGGGGATGCCCAGCAAGCTGCGCAAGGTCTGCTCGGCATGCTGCGCGACACCCACGACCTCGTCGCTGCGATGGCTCATTTCCATCAGGGACAGGCCTTTGCCGTGCCAGTCCAGCATGTCGTCGCGGGCGATCTCAAGAACCGGTTCCGGCAGTGAAGCCGGTCCGGCGCAAAAATTGTAGCAGCGGGTCATCGTACTTGTGTCCTCAAGGTGTGGGGTAGCGCCGCATCAGTCAGCGGCGTCATCGTTGCTATCAGAATCGGAGCTGGATTCTGGTGCGGGTTTTGGTTCTGAATCTGGTTCTGAGTCTGGCAGGTCTTCAGGCTCGGCAACGCGCTGCACACCCACCAGGCTTTCGCCCTCTTTGGTGCGAATGACTCGCACACCCTGTGTGTTGCGACCGAGCACAGAGACTTCGTCCGTGCGGGTGCGCACGAGAGTGCCCTGGTTGGAAATCAGCATGAGTTCATCGCCCTCGAAGACCTGCACTGCGCCGACCATATCGCCGTTGCGCTCGCTGGTAGACATCGCAATCAACCCCTTGCCACCGCGACCCTTGGTGGGAAAATCCGCGATCTGGGTGCGCGTGCCGTAACCGTTTTCACTCACGGTCAGCACCATGCCACCGGCCTGCGGGATAATGAGCGAAATCATCCTGTGCCCCTCTCCCAGCCGGATGCCGCGAATCCCGCGTGCGGTACGACCCATCTTCCGCACATCGGTTTCCCTGAAGCGCACGGCCTTGCCTTCGGTGCTGAACAGCATCACGTCGCAATCGCCCCTGGTGATTGCGGTACCAACCAGCACATCGCCGTCATCCAGTTGCAGGGCACGCAGGCCCACACTGCGCTGGCGGGCGAAATCGGTAAGCGGTGTTTTCTTGACGGTGCCGTTGGCGGTCGCCATGAAGATATAGTGGCCCTCGGTATACTCCTCCACGGGCAGGATGGAGGTCACGCGCTCTCCGGCTTCCAGCGGCAACAGGTTGACCATCGGGCGGCCACGCGAGTTGCGACCCGCCAGCGGTATCTGGTAGACCTTCAGCCAGTACACCTTTCCAAGGTTGGAGAAGCACAGGATGGTAGCGTGGGTGCTGGCGATCAACAGGTGCTCGACGAAATCCTCATCCTTCACCGCCGTCGCAGATTTACCCATACCGCCACGGCGCTGGGCCTGGTAGTCGCTCAGCGGCTGCGTCTTGGCATAACCACCGTGGGAAATCGTGACGACCCTGTCCTCTTCGGTGATCAAATCCTCAACCGTCAGGTCGTGCTGTGAAGCGGTAATCTCGGTCCGCCGCTCGTCGCCGAACTCGGTGACTATCTCTTCCAGCTCCTCGCGGATCACCAGCTTGAGGCGTTCGGGATCCCCGAGAATATCGAGGAAGTCTGCTATTTCGGCCAATTTTTCCTGGTATTCGTTCAGCAGCTTCTCGTGCTCCAGGCCGGTGAGGCGGTGCAGGCGCAACTCGAGAATCGCCTGGGCCTGGGCTGGCGACAACAGGTATTTCCCATCGTGCAGGCCGTACTGCGGCTCCAGTTCATCCGGGCGACAGGCATCGCTGCCCGCGCGCTCCAGCATGCCGGTCACATCGCCCGGCAACCAGGCCTCTGCGAGCAGCTTCTCTTTGGCTTCAGCGGAACTGGGTGACGCCTTGATCAGCGCGATGATCGGATCGATGTTACTCAGCGCAATCGCCAGGCCTTCCAGGATATGCCCGCGTTCGCGCGCTTTTCGCAGCAGGTAGACCGTACGCCTGGTGACCACCTCCCGGCGATGGCGGATAAAGGCTTCGAGAATTTCCTTGAGGTTCAACAGCTTCGGCTGGCCGTCGACCAGGGCCACCATATTGATACCAAATACCGACTGCATCCCCGTCTGGGCGTACAGGTTGTTCAGCACCACATCGCCAATCTCGCCGCGGCGCAATTCGATCACGACGCGCATGCCGTCTTTGTCGGATTCATCGCGCAGCTCGGTAATGCCTTCAATATTCTTTTCTTTTACGAGGTCTGCGATCTTCTCGATTAAGCGGGCCTTGTTCAGCTGGTAGGGCAATTCGTGGATCAGGATGATGTCCTTGCCGCGCTTCTCGTCGTGGATCACTTCCGCCTTGGCGCGCACGTAAATCCTGCCGCGCCCCGTGCGATAGGCCTGAATAATGCCTGCCCGGCCATTGATGATACCGGCCGTGGGGAAGTCGGGGCCCGGTATATGCTCCATCAGTTCGTCGACGGTCATGTCCGGATCGCGAATCAGGGCCAGGCAGCCGCTGACCACCTCGGTGAGGTTGTGCGGCGGGATATTGGTGGCCATACCCACTGCGATACCGGAGGAGCCGTTGATCAGCAGGTTGGGCACCCGTGTTGGCATAACGGCGGGGATGCGCTCGGTGCCATCGTAGTTGTCGACAAAATCGACGGTTTCCTTGTCGAGATCCGCCAGAATGGAGTGCGCAATCTTGCGCATGCGAATCTCGGTGTAACGCATGGCGGCTGCAGAGTCCCCATCCACCGAACCGAAATTCCCCTGCCCGTCCACCAGCATGTAGCGCAGGGAGAAGGGCTGGGCCATCCGCACGATGGTGTCGTACACCGCCGAGTCGCCGTGCGGGTGATACTTACCGATCACGTCGCCCACCACACGGGCAGACTTCTTATAGCCCTTGTTCCAGTCATTGCTGAGCTCGTTCATCGCGAACAGGACGCGACGGTGCACGGGTTTCAGGCCGTCGCGCACATCGGGCAACGCCCGACCCACAATCACGCTCATCGCGTAATCCAGGTAAGACTGTTTCATCTCGTCTTCAATATTGACGGGAAGGATTTCTTTGGCTAATTCACCCATTTACTAGGACTTCCTTGACTGGCTGCGAACGCATCTTAAGGACAACGGTTAGTTCTTATTACAGGGCCTTTTTACAGCAACGCCTGGCGATAGAATCAATGCTGCTTGGCCCCGAAATCAAACCGCCGATTATACGGGATTTTACTGCCCAGCCGCCACGTTTTTGCAGAAAATCGACGCCATTAGGGCAGCTGCGCCCGATTTGTGGTTATACTTTCGCGCCGGTTGCCCGATTCCCGTCGATCGAGGGGTCCAAACACACAAAACGGCACCACCAAAGCCACCCGAAGACCACACAGGGAAACAGGGATAAAGACGCATGATGTCAACACCGACCACTGTCGACACACTGATCCACGCCGACTGGATCGTACCGGTACTGCCCCACGGTGTAGTGCTGGAGAACCACAGTATTGCACTGACCGGCGACAGGATTTCGGCCCTGCTGCCCACCGCTGAAGCGCAGTCAATCGAGGCCAAACGGGTCATAGCATTGCCCGGGCACGCCCTGATGCCGGGACTGGTCAACTGCCACGGCCACGCCGCCATGAGCCTGCTGCGCGGCTATGCGGACGACCAACCGCTGATGCCGTGGCTGGAAGAGCACATCTGGCCCGCTGAAGAAGCCCATGTGAGCGAGGAGTTTGTCGCCGACGGCACCGAACTGGCCATCGCCGAGATGATACGCTCCGGCACCACCACCTTCAGCGATATGTATTTCTTCCCCAATGCCTGTGCTGCCACCGCGCAACGACTGGGCATGCGCTGCCAGATCACGTTCCCGATCTTCGATTTCCCGACGGCCTGGGGGCAGGACGCCGATGATTACATCCGCAAGGGGCTGGCCCTGAGGGACAACTTCAAGCACAGCGCGCTGGTGACGGTCGTATTCGGCCCGCACGCACCCTATACCGTGTGCGAGGCCAACCTGGCCAAGGTCGCGACACTCGCGGCGGAACTGGATACCCCCGTGCACATTCATTTGCATGAAACCGCTGGCGAAGTGCTGCTGGCCGTCGAACAGAACGGTGAGCGCCCGCTGGATACGCTCAATCGCCTCGGATTGCTGGGCCCCAGGACACAGTGTGTCCATATGACGGACCTGGGCGACCAGGATATCGCGCTGCTGGCGGCGACGGGCGCTCACGTTGTGCACTGCCCGCAATCCAACATGAAACTGGCCTCCGGCACCTGTCGGGTGCGCGCCTTGCTGGACCATGGGGTCAATGTGGCGCTGGGGACTGACAGCGCCGCCAGCAATAACGACCTCAACCTGTTCGGCGAAATGCAGAGCGCTGCCCTGCTGGCCAAACTGCACACGCAGGACGCCACTGCGCTGCCCGCCGCCGATGCCCTGGCAATGGCCACCATCAACGGCGCCCGGGCGATGGGTCTGGAAGACCGTATAGGCAGCCTGGAGACGGGCAAGCAGGCCGACCTGATTGCCGTGGACCTGCGCGGCCCCGAGACGCAGCCGCTCTACCACCCTCTGTCCCAGCTGGTATACGCCTGCAACGGCAGCCAGGTGAGCCACAGCTGGATTGCCGGTGAACAGGTCATGGCAAACCGGGAGCTGTCGCGCATCGATCTCAACGCACTCACACGGCGGATTGACCAGTGGCAACGGCGCATCGCGACCGGACCAGGAGCCGCATAATGAGTAATGAATCGAACGTCGACCCGCAGGAAATCGCGAAATTTGAAGCACTGGCCTCACGCTGGTGGGATCGCAGCAGCGAATTCAAACCCCTGCACGATATCAACCCGCTGCGCGCCAACTA